>JAZDMK010000282.1:0-5611 GCA_043800975.1 Bacteroidota bacterium | reverse complement strand
CTCGGAATTCGATTTTTTTGAAATCAATTTTTTTATCAATGGCTGAAAGGCAAGCAGAATTGTAGCGATTAATATCAAATACGGAACAAGTGTTTTGAATGTTTTTTCTTCTGTATAAATAAGAAGTAGACCGCCTGTTATCCCGCCGAGAATACCTGCAGGAATTATTGAAAGAATGTTATTTTTTTGTCCTGATAAATCTTTGCGTTGTGCATAGGTTCCTCCAAAATATCCCGGACAAAGAGCAATCGTATTTGTGATATTAGCAGCAACAGGAGGAATGCCCAAAGCCATAAGAACGGGGAAGGTGATCAGCGTTCCACCACCGGCAATAGCATTCACAAATCCTGCTGCAATAGCAGCAAGTCCGGCTAATATCAAATCAGTTGGTTGCATAATAATTTTTCAAAGATAGAAGTTAAGTTTGAAAGAAGAAAGGAGGATTATTTTTTACTAAAAATTCTTAAATCCTTGCTCTTTAAATAAATTTCCTTTAGGTTTGCCTTCCTTCAAATCTCTAACCCAAAAACCTATGGAGTACAAACAACTTAAACCCGACATTCAGAATGGCATTGCAATGCTGACTATCAGCCGGCCAGAAGCCATGAATGCCCTGAACACTAACTTTTTTGTGGAAATGAGCCACTTTCTCGGTGAACTAAAAAAACGCAACGATGTGCGGGTTCTTGTTATTACCGGCGAAGGCAAAGCTTTTGTTGCCGGTGCGGACATTGCTGAAATGTCGGATATGAATTCTGAACAAGGTTATAAATTTTCGAAATTCGGACAGGATGTTTTCCTTGCGATTGAACAATTTGAAATTCCTGTTATTGCTGCAATCAATGGCTTTTGCCTGGGTGGTGGCAATGAATTGGCCATGGCCTGCGATATGCGTATTGCAAGCACCAAAGCTAAATTCGGTCAGCCCGAAGTAAACCTCGGCTTGATTCCCGGATATGCCGGTGCAAAGCGATTAACACAGCTTGCCGGTTTAGGAAATGCATTGTATTTGATTCTTTCGGCTGAAATGATTACTGCAGATGAAGCACTGCGAATGGGTCTTGTACAAAAAGTGGTTGAGCCCGAACAATTGATGACAGTTGTTATGGAACTCGCCACCAAAATTGCTGCAAAAGGTCCCGTATCAGTGAAGCGTGGTAAAGTAGCCATCCGCAAAGGGTATGAAATGGGTTTGATTGAAGCCAGTGAAATGGAAGCCAAAGAATTCGGAAATCTTTTTGGCAATGGAGAAAGCGGAGAGGGGATGAAAGCATTTCTGGAAAAAAGAGCTCCCAATTGGTAATTTTTAAATGAAATATAAATTAAACTAAAAATAATTAACTATGAGTTATGTAGACAGATTCGAAAATGTTACAGTTCTCGGTGCTGCAGGAAAAATGGGCAGTGGCATTCTGCTCCTCACTGCATTGGAAATGGCCGACCTGAGCCTGAAAGCTGAGAACAAAGGGAAACAGTTTTTACTGTATGCTCTTGATATTTCCCAACCCGCTCTCACAGGCCTGATGAAATACATGCAGGTTCAAGTAGGAAAAGCTGCTGAAAAGAAAACAGTTGCTTTGCGTGCGGTATACAAAGACAGACTTGACCTGATAGACAACAATGAAATTGTGGATCAGTATGTGAAAGATGTGATGAGTATTATTCGGCCGGTAACTACTGTGGAATCAGCCTATGAGTCAACTTTAATTTTTGAAGCAGCCAGTGAAAATCCCGAATTAAAAATTAAATTATTCTCTCAGATTAATCAGAACAATCCTAAGAAACCCTGGTTCTTCACAAATACTTCATCAATTCCTATCACACATATTGACGAAGCAGCAAAGCTGGAAGGCCGCGTATTGGGTGTGCATTTCTACAACCCACCTGCTGTTCAGAAATTGGTTGAAGTAATTAAAGCCGATAATACAAAAGAAGAACTGGTTACTTTCTGTCACGAATATATTAAGAGTCTTCGTAAGATTGCTGTTCCCAGCAACGACTTTGCAGGCTTCATTGGCAATGGTCACTTCATGCGTGATGCGTTGTACGGAATGAATCTGGCTGAAGAAATTTCAAAAAACATGTCGTTCGTAGAAGCTGTATATGTTGTCAATAAAGTATCACAGGATTATCTGGTTCGCCCGATGGGAATTTTTCAGCTGATCGATTATGTTGGTATTGATGTTTGCCAATACATTATGAAAGTGATGGCACCTCACGTGAAGGATGAAAAGATTCACAGTCCGATGCTGGATAAATTCATGGAAATGGGTGTGAAAGGCGGACAGAACCACGATGGCTCGCAAAAAGATGGTTTCCTGAAATATGAAAAAGGAAAGATTACAGGAATATATGATCCCGCAAAAAAGGCATATGTAAATGTGGCTGATGTGGCTGCATCCTGCGATGCTAAGCTTGGAGCGGCTCCTCAGAAAATGCTTCCGTGGAAAGCTGTGGTTGGAAACAAGCAAAAAGATGCAGTACTTCGTGAGTATTTTGGTGAATTGAAAGCCATGGATACCATGGGCGCCAAGCTTGCTACAGAATACGCAGTTCGTTCAAAAGCTATCGGACAAAAGCTTGTCAGCGATAAAGTGGCGTTGAATGAAAATGATGTGAACACAGTTTTGCTCACAGGATTTTTCCATGCCTATGGTCCTATTAATGATTATTTAAACTAGGAGGAACATCAGATGAAATTAAGAAGAAAAGTATATATGGTTGCCGGTTATAACACCATTAGTATGGGAACCGGTCGTAAGGAATTCAGTCCAAAAAAGGAACGTCCCGGATTGGAAGAATACATGAAAGAAGCCGGACAGGGCACACTCAAGCAAATTGGTGGCGCAAAAAATGTAGATGAATGTGTAGTGGGTAATTTTATTGCAGCCCGCTTCAACCGTCAGTCGAACCTTGCCGGATTTTTTCCATTTATTGATGAAGGATTAAAATATAAACCCTGCACACGAACCGAAGGTGCATGCGGAACAGGCGCGTTGGCGCTGGCTTCCGGGATTCGTTCTGTGCTTGCTGAAACAGCAGAAGTAGTTTTGGTTCTCGGTGTTGAAGTACAGAATACGGTTAAGGCAATTTATGGTGCAGATATTCTTGCAGCTGCAGGTTGGGCCAAAGAAAGAAAAGACGGACATGCGTATTTCTTTCCCGGAAAATTCAGTGATCGTGCAGGTGCATACTATGCAAAATTTGGAAAAGAAAAAACACGCAAAGCCATGGCTAAATGGTTTGTGAATGCCATTGAAAATGCACGCCTTTGTCCTACTGCGCAGGAGTTTCATAATTCTTCCAAAGATCTCGAAGCGCTTGGAATGATGGAGCCAAACCCAAAAGGTTTTGTAGATAATCTGAATGTTTTCGATTGTTCAAAAGTTTCGGATGGTGCTTCTGCTATTGCAATTGTATCAGAAGAAGGTTTGAAGCGTTGCGGCATTGATGTGAAAGATGCAGTTGAAATTGTTGGACTGGGTCAGGCTGAAAATGATATTACCAAAGCACCCGAAGATTTAACAGTAATGGATACGACCCGCGAAGCAGCCCGCAAAGCGCTTGAATCGGCTGGCATTACGAAAGAACAATTAGCAACCGTAGAAACCCATGACTGTTTTACAATTGCGGGTATCATGGCAGTTGAGGCGATTGGTTTTGCAAAACATGGTGAAGGCCCTGATTTTGTGATTGCAGGTAACACTGCGCGAAACGGTAAGATTCCTTTTAATACAACGGGAGGTCTTGTAGGATGGGGACATCCAACCGGTGCCACTGGCGTTCATCAGGCAGTAACGATCTGGGAACAGATGACAGGAAAATGTGGTGATGCACAGATTACAATTCCTGCAGATCGCCCCTACGGCTTATCAATCAACATGGGTGGTGATGACAAAACGCTTGTGTCGATTGTGTATAAACAGATGAAGTAATTAATTTTTATTGACGAGTCACTTCCGTGAGGGAGTGACTCGTTTCTTTTTTGTAAAAAACATGAACCGAATCACACAACTCTTCAATATTCAATTCCCGATCGTTCAGGGTGGAATGATCTGGTGTAGCGGCTGGAGGCTGGCTTCTGCCGTTAGTAAGGCAGGTGGCCTTGGCCTGATTGGCGCAGGATCCATGACACCCGATTTATTGCGTGAACACATTCGTAAATGCAAAGCCGCAACTGATAAGCCTTTTGGTGTGAACATCCCTTTGATTTTCGAGCATGCATCCGACATGATTGAAATTATCAAAGAGGAAAAAGTAAAAATCGTTTTTACTTCTGCCGGTAACCCATCAACATGGACACCCTCATTAAAAGATGCTGGTATTACTGTTGTGCATGTGATTGCGAATGTAAAATTTGCAAAAAAATGTGAAGAAGTGGGTGTGGATGCTATCGTGGCTGAAGGATTTGAAGCAGGTGGACATAACGGAAAAGAAGAAACAACTACGTTGGTTTTGATACCTATGGTAAGAGAAGCCGTGAACATTCCGCTTATCGCTGCAGGTGGCATTGGTACTGGCCGGCAGATGTTCGCAACATTTGCTTTGGGAGCAGAAGGTGTGCAGGTGGGAAGTCGTTTTGTTACCTCAATTGAATCTTCGGCGCATGAAAAATTTAAACAAATTATTCTCGATGCAAAAGATGGTGATACACATTTACTTCTAAAAAAATTAATACCGGTTCGTTTGGTGCATAATAAACTATTCAATGAAATATATGAACTTGAAATGCGCGGTGGATCTAAGGAAGAGCTATTGAAGTTAGTAGGAAGCGGACGTGCAAAACGAGGAATGTTTGAAGGAGATTTGGATGAAGGAGAGCTCGAAATTGGTCAGGTTTCCGGATTGATTCACGAAATAAAACCTGCCGGTGAAATTGTAAAAGAAATGATCATCGATTTTAATGCAGCTGCAACCGAAGCAGGATCAATGCGCTTTTGAGAATGAAGGAGATTAAAGATTTTGTTAATGTAAATGGTCATCAACTATATTACGAGTTGACTCTGGTTGATGATTCAGAAAACAAACCATTGATTGTTTTTCTTCATGAAGGGCTTGGATCTATTCAGCAATGGAAAAATTTCCCTGAAGAGTTTTGCATGGAAAATTTTTTTTCATTTCTCGTATATGACCGCTATGGTCATGGAAAATCAGAAATATTAAGCGGTCCAAGAAGCAATAATTTTGTTTTTGAACAAGCTGACGAATTGAATGAATTGCTTACAAAAATTGGAATCACAAGAAATTTTTTTTTATTTGGTCATAGTGACGGAGCCACGATTGCTTTGATTCATGCGGCACATTATCCAGATAAGGTTTTGGGCGTTGTTAGCGAAGCAGCCCATGTAGTCATCGAAGAATTTTCATGCAATGGTTTGATGAAAGCAGAAGAAGCATACGAAAAAGGAAAGCTCAGGGAAGGACTTGCGAAGTACCATGGTGAAAAAACGGACCTGATGCTCTATGGGTGGGTTGAAACCTGGTTGCGTGATGATTTTAAAAACTGGAATATGTTTGATACGTTGAAGAAAATTCAATCGCCGATTCTCGCAATTCAGGGAACGGATGATGAATATGGAACCTATCAGCAGTTAGAATTAATTAAAAAATA
>JAZDMK010000280.1:0-5508 GCA_043800975.1 Bacteroidota bacterium | reverse complement strand
TCCCAACAACAATCTTTTCATGGTTTTTAATTTTGACTTATAAAGATAGCAAAAATCCTTGAAAGATAAAATCGTTTTCTTTGCATTTCACATTCAATTACCCTCAGCACGCCTTTTCAATGTCCAGCTTGCATTGGTTTTGTCATTAGTTACAATACAATAATCCGAAGTTCGAAAATAATCAATGGTATATGAGTTGCCGCTTGCATCTGCTACAATGAAAATATAACCGCCTTCACCATCTTCATCTTCAAACATCTCAAGCTGACTATTGACTGTAAATGGAACCCATTTGTTTTCAAAAGTATACTCAACACTTGTTATCGTGGTATTCTCATTATTACATGTCATCATGATGGAAAATGGACTTCCATCATACACAAAATACTTCTGGGCACTCACTGTGCCAATTGTTGTGGCGACTAAAACGAAAAGTGTAAAGAATATTTTTTTCATAATTGAACTACTAATTTGAGGTAATAAAAATACAAAAAATAAATGTACGTTAAATACCCCACCTTTTTTATCTTTGTAAAAACATCTCTGTATGAAAAAACTAATTTTTGTAATGACAATTGCACTCACGCTGGGTTGCGTGAAACAAAGCGAAGGTCCTTTATATGAAGTAACTGTTCGTAAAGACGGACAGGTAGAAAAAATTACAGTTCGTACACCCGATAAATCTCTAAATTATCTTTTTACTTTTCGCGAAAATGCCGGCCTACTATCGGTTGATTGTGAAAAAGCAAAAGGCGAAAAAGTGCATGCTGCTTTTCATCTGAATGGAAACCTGAAAGAATATTGGACTTCGCTTGAAAAAAAATTACACGGTTTTTCTGTTTTTATGCAGAATGAAGGCTTGGTGGATCATGTTCAGCAAAGTATTGATGTTACCGGAAATACTTACCTGAACCAAAAACTTTTTTTCAATTCGGATGGTTTGGTGGATGAATCCAAATCGAGATTTCTTTTGATCAATCTCGGAAATAAAAACGAAAATTCGGTTCAGCTCAACATTCAGCTTATTGGTATGAAAGGAGAAAGCTGCCTGGCCTGCACGGGTGATTTTGATGAATCGTTCAAAGTAAAAGACAGTACCACACTGGTGCGCACCGAAGGAGCAGGAAATCAAATCCGGATGAAGTGCACGCTGAAACCCGGTCAGAAAGTGATACGCGGTTATGTGATGGATTACAACACAGAAAAAAATATCATTAACGGAGAAAGAATTTATTTTACGAAAACACTGGCTGAATAACAATTTTTTTAACCCATATCCGTTATTGACTTTGATGTAATAAATTGTGGATAACACAACTTTTATGATTAAGGTAAGAATTTGTAATTCTCTGATTGTTTTTAAAATCATTGCTGCCCTTTTTCTTCTTTTTCAATGTTTGAAAGGGAATTCGCAGGATACCACTAAGTTTTTGAACAAATCCATTTCTTTTTATTTGGGAACAAATTACAATGATCCCTTTAGTCCAAAGGCTTTTCCGATATATAATACTCATGCAGCTTCAGGAGCTCCACAAATGAGCGTTAGTGGAACAAGAAAAGTATTACCTGGTTTTCATTTTGCTTATACAATCAGTTCGGAATTATCAAAGTCTTTACACGTTGAACAAGGAATTTCCTTTTTTTCACAAAGAGAAAAAAAATTAAGAAATACAGACCCTACAGAAAGAGCTTATGTTAACGCCTTTAATATCAGTCATGGGTATCCACTTGATACAATAATTGAAAATGCCCATACTACAAAATGCTTATCCTTTCCGTTTTTTGTTGGAGGATCATACAAAAGGTTTGGGGCTGAGCTTGGTTTTATTTCAACTTTAGTATGGATAAATAGAAATAAGGTGACATATCTTTCCCATACTTCTGAAATATTCAAAAGTACAGATTTGTTTTTCAATCAAGGTATAAGATTCAATGATATATTCAAGTTTTCCATGAAAATTCAATTTCTATTAAAAAGAAAGGGGACTCCTCTTTATGTTTACCTATCCTCCATTAGATTTTATGAAAATGCTTATGACTTCCAAGCAGGACTAAAACTTCAACTTTACGAAACAAAATCTTGCCGTAAAAAAAAATAGTTTTTACAGTTAGAATTGAATTGTATCATTGAAATTCATGCTATCCTCAACTTTTTATAATACCCAAAGAATTCTATCTTTGCAAAAAATTTAATTACAATGTCTGAATTAAGCGAACACGAATTTTATCGCAGAAAATCACTGGAAGAAATCCGTTCTATCGGTGTGGATCCTTATCCTGCACCCACGGTTGAAATCAATACTTCAGCACAGGAAATCCTGGATAAATACAATGACAATCCGGAAGCTTTTAAAAATGTTTCTATCGCCGGTCGTCTGATGTCGCGCCGTATCATGGGCAATGCTTCTTTTGCAGAACTGATGGACAGCAGCGGCCGCATTCAGCTTTACTTTAAACGCGATGATATTTCTCCGGAAGAAGATAAAACAGCCTACAACATTCTCTTTAAAAAATGCACCGACATTGGTGATATCATTCACGTAAAAGGTTTTGTTTTTGTAACACAGATGGGTGAAATCACGGTGCATGTCACAGCATTCACACTTCTTTCGAAAGCAATCAAACCGCTGCCAATCGTAAAAGAAAAAGATGGTGTTGTGTATGATGCATTCACTGATCCTGAGCAAAGATACCGTCAGCGCTATGTTGATCTGATTGTGAATCCGCAGGTGAAACAAACTTTTATTTTGCGTTCTAAAATGGTTCACTCCATGCGCTCCTTCCTGATGGAAAAAGGATACCTGGAAGTGGAAACTCCTATTCTGCAGCCCATTTATGGTGGTGCGGCAGCACGTCCTTTCAAGACGCATCACAATGCTCTTGACATGACATTGTTCATGCGTATCGCCAATGAACTTTATCTGAAACGCCTCATTGTCGGCGGATACGATGGTGTATTTGAATTTGCAAAAGATTTCCGCAATGAAGGAATGGATCGTTTTCACAATCCGGAATTCACACAGATGGAACTCTACGTTGCTTATAAAGACTACGACTGGATGATGAGTATGGTAGAAAAAATGGTGGAACGCATCGCACTCGATTTGCATGGAACAACCCAGCTGAATGTGGGTGACAAGATCATCGACTTCAAACGCCCGTGGAAAAGATACACCATGTACGAAGCCATAAAATACTACACGCAGGTTGACATTACAGAGATGGATGAAACTGCATTGCTTGATTTCTGCAAGAAGCTGGGCGTAGAAACCGATCCTTCGATGGCGCGCGGAAAACTGATTGATGAAATATTCGGAACCGCTTGCGAACCCAATCTTCTGCAACCTACATTCATCACCGATTACCCGGTTGAAATGTCACCACTCGCGAAAAAGCACCGCAGCAAACCCGGACTGGTAGAGCGTTTTGAAGCCATCGTGAATGGAAAAGAATTATGCAATGCATTTTCAGAATTAAATGATCCGATTGATCAGCGTCAGCGTTTCGAGGCGCAGCTTGAGTTAGGAAAGCGCGGGGATGAAGAAGCCATGGTGCTGGATGAAGATTTTCTGAATGCACTGGAACACGGCATGCCGCCCACTGCGGGCCTTGGCATGGGCATCGATCGCTTGGCGATGATTATGACCAATTCGAATTCCATACAGGATGTTTTGTTTTTCCCGCACATGCGGCCCAAACGCAAATCTGTCAATTCACCCAATGAAGAATACATCGAAGCGGGTGTTCCTGAAAATTATATTGAGTTGTTACAGAAAGCAGGTTTTGTAAATGTGGTGGATCTGAAAAAAGCAAATCCAAACAAACTGTTTAATGACCTTTGCGGACTTCGTAAAAAATTAAAACTCGAGATAGCACCCCCTACACTTGAGATGGTGAAGAGCTGGGTGGAGTAGACGTTAAACGTTATTCGTAAAACGTTAATCGTTAAAGGTTAAACGCAATAACACTATTTATTAAAAATTCACTATTTGAACCCGCGTACATTGACTTTACGGACTCATTAGTAATTTATCCTGAAATTTAAAAAGAATTATCTTCTGCTAAAAGTCCTGCACACTCTGAATTTGTGTTTCTTCCCGTGAAAAATCTTTTTCCAGGTACGGGCGTGAAATATTTTTTTATCGAAAAACTTTGTGAACCTTTTATTCTTGTTCAGATTGAACTTTAGGTGAAGTGAACTGTGTTTTTTTGCAGTTCCTGAATAAGAAACGGTTGAAGAAGAAGAGTATGTTGCCTGTGTATAATTTTTGTTGGTAGATGGAAACGAAATGTTTTGTGCCAGGCTGTTGTCATTCTCATTTGGAATGTACTGTTTCTGCTGGTTCATCGGTTTATTCTGAACCTGAATTTGAATCGGCTGATTGTCGGTATTCACCTGAGGATTTCCTACATTGGTTGGTGGAAGGTTTCCCAGTGTATTACCGGGAAGATTGCCTGTGTTATTGTCCGGAGGATTGATCTGGACATTCGGGTTAACCTGAACAGGCGTTGCAACATTTTGTGCATTTGTAAGTGAAAATGCAAGCAAGGACGTGGAGAGTAAAAGAAGAAGTTGTTTCATGGTACCTTTTTTTAAAAACGAGCCATGAATTCAACAAGAATTAAGCCACATTAATCAGGAAATCAGTTTTTCGCGAAGTAAATACTCCGCAATCTGAACGGCATTCGTGGCTGCGCCCTTGCGAAGGTTATCGGATACGATCCAGAGGTTGATGGTGCGCGGTTGTGATTCATCAAGGCGGATGCGGCCTACAAACACATCATCTTTTCCTTCTGAATACAGCGGCATCGGATACAGAGCCTTTGAAGGATCATCCTGAAGAACAACTCCTGCTGTATTTTTAAGAATATGTATGATTTCTTCCATTTTGAAATCATGATGAAACTCACAGTTCACGGCTTCCGAATGGCCGCCTGTAACGGGAATACGAACTACCGTTGAAGTCACTGCAATTGAATTATCCCGTAAAATTTTTCGGGTTTCATCCAGCAGTTTCATCTCTTCACCCGTGTATCCGTTCTTTAAAAAATCGCCTCCATGCGGAAAACAATTTTTATCGATGCGATGTGGATAAGCCATCGGTCCGTCAATTCCGTTGCGTTCATTTTCCATCTGCTGAACTGCTTTCACACCTGTTCCTGTGATGGATTGATATGTTGAAATCACAAGACGTTTAATTTTAAATGCCGTATGAAGCTTTGCCAATGCAACGACCAACTGTATGGTGGAGCAATTGGGATTGGCAATAATTTTTGTATCCTTAGAAATTGCATCGGGATTGATTTCAGGAACTACCAGCGGGACGTAATCAAACATTCTCCATGCCGATGAATTGTCAATTACAAATGTTCCCGTTTCTGCAAAACGGGGCGCCCATTCGCGCGAAGCACTTCCGCCCGCTGAGAACAATGCTATAGCCGGTTTCATCGCAACTGCTTCGGAAGGTGTTATTACTTTATGCACTTTGCCCTTAAACATAATGTCCT
>JAZDMK010000216.1:0-11178 GCA_043800975.1 Bacteroidota bacterium | reverse complement strand
CCGTTAACATTCCCTTCCCGGTTGAATTTTTAAATTGCAATACCGAACGAAGAAACGAAGTCGTCTGCGATTCATTTCCTTCCGGTTGAGTTACCAGCAAGCTTGAAGGAATCTCGCGATTCTGCTGCTCTCCCCATAGTTGAAACGACAGTTGTTTATTACTTGAAAGATTTGTATAAATTTCCTGCATCAGCGATGTTTGACTAAAGGCTGCATCAGTTCTGGTTTTCAGTGGCCAGGGTTTCGTAACAGAATTATCATGATAGGTAAAATTATTTTCCGCCAGTGTATGTTGAATGCGTGTGCAGAACTGCGTTTGATCCTGCGTTACGCGAACCAATGCCGATCCGTTTAATGCAGAAAAACTTCCGCCTCCCGCACTCACTTGAACACGCAATGGCAACGACCAGTCGGGCTTATTTTTCATCAGAAGGCTGCCGCCCGCAGTTGCTGTGCCATAAGCCATATCGGATGCACCGTGAACTAAGGTAATTTCATCAATAAAAAAAACCGGTTGCTGTGAAAGATCTACCTGTCCGAGCATAGGCGAGTTGATGCGCAGACCGTTCCACAACACCTGAGTATGCGATGCACCGGCACCACGCAACGACACAGTAGAAAGGCCACCTTGTCCATACGATTTAATAAATACAGGGGTGTTGGTTTGCAGAACTTCTGCAAGTGTGGCCTGATCATTTTTTTGAAGCGCACTCATTTCAATTCTCGAAACACGCAGTCCGTTCATCCAGACATATTGTTTTTCGCGGATTTCAACCACTGACAGTTTCAGTGTATCTTTTTTCTGAGCAAAAATGGGGATGCAGAGAAGAAGAAAAAAAGTGATAAGAACATTTTTTTTCATCGGTTAGCTACGATTAGTTTGCAGAACATATCCGGCTTTCCGATTGTTGTTACTTTTAACACATAGATGCCGGAACTGAAAGTAAGATTCAATTCTGCACTTTTTCCACAAATCTTTTGTGAAAAAATTTCCATTCCTGTCTGATTATATATGTGGACACTTTCCATCATCTGCCGACATTGTATCTGCAAATTCCCATCCGTGCAGGGATTCGGAAAAATTTTTATTTCTTTTTGAGTCACATCATTGATGCCACCCGGAAACTCAGTATTGTGAATCACGCCCACCGCATCCAGATCAAAACCGCCCGAAGCAAAGGGAGTGTTCCACGGATCATTTACAATATTTCCCTGCGAATCATAAGTTGCATAAGCCGACTGAATGCAGCCCACCACATCAACGATGCGAACATGCGTAATGTTATTTACATCAATATTAGCACTGTCTTTTACATCATCCAGATCGAAAGGTGTTCCGAAAAACACGCGATACTTTCCCGCTAGATTATGAATTTTTACACAATCAAGAAGACCAAAACCCGCAACCTGTAGTGTGTCGGAAGTAAGTGATACCGAAGAAAAGCGAACATAATGAATTCCGTCGCTGCTTACTTCCACAAAAGCAAGTTCAAGATAAGTATCCATCATTCCGTTTTCAAAAACAGCAAAGTCAAAACCGTTTCCGTTTACGATGGGATGACCAAACGTGAGCACCGCTGTTCCTGCATCACCAAGACTTATTACATTGTTGTCGGCAATTCCCAATGCAGATGTATCAGCGCCATACGTTGCCAGCCCAAGCGATGTATTTGAAATATTCATATGCCCCCGTTGCATATTGCATGAATTTGCCCAATCTATTATGATGGAACTGTCATACGCTATCGCAGTGGAACCAGCCTGTCCCGCCGGTGGTGGATATTGAGCAAATAAATAATTTGCTATCAATACAAGAGTTAAAGAGAAAAATATCTTCTTCACTGTTTGATAAATTTTGAAGTTCTTATCTCTTTATCAGAAATCAAACTTATCGTATAAACACCCGGATTGAATGAAGAAACATCAATCCTCATTTCGTTGCTGGCTTCACATTTTTTTGAATAAATTAATTCACCGGTTACATTAAAAACTTTCAACGAAGCGTTAACCGGAACATTCAGTGTAATGAAATCATGGGAAGGATTGGGATACACATTCAATGATTTATTTTCTGCATTATTAGATTGCGCAGTCAGACACTGAATCGTCAGGTTATCAAAACAAAAATAGGCGGGTGTGTTCATTCCATAACTTCCGATATCAGTTGATAATAAAGTCATTCCAATGCTATCGATAATACCTAGAGAAATCAGATTCACCCAGGTCCAATCTTTAATAATGTAATCAAGAGAATTGTTTGCAAATCGGAAATCGGCCAGATAAAAATCTACTGTGTCAGTGATCAATCCATTGTTATATCCTGTAACTGACAAGCGAAACCAGTCGGGATCATTGCCTGATGTACCGCCGAATTTTTTGCAGTATACATCTCCATCACGAATAGAAATACCGGCATAGGTTGAGTTATTTGCATAAAATCCGGTTACCGTTGCTTTCGCAGGAAAAGCAATGTAGTTGGGAATAATATCGTAAGCACCCATGTAATCATAGGTGAAAGATGAAACACAATAATTTGAAGAAGCCAACGCGCCTTGTCCTTTGAATGCACAAAACTGACTACCCAGTCCTGCGGTAGTAGTATCAGTCTGGTTCGAATAGGCGAAGCCAAACCACGCATATATACCACCGCCATAATCTGTATAGGAATTTTCGAAAGTAATTCCGCCACTTACAAAATGGCCTGTCATATCACTTCCGTTCCAGAAAGTGTCGGCAGGAAGTGTAAGGTCATCAAATGTTGCCTGTGAAAAGGCGCTGCCTGAAAGCAGCAATGCAAGCGCCAACATGGCCTGCTTTAGTGTTTTTGTTTTTTTCATTTCATCTGTTTTAAAGTTAAACAAAAAATTGTCTGACTTCAAAACTGACAGGAAAGGGACGTGAATAAACCGTTGAGTTGATTCATACGCTTTTCTCCCGAAAGCTTTGATCTATCATATACAGCGGCAGGTCTTCTGACTTACTCTCTTTTAAACAGCCTTCCCATCTGCAGGTGCAGACAGTGGCATAGGACGTTTAAAAGTTTTTTAAGAGCTAACAGCAGCGGGAACTGTCCGGGATTTACACCCGGTTCCCTATTATCCTTTTCAGGACCGTTGCGCAGCAAAAGTAGCTGAAAAAATTGAAATACAAATTTATTTCATGAGTTTTTAATAACAGGAAATTAACACCTGTTAATGTTTCGCATCTACCCCGTCAATCCTCCGTTTTAAATTGAATGATGCGAAACATTTAAAAAACATGCACCGCTAAATGTTTCGCATTTCATAGTACATCTGATTATGAATGAGTGGGAAAAATGCGAAACATTATCCCCGCACAAATAAAAAAAAATTCTCCCATATATTTTCGTTATTTTTGGAAATTCAACAATTCAATATATGCCAAATGAAATCTGTTAAACCGCTACTATTTTTTTCAGTTGTATTCATCGCACTAACACTGCTATCAGCCTGCGATTTTCTCAAACAGAAAAACGGAAGTACTGTTTCTTATACAGTTCAGTATTCGGTGTATGAACTGCTGTATGAAAAATCCGTATACTTTGGCGACTCGCTTTTCCTTGCTACACTTGATTCTGCTGAAAGAATGCAGAAAAGAGAACCTGGCCGTTTTCTGGTGCACTTCAGAAAAGCATGGGACAGCATAATGCCACAACGCAAAATGGCGGATGTTTTCAGCCGCTGCTTTCCCGGGAAAATAAGCCGGGGATTCAGCAACAAGGATGTACTGAAAACACTGAAGAAAGAAAAGGATGATGCTGTAGACCAGATTGTGAAAATTATTAAAAACAGGCTCGCAGAGCTGGACCTCGAAGACCTGAATGTATTGCGGTATGCTGATAAGGACTGGATCACATTTGAAGTAAAAAATGTAGAGAACTCCGAACTGGTTAAGAAAACCATTGTCCCTCGCGGCGAATTAGTTTTCTGGCGCACCTATGAGTTTGCCGACCTCTGGGATAAAATTGAGAATGCAAATACCCGCTTGGCCTCCTGCTTGAAGGACGGACAATTGGAGAACATACGGGAGTACCTAAGCATACGTCAGGATTTTGCAAAATATGCGAAAGATAATCCATTATTTGCATTGCTGCAGCCATCACTGTTGCAGGATGAAAAGGGAAATTACAGGTGCAATAAAGGACCTGTCGTGGGTTTTGTTGTGGAATCTGATCGCGACAAAGTGATGCAAATGCTGAAGGTACCCTCTGTGAAGGCAATGCTCCCGCGCGATTTATTCTTTTGCTGGTCTGACAAGCCTCAGGAAAACAGCGGTTTTTTTTACGAACTGGTTGCCCTGAGAAAAGAACTGTACGGACTTCCTTTGCTGACCGGTGATGCAATAACACAAGCAGACCAGACTACAAATGGAGATGGACAGACGGAAATTGTAATTGAGATGAACGAAGAGGGTTCAAAACGATGGGAAAGAATTACTAAGGATAATATAGGAAAATCGATAGCTCTTGTTATTGATGGAAAAGTATTGGTATACCCGGTAGTAAATGATATTATTGAAAGCGGAAGATCATCTATTACTGGAAACCTGAATGAAGAGGAAGCGCAAAGCTTGAGTATTGTTTTAAAGAATGGCAAACTACCGATGAGCCTTATCCATATGCATTCAGTTGAGAACATTAGCATAAAAAAGTAAAGAAACAAATTGCCCACTCCCTCCCTGAATGTTTACAATAATTTCTGATATTTTCGTTATTTTTGAAGCAGTATAATAACTTCTAAAATCGCAAATCCGCAATGAACCCACGCCTCCTCATATCATTCTTCCTCCTCCTCAGCCTGCAGGGGTTTGGGCAGGAACCACCACAGTATTTCAATTTTTCAGATACAGTTTTTAAAGTTAGCGCAATACATAATTTGCCTGCGGGAACATGGTGGTCATGGGGCGGTTCACCTTATCCACACAATGAAGATTCATTAGCAGTTGACTTTGTTTCAAAAAATTTAAATATAAAATTTGAAATTGTTTGTCATACAGACAGCAGACCAATACCAATGACAACCGACACTCTTTCGAGCAGAAGAGCAGAATATATCATGGATGATTTTTTAGTTAAAGGAGTGCCCTTTGATCAAATTTCTTCGAGAGGTGCAGCCGGGCATGAGCCACTAATTCTTTCGAAAGACACAGTTATCAAATATAAACAAGAATCATTTTCATTTAAAAAAGGGACCGTTTTGAATGATTCGTTTATTTATTCACTATCCAGTTTTGAATATCGGGAAGCTGCTCACTCACTGAACCGCCGGGTGGAACTGAAGATCGTGAAGATTATGGAGCCAGAGTTTAACCTGAACGGAAAAGTAATTGCAAAGGACAGCCTTTGGTCTATTGAAGGAGCAATTATTAAACTTGTAAGAAGCGACGGAGTTATCGAATACGACTCAACAGATTCAAAGGGTGAATATACATTTCATAATCTTCCTCAAAATCTTTCGATAAATATTTTAGCTAGCCATGAAGGATATTATGCATCGAAAAGTAAATGCGTAACACCTAAAGGCAATAGTAAGAAAAAAGAAATTGTAATCGACTTCAGTCTTATCCCTATAGAGAAAAGTGTACATCCAATTCCCTATCAGATGTTTGATTACAACTCATCAGAGATAAAAACCGACAGTTGTATAGCTATATTATTATACTGGCTGAAAGATAATCCTGAAATGGTTATTGAAATTATCGGATTCAAAGATTTTAATGAAAAGCCTAAAATTGCTGAGAAAAGAATGAAAGCTGTAAAAATGTATTTTACACAAAATGGAATAGAAACCGACAGATTGATTGTAAACTCCTATAGCAAAAAAGCCCCGATTATTTACTTTACCTCATTTGGAAACCCTCAGAAATTGCTGAAGCATGAGCTTACCAAGGAATACATTTTAACTCTTTCTACTGAAGATAAGGAAGCAGCTATGAAGCTTAGTAGAACTGTAATGTTTAAAATTGTAAATACAACTTACAAATCGAAGAAGAACGAAAATAGATGCACCCCCACCAAATAAATCCGCAATGAAAAACCGCCTCCTCACAATCATACTCCTTCTCCTTTCCCTACACAGCTTCGGACAAAAGGATTCCGTCTTCATTGTGAAAGACGATTGGTCTCCGGTTCTTACACCTTTAAAACATGTCTGGGTTGGAATAAAAAATCAGATAGGCATACCCGTCGTTTGCAGGGAAAATGTCAGGGATATCAAATCGGATAACGGAAGAATTGAAATCATTCAGAAAGAAAATGATAGCAGAGAATATTATTTAATACCTGAAAAGCCCGGTATTGTTCATATTACAGTAAAGATGGTTTGTGAAAGTGTTCAAAAAACCGATTCCATACTATCACTCCTGTCAACATTCACCGCTATCAATCCGCCTGACGTCCGGGTTGAGATCAATAAAAATTTAATAAAAAGCAAAAAGAAAATTTCAATTAGCATTATTGACAACACAACCGGAAAGGAAGTCAGTTCTTCATTATACCAACTTGGAGGACTTGGGGAAACAACCTTTTTTCTATCACCGGATAGAAAAATGTTAGGAACCATGGAGTTTTTCACATCATCACAAGAACAATACAGCAAGTTCATTCAAAAGGGTAACATCATTCAATGCCCGCCCCTACCTATCAGAGATATGAAAACCGGATTGCTGTGGTTTTCACCCGCATTTGAATTTGTAATTAATTTCTAAACGATGAAAAAGATTAGTATCACATTATTATTTCTTCTTTCTCTGAAAGGGTTTGCGCAGAACACAAACGAAATTATTGAACGTGTAGAAAAGCAAATCCAAAGCATCGACATTTATCTTGGCAGCATGGATATCCGAAAATCAACTTTCGTTTATGATTGTCCCCAAATGCATGAAAGCGGCGAAATGTCGGTATACACCTACCTGGGTGATACAGTATTGATTTCAATCAACAGAGGACTGGGTGCACATTCCGGAGATGAAAAGCAGTATTACATTCAGAATAATCAGGTGTTTTTTTGCAAACAAACTTATTCCACATGGACCTTTGATCCTGCGTTTTCAGGTGACAGCATTCCCCAAACCATTGATTACTTCTCGAATCGAAAGTACTATTTTTCTGACAAAAAAGCCATCGCCTGCTTCGAAAGAAAATGGGAAGAGCGTTCGGTGGATAAAGAGAAGATTGACGGTTATGATATAGATTTTGAAAAAATTGATTGTGATGATTGTAAAGAAATTTTGGAGGAATTTCAAAAGCTAAAAAACATTCCTGACTTTAAATCTGATGGAAAAAATTGTCCGTTTGATTAAAAAAAAAGAGGAGCTAACGCTCCTCTTCTCATGTCTACTCTTTTAAAAGTTAGTCAAGTTTAAAGAACTTTTGCATATAATAGTTGTCGTTAGAACTCACACGCATTGTATACATTCCGCTTGCCAGATGGCTCACATTAATTGTATACGTATAAGGACCCGAAGGAACGGTAGCACTTTGCAAAATCATTTCGCGGCCTGTGGCATCAAATATTGTAAATAATAATTGTCCGTTATTTTCAGGAACAACTACTGTTAAAATATTTGTTACAGGATTGGGGAAAATCATCAATGCATTATTTCTGTTGTTTTCAATTCCTACAGTATAAGTAATTGTCATTGTATCAGTTTTTGCAATACAGGAACCAGCCGGATCATCCGTAGTTAAAACCAAAGTAACCAAAGATTCACCTCCGCCGGGTGTATAAGTTGCATTCAACGTATTTGCATTCGGCGAGAAGGATCCCAGTCCGCCGCTCCATGTAGCAGATGTTGCACCACCGCCAATTGTTCCAGCAAGTGTGGCCGGTGTGTATGTTGAGAGAACCTGATCAGAACCTGCATTCGCTGTAGCAGCTGCACCGGATGTAATCGTTAAGGACTGAGGTCCGCCATTACCACATCCGTTGGAAGGAGTCACGATGATCGTGCCTGAACTGGATGTTGTTGTCACAGTCACACTATTGGTTGTGCCACCGCCAGTTTGTGTCCAACCCATTGGGAAAGCCCAGGTATAAGTTACACCTGCAACATTCGTCACCGTATAAGTTTCCGTTAAAGCCTCACAGGGAGTCTGGTTTCCGGAAATCAGCGAAGGCTGAGCAGGAACCGTATTTACTGTCAGTGTAGCTGCGTTGGTTGTAGCCACAGGCGGCGTGCCATTGTCAACATTACAACGATACTGATATCCGTCACAGCTTACTGCAATGCCTGTCAGATGAAGAGTAGCTGCCGTCCATCCCGAGTATGTCGGATTGGTTCCGGCCGCCGTAATATTATTCCATGTACCACCACCATTGGTTGAAAGTTGCCACTGATAAGTCAAAGCACCACCTGTTGCAACTACAGAAAAAGAAGTATCAACGCCACTGCAAACAACTGCATTGCTTGGCTGACCTGTAACTGCGGCTGTATTGTTAACCGTAAGCAAAGCAGCTGCCGATGTGGCTGTTGGTGAACAAGTACCACTTACAATACAACGATACTGATATCCGTTATTGCCAATAACAACTCCGGAAACACCAAGTGTTGCGGTAGTCCAGTTAGAATATACGGGATTCGTTCCGGCTGCTGTGATGTTATTCCATGAACCACCACCATCTGTGGAAAGCTGCCACTGGTATGTCAAACCGCTACCTGAAGCGGCAACAGCAAATGAAGTATTTGATCCAACTCCCACTGTCGAGTTTGAGGGTGGAGTCGTAATCGATGGAGCAGGTGTAATGCTGACAGCAAGGGTTTGTGCTGTACCTGTTCCACATAAATTGGATGGAGTAACTGTAATATTACCAGTGCCACTTCCTACTGTAGCAGTAACACTGTTGGTTGTTCCACCGCCAGTTTGTGACCAGCCTGAAGGGAATAGCCATGTATAGGTCACTCCGGCTGTAATGATTACACTATAATTTTGTGATGAAGCTAAACAAGGAGATGTGCTTCCGGTTATCACAGAAGGTTGAGCAGGAACTGGCCCCATAGTAACAGCAAGTGTTTGAGCAGTACCCGAACCACAAGTATTGGAAGGTGTGCAGGTAATTGTACCCGCAGTTCCGCCAACAGTAACTGTAACACTATTCGTTGTTCCGCCACCTGTTTGCGACCATCCTGCCGGGAAAGTCCAGTTATAGGTTACACCACCCACGCTCGTTACACTGTATGTTTGCGAACTTGTCTGACAAGGAGCTGTTGCGCCTGAAATTGCAGAAGGTTGTGCGGGCACAAGACCTGGCGTTACTGCAAACGTGCGGACTGTTCCGTTTCCAAATGCATTCGAAGGTGTTACACTTACATTACCACTACCTGAGCCAACCGTAACAGATATACTATTAGTACCCTGACCTGAGACGATAGTCCATCCAGCAGGAACTGTCCATGTATAAACTACGTTCGCAATATTGGTCACGCTATAGGTCTGCGTACTGGTCTGACAAGGAGATGCAGCACCTGTAACGGTACTGGGTTGTGCTGGCACCGCTGAAACCAAAACGATGTCTTTAAAGATTGATTGCATCGAGTTTTTGTTGGCATCGTTCTGAATGAACAGAATAAGTTGCAGATCCGACATTTCTTCATAATTCGTTGCACTCATATCCTGTGTGAATGTTGTAAAGTAGCCCGTACCCGCTGTAAAATTTACAGTTGTGCCACTAGCGCTAGGTACCATTTTCATCATTACATTTTTGAAAGAAGTCTCTCCGTTATTTCCAACATTCCCTGTTGTAGTTTTTTCAACTATGACAGCATGAACTTTAAATGCACCTGTTATGTATGGATTTATGATCACCGGAAAATACACGTTGGTTCCCGTATAGGTTGGTGTTGAAGCTATGGTGAAAAATGCAGGTGTGGCAATTGCCGACGCAAATGCTGCATTGAGTCCTGCCGTAGATGTTGCACAGTCTATGCCCTGAACAAACAATTGGGGAACTGCATTTACTCCATAATAAGCCCTTCTTGTTCCACCCTCTGCAGTATAATAAATATCCCCCGGACTCGGCCAGTTCATCTGGTATTTAATCAGTGACTGCGTTCCAACATGAGAAGTAAGCCAGGGCGTGAATGTTGTTGAATTAAATGAAGCACAAGGTGCGCAGGTAGAACTGGTGAACTCTTCAAACAGCGGCATCATCGTCGTTGAGTTTGTTGCAACAACAATTGTTTTTGTTAACGTATCGTTGGCATGATTCAGATCGGTTGTTCCATTTACATTGTCAATCCATACTTTTAATGTATGATTCCCGGGTATTGCATTCCATAACTGTGTACACGTATAATTATAAGTTGCTCCGTTAGCAAGATTTTGGCCTGTAACAGCAGTGGTATTAGTAGTTCCTCCATCCACCTTGTAGTTTACATTGAATGAAGTCATATTCGTTGTTCCGGCATTTTTAACAGCACCAGTAATTGATGTATTTCCCTGAATAACATAATTAGGAACCGTAATGGTTGACATTGCACCATCAATTGCATAAGGAACCGAAAGATTTATGTCATCAATGTACCAGTAATCAATATTGTCCGAAAGACCGTTGAAATAAATACAAAACTGAAAATTCGCGAGGTTTGTGTTGGCATTATTAATTAAGACATCCTTTGTTGTTGCAGGAATATCGGCTGTAACAGCCTGTGACCACACTGTTGTCCATGCTCCACCTGTTCCAGTTCGTGTTGCTACACCAATCGTTGTAGTTAGATCATAATAATCCAACATGTGCTTGAAGGAAAGAGTAACTGTAGGCTTTCCAGTCAAATCAATTAAGGGAGAAATTAATCTTGTGGTTGCTGTGAATGAAGGTGTCCAGTTCAACATTGCCTCGCCACCGGTTGTTCCGGCTGCAATGTTTGTAGTGACTCTCGACCAGTTGCCGCTTTGAGCATCAATGGTCCAGCCTGTGGGTGGAAATGTGGCTGCCGTAAAATCGGCCGTAACGAGCGTTTGACCCTGTATGAATGTAGACAGAGCAACGCATGCGATTGCTAAAAAGATTCTTTTCATAGATACGTTAGTTGGGTTTGGTGGTCAAATATATTAAATTATTTAGATATCTATATAGAACTTTTTAAAATTTATTCACAGTATTAAAGTATCCTTATACTTATATACCAATGCTTTCCCAAAATCATCAGTATCTTCCATTA
>JAZDMK010000277.1:0-44231 GCA_043800975.1 Bacteroidota bacterium | reverse complement strand
TCCACGTCCCTGTCTGTTCCGGTCGTCACTTCTTCTTTTACCAATGAATATGCAAAGGATGGTTATGCGGAAATTATTTTTCATCCAACCACCTCACAGATTAATGTTACCATTACACTTAATACAGCCAGTTCTATAGGCTGGCTGGATTATATTGAAATAAATGGACGGCGTATGCTTTCAATGAGTAGCTCACAAGTTCTGTTTGAAGACCAAACTGTTTGTGGAGCAGGAAAAAAGGTTCAGTATGATATTGCAAGTGCAACTTCTAATTGTATCATTTGGGAAGTATCAAATCCAATAACAGTTATACAGCAACAATACGATTTAAATTCTGGAACTGCTTCATTTATTCAAAGTGCAGATTCAAGTCGAAAATATATTGTTTTTAACGGAAGTAGTTATAATACGGCTGAGTTTGGAAACAAGGTGGTGAACCAAAATCTGCATAGTATGACAGATGTGGATATGGTTATTGTTTCACATCCCGATTTTATTACTGAAGCCAGAAGGCTTGCTGTATTTCATCAAACAAATGACAATTATTCAGTAAGTGTTTTAACACCTGAAATAATTTATAATGAGTTTTCATCCGGAAAACAGGATGCCGGTGCCATCCGCAATCTGATGCGTATGCTGTATGATAAGGCGGCAACACCTTCTGAAATGCCTTCGCACCTTTTGCTTTTTGGTGACGCTTCCTATGATTTTAAAAACAGAATTTCCGAGAACACTAACTTTGTTCCTGTTTATCAATCGCAAAATTCACTTGCTCCAACAGCATCTTACGCATCAGACGATTATTATGGGTGTCTGGATCCAGGTGAAGGGGTTGGTGCTACAGGCTTGTTGGATATTGGTGTCGGCCGCATCGTGTGTAAAAATACTCAGGAAGCTAAAGAGGCTGTTGATAAAATAATTCGTTATCAAACGATAGGGAATCTTGTTACTGCATCAGGAAACAACTGTCAGGTTTCTAATGTGGTTTCAAATTATGCAGATTGGAAAAATATTCTATGCTTTGTGGCAGATGACGAAGATGGTGGTACACATTTAGTTCAGACTGAAGATTTATGCAAGTATATTGATACAGCTCACCCGGTTTATAACATCGATAAAATTTATTTAGATGCCTATCAACAAGTGTCAACCCCTGGTGGGCAGCGTTATCCGGAAGTTAATGAGGCGATCAACCGCAGGATGGAAAAGGGCTGCCTTATTATGAATTACATTGGTCACGGTGGTGAGGCAGGATGGGCGCACGAAAGAGTACTGGAAATTGCTGATATCCAAAGCTGGGGAAACACCTATAATATGCCAGTTTTTATGACAGCCACATGCGAATTCAGTCGGTTTGACAACCCTGATCGGGTATCAGCCGGAGAATATGTTTTTTTAAATCCGCTGGGAGGAGGGGTTGCTTTGTTCACAACAACAAGACTTGCATTTTCATCAACAAATTTCGTGTTAAGTCAGAATTTTTATAGAAATGTATTTGAAAAGATAAAAGGTCAACGCCCACGTCTTGGAGAAATAATCAGATTGTCAAAAAACTTGTCGGGTGGATCAAACAACAGAAACTTTACTTTGTTAGGGGACCCTGGACTAAAGCTTGCTTTTCCTGAATATAATATTGTAACAACACATATAAATAATATTGTTGTTGATGCAGTTGCTGATACGATTCATGCACTTTCACACGTTACTATCGCCGGATTCATTGCCGACAGTACCGGAAATAAATTATCATCTTTTAACGGTAAAATATTTCCGACAATTTATGATAAACCTTCAACTATATCAACGTTAGGAAATGACCCTACATCACCTGTTATTCCTTTTTTACTGCAGAAAAATATTTTATATAAAGGAATGGCATCTGTGGCCAACGGTGATTTTTCATTTTCATTTGTTGTGCCTTTGGATATTGCTTATAATTATGGTTTTGGAAAATTCAGTTATTATTCAGAAAACGGAACAACAGATGCAAACGGATATTACAGAAATGTAATTATTGGTGGTACAAACCCAGACGCTCCGGCTGATAATACAGGCCCTACCGTACAGATATACATGAATGATGAAAAGTTTGCATTTGGCGGGACAACCGATGAAAATCCAATTCTAATTGCAAAAATAAGTGATGAGAATGGTGCTAATACTGTCGGTAATGGTATTGGCCATGATGTTACGGCAGTACTGGATGACGATACAGATAATCCTGTGGTTTTAAATGATTATTATATTTCTGATATGGATAGCTATAAAAAAGGTACCGTTCGCTATCAGTTCAAAGATCTCGAAGAAGGAAAGCATACTATTAAATTTAAAATCTGGGACACTTATAATAATTCATCTGAAGTGTATTCAGAATTTTTTGTTGCTAAATCTGAAAATGTAGAGCTTCAGCATGTGTTTAATTATCCCAATCCTTTTACAACACATACTTCATTCTGCTTTGATCATAACCAGCCCTGTTGCGGACTTGATGTACAAATCAAAATATTTACGATTTCAGGTAGGATGATAAAAACAATACGGCAAAATGTTGCCGCGGAAGGTTTCCGGGTTGACAAAGATATTATCACCTGGGATGGCCGGGATGACTTTGGAGACAAGCTGGCAAAAGGTGTTTACATATATCAGATAAAAGTGACTGGTTCGAATGGATCTTCTGCCGAAAAGTTCGAAAAATTGGTCATTCTGTAGAAATTTAAGTTCTTATAATAAATTATTGTGTAATTTTGCAACCCTAAATAACAGTACATGAAAAATACAACATTGCTGGCTGCACTTTTGTTCTTTCTGGTGATTGGCTCTCAGGCCACAGCTCAGAATTCTCAAACCAGTGAACTTGGTATTGACGAATTGAATACTATTACTACAGCAGTCCCTTTTCTAATCATTGCTCCTGATGCGCGCTCTGGAAGTATGGGTGATGCAGGAGTTGCTTCTACTCCGGATGTGTATTCCATGCACTGGAATCCTGCCAAGTATGCTTTTTCTGAAAAAAATATGGGCGTTGGTGTTTCCTATTCTCCATGGCTGCGCCAGCTGGTGAATGATATTAATCTGGCATACCTGACTGGGTATAAGAAAATTGACGATATGCAAACTATTGCTGCGTCACTTCTTTATTTCTCTCTTGGAAACATTACTTTTACTGATAACAATGGTAATGAAACAGGTACTTATAGGCCCAATGAATTTGCAGTTGATGCGTGTTACTCAAGAAAACTTTCCGAGAATCTTTCCGGTGGTCTTGCCATGCGTTACATTTATTCAAACCTGACTGGCGGGCAATATGTGGGTTCGCAGTCCACACATGCGGGGAACACTGTTGCAGCCGACGTTTCATTTTTCTATACCAAGAAATTTGAATCAAAGAAAAAAATGAACAATAATCTGAAAGTTGGACTCAACATTTCAAACATTGGGGCAAAAATTTCTTATACCGAATCAGTAGAACGCGACTTTATCCCTACGAATCTGCGTCTTGGAACTTGTTATACGATGGAACTGGATCAGTATAACACACTTAGCATGATGATTGATTTCAACAAACTTCTAGTTCCAACTCCGCCATCATACAAATTAGACAGCACTGGAAACCCATTGATGGAAAATGGAGAATATGTAATTGACAAAGGCTACCAGCCTGATGTTTCTATTGTTTCTGGAATGTTCCAGTCATTCTACGATGCACCCGGTGGATTTAAGGAAGAAATGCGTGAGTACAATCTTTCACTAGGTGTTGAATACTGGTATGATAAGCAGTTTGCTTTGCGCGCAGGGTATTTTAATGAAAGCCAGACCAAAGGTAATCGTCGTTATTTCACTTTGGGCGCCGGCCTACGTTACAGTGTTTTCGGAATTGATTTTGCCTATCTGATCCCAGCCAGCAGAGACGTAAAAAGCCCACTCAGCAATACATTGCGCTTTTCACTGACCTTCGACTTTGATGCATTCAAAGAACAAAACAAGAAATAATATTTTTATTGTATGAAAGTGAGAACCGGGTTTGGCTATGATGTTCACCGGCTTGAAATTGGTTTGCCCTTTCGAATTGGTGGCGTAGAAATTCAATCTGAAAAAGGTGCTGTGGGCCATTCCGATGCTGATGTATTAATTCATGCGATATGCGATGCATTGTTGGGCGCTGCCGCGCTACGTGATATTGGTTATCACTTTCCAGATTCATCTTCAGAGTTCAAAGGAATTGACAGTCGTATTCTTTTGAAAAAAACATTTGAACTTATTTCAGCCAAAGGATACAAACTGGGGAATTTAGACTCAACCGTTTGTCTGCAGGAACCTAAAATTTCTTCACGTATACCGGAAATGATTACGGAGATTTCTTCGATACTTTGCACCGAAGAAGAAAATGTTTCTGTAAAAGCAACAACGACTGAAAAGCTTGGATTTATTGGGAAAGGTGAAGGTATATCTGCTTTTGCAACCGTTCTGATTGTTCAGGACTAATTTTTTTCTAAAAGTTTTTTGTGAAAATTTACAAGGTACAAAGTGTCTGTAGCTCGTGTTACGGCCGTATATAGCCAGCGTAAATAATCGGACTGAACGATCTGATCGGAAAGATAACCCTGATCCACAAAAACAGCCGGCCATTGTCCGCCCTGCGCTTTGTGACACGTAACAGCATACGCATATTTTACCTGAAGTGCATTGAGGTAGGGATCCTGATGAATTTTTTTTATACGTGCTGCATTACTTTTTACATCCAGATAATCTTGTGCAACACTTTCGTATAGCGCTTTTGAGCGTGCGTTATCTAAGGCAGGAGAATCCAGGTGAAGCGTATCCAGCATGATGATTGTTTCAAATTCAGGGATTTCATCATAGTCGCAAAGACGTGCGCGGATATGTGCAAAGCGAAATCCATGCAGCTCAATTTCACGATTAACTTTCATCACTTCAAGAATATCGCCATTCGCAATGAAGCTTGTGCTGTTGTTTTCAGGAAGCCAGAAATAATTATTTCTTACAATCATTAATAATTCTCCCGCCTGAAGTTCTCCTTCCAGTTGCAAAATTCTGGCGCGAATCTGTAAGTTGTAAAGATTTGCATTTTTATTACTGCGATTAATCACCATTACTTCACGCATACCAAATCTCGAATATTCAGTATACAGACAATCTTCCAGCTCTGAGCCGTTAATGGAACGTATATCTTTACATCCACTTAGATTAAAGAAAGGGAATTTGCATGTTGTATTAGAAATTTGTTTTCGAAGCAAAGTTGCATTGTTTAAGATTCCTGATCCTGCTTCTTGTCTTACAACTTCCGTTAGTTCGCATTCGTTGCATTCAATATTGTATTGCTGTGTGATAAAACCTGCATCCAGCGCAGGACTCAGAGGAGTGCCCACAGGAGGTAGCTGTGCAGAATCACCTACAATTAAAAGTTTGCAGTTGTTTCCGTTATAAACATATTGAAATAAATCATCCAGAAGTCTGCGGTTGCCAAAGGATGCGCCTGAATCTGCTGCTAAATCATTTCCGATCATGGATGCTTCATCAACAATAAAAAGTGTATCCCGATGTTGATTTTCAGCAGGAACAATCTGCATTCCAGAGGATGTAACAACAACAGCATAAATCATTTTATGCAAAGTGAAAGCAGCTTTTCCGGAATAAGATGCAAGGACTTTTGCTGCTCGCCCTGTAGGAGCCATGAGAATGGTAGCGATTTTAAGTTCCAGTAGTGAGCGCACAAGAGAGCTGATCAATGTGGTTTTGCCGGTGCCAGCATAGCCACGCAGTAATACAGTATCATCATCTTTTCCTGAAAAAATAAAATCAGAAAGTATTGATATTGCAGATTCCTGGCTTGATGTAGGCTTGTGTCCCAGATGATCAGACAGCAGTTGGTTGATTTTTTTCTGCATTCATCAGAAGGGATAGCCGATCCCTAGGTTATAATTGATGTTAGAAAATTTAAAGTCGGGCAACACAAAGCGGTCCCCTTCAGGCTTTGATGGATCCAGCGCTTTTACAGCAGCATCAAAGCGGATAATAAAAAATGAAAAGTCGAGTCGTATTCCAAGGCCAACCCCAACAGCAAATTCTTTCAGAAAGCGGGCGGCATCAATGTTCGCGCCGGGACGATTATCATCCTCATTCAAAAGCCAGATATTTCCGCCATCAGCAAAGAAAGCACCTTTGAACATGCTGGTAATATCAAAGCGGTATTCGAGATTTGTTTCAAGAATTAAATCGCCAATTTTATCAAGTGAGTTAGATCCTGCGTATGATCCAGGCCCCAGCGATTTCATTGTCCATGCACGAATGCTGTTTGCACCACCTGCAAAAAAACTTTTTTCAAAAGGCATGACGTGAATATTCCCATAAGGAATTCCGGCACCCATTTTTATTCTAAATACAAGTGAATTGCTTTTTGAAAAAGCAAAATAATGTCTGTAGTCAACATCACCTTTGACATACTGCGAAAATTTTATTTTAAACCAGTCGTATGTACCCAGGCTGTCTTTCTCCAGGTTAAAAACCTGTCCGCTCAGAAGGCGCATCAGATTGCCCGCAAATTCAGCTCTTGCGCTAAAGAAACTAAAGTTCTTCGTTTTTTTAATATCCTGATTGTTGAATAAAAAAGTATAACTGGATGCAGCAGTTAAATGGTCTTCATAACTGTTTTTGATTTGCGGATCATTCAGCGCATTGATAATATTAATGAATGAAGTATCCTTTTTAATATTGACAATATTTATTTCAGCCGGATTAAATGCATGTCGTTTTGTGGAGCTTTCCTGCCAGGTATAACCCATTGTGGCATTGGTAATCGAGCGCCAGTAATCAGTACGCTCCTGAAAGTTATAACCGATCGACAGGGTTGTTTTTGGGAAAGCATTTTTAGAAATTTTATCAGGACTGATAAAAAGAAACTTTGGTAAAGTAAGGCCAGTCTCAATTCCATATTCGTAGGTATTAAATGGAAGGAAAGGTTGTATAAGATCTGAACTGTTTGTTTCGGCACTGCTTTGAAATTCCATAGCACCTTTTACTTTGAGATGAAAAGCCAGGAGATTTTTAAACATATTTTTATGCTGATAAATAAGGTTGCCGGCTATGCCAAGATCGCCAGCCGAATTGGTGCCTTCCAGTTCAATGGAGTATGACTGCGCAGGCAGTGGTGTCAGCAGAACATGGCAGTCAAGAATGTTGTTGCCGTTTGAAATTTTATTTGAATCCACAAAAGTAATTCCAACAAGTTTGAAACCCTTGGTATCAGAAATTCTTTTATAAGTAAGATCGGGAAGACTCGTTTGATAAAGTTGCCCTTTTTTAACAAAAATCAAGCGGTTTAAAGCTTTTGGATTGTATCGCAATAAACCAGGGTAAATGTATCTGTAGTCATTGTATATAAGCGTGTCGTAATGAATGGTGTCTTTTTTCAGGGGTTTGAATTCTGTATGAACGTATACATCTCCGATAAAGTATCGCTTGTGTGCACTGCGAATCAGGCTGTCTGGCTTTTTTGATTTTTGAAGTGAAGGCAAAACATTTACGATTACATCCACTTTATGTTGTTTTAATGAACTGTCAATTTTGAAATCGATATACTCTTTTGAAAAGTAGTAATACCCTTCATTTTTCATTTGTTTTGTAATACGTTCCCTTTCAGCTTGAAAAACATCCACATCAAAATTCTGATTTTTAATGATCACGGATTTTACTGTATCGCTTTTGATTAGTTGGGCGATGCTATTGTCTTCAATGGTGTATCGTACGTTTCGGATTTTATACGGCGGGCGGACATTTAATTTGTAATAAACGACTGCTTTCTTTTTCTTGATAATATACACAATTGAATCTTTCACTGTTGAGCCAAAGTATCCTTTGTTGGCTAATTGTTTTATGATTTGTTTTGAGGAATTCTCAGAGGCTTTTTTGTCAACAATGACGGGCTCTTCTCCAATATTTTTGAGCCATCTTTTCAAGCGGTTTTCTTTTCCTTTGTTGCCCCAGTTATAAACAGAAAGATGAAATTTAAAAACACCCAGAATTTTTCGGTTGGGCTTCTGCCTTATCATTCCTTCCAGATCGCCTGCATTCAGATTTTTATCGTTGCAAACAATTACGTTTTTCTTAAGCTGAAACTGATTTTTACCAAGCCTGCGCGCACTATTGCATCCTGCTAGAATCCATGCAGACAAGAGTGCAATAAAGAATATTTTGATAAAAGCCCGGCTCTTCAAAAGAAAAATTTTCGTAAAAATAATTAAAATTAAGAAAAATCTAAAGGGAAATAAGGCGATTCTTGATTGCGTACCTGACAATGTCGGCCGTAGTATTGAAATTTAGTTTTTTAAGAATGTTGGCCTTATGAACTTCAACTGTACGAACACTGATAAAAAGTTTTTCTGCAATCTGAGAGTTGGTAAGACCGGAAGCAATGTTCTGCAAAATTTCAAGTTCGCGGTCAGTCAAAGGAATGTTCGATTTGGTCTTTTTCTCATCTTTTTGTTTCAAAAAACTTTCAACAAAAATTTCAGAAACAACACCCTTTAAAAATTTATTGCCGGCATGTACAGAACGAATAGCCTCAACAAGATCTTCTGCTTTGAAATTTTTAGGAACATAACCATAAGCACCGGAATCAAATCCTTCCACAATATTTTCCTCATCTACAAGGGAGGTGTGGAAAATAATTCTTACATCCTGATTTTTTTCTAGAATTTGTTTTGTTGCTTCAATTCCGCTGATATCAGGAAGACTGATGTCCATGATAACAATATCGGGTGCAAGCTCAGCAGTTTTTTCAACGGCTTCTTTTCCATTGGTTGCAACGCCGATAACCTGTATATCGCGGTAATACGTCAATAGGTGCTTAACACCCAGAACAACCATTTCGTGATCTTCAACTATAAGTACTTTTATTTTTTCCATTTCGTGAAAAATCTACACGTCACTAATGCAAATGTAAACATAAATCTGAAATAAAAATATAAAATTGTGTAGTCTTGAATCAGGAAAATACTTACTCATAACGCAGTGCTTCAATCGGATCGAGCCGGGAGGCTTTCAGGGCAGGGTAGAATCCTGAAATCAACCCAACGACAAGGCATAAAAATACGCCCAGTAGAATCCATGCCCATGGTATGATGAAAGAGCCTCCTGTAAGTGATGATGTCATATTTCCAACCAGAATACCGAAAATAATTCCGAACAAACCTCCGATCTGGCAAATAACAATAGATTCAATCAGAAACTGATTTTGAATATCCTTGCTGGTGGCACCGATTGCTTTGCGTATTCCAATTTCACGTGTGCGTTCGGAAACGGAAACAAGCATAATATTCATCAACCCGATGGCTGCGCCAATAAGTGTGATGAGCCCGATTAATGTGGCTGCCAGCGTAACATAGCTTAAATTGTCGATGAGCATCGTGGCAATATTATCACTTTTTGTCAATTCAAAATTATCGGGCTCTCCCAGCGGTACTTTTCTTATTACACGAAACAATCCCGTTGCTTCATCAATGGCAAGGCTGAGTACTTCGGGAGAATCCGCTTTTACTTCAATACCAAACGACATATTGGGTTGGGAAAAATACTGCCGGACATTATTCAGTGTCAGCAGGCAACGCCTGTCGCCGCTGAAACCCATGCTGCTGCCCTTGGATTTTAAAACTCCGATTACTTTGTATTTTCCGCCACCAATACTAATAAGCTTGTCGAGAGGATCTTCGCCGGATGGGAAAAGAGACGTTTTAATTTCACTGCCAATTATTGTAACATGAGACCCATAGGATACTTCATGGGGTGAAAAGTTTCTGCCTTTTTCCAATTCATAGCCGGAAGTTGTGAGATAGTTTTCTTCCGTTCCAACAACTGCTACATTTGGATTTGTTTTGTTTGATCCCAATTTACAGGTAGCCGTTCCACTGGCAAAAATGGAAACAGAAGCAACTGTTCCGGGAAACTTATAGGAATCACGGAAAGTCATAGCCTGTTGGTATGTAATAATAGGTGTTGGTTTTTCATCCATCCCGCCGTGCCCCATGCGCATGTGTTGTCCGCGGCTGCGAATAGTGAATGAATTGGAACCCATGCGCGAGAAATTACTGCTGATGGATGATTTTATAGAATCTATTGCAGTTAAAATTCCAACAAGCGCCGTAATTCCGAAAGCAATAATAAGTACTGTCAGAGTAGTACGAAGCATGTGTGCTCTTATTGACCGAATACTGATTCGTATATTTTCAAAAAGAAAAGTTTTCATTTTTTGAATTTTATAAGAGCAATTTCTTAAGTGTGTTTTCTAAAAATAAACAGGAAGGTTGATATGGCAAAAGCCCACCCCAGTATTGAAAAAGAAAGGTAAAGGAGAATATTCCTTTTGTGTGAAAAATAGCGTGAGATTAAAAAAGTTCCAAGAGGTATTGAGAAAAGAACGGGTGTAAGCCATATGAGTCCATGCAGCCCGTATCTCTTGACATTCTTCACAATTCTTCGGTTGCGTGGTGAAAAAACTTTTCTTTTTCTGATTTTCTCAGAAGAAGGCTCCAGGCCACGCTTTTTCCGAATGTACATTCGGATTTTAGGTGTGATTTTAAAATAAAGATGAATCAGCCATTCGGATAGAAAATAAAAAAACAAAACACTAATGATCCCGCCAATTGCGGTGGTAAGGATTGTCTGAATGTATGAGAAGCCCATCTGGAAGGAAACAATAGGCGCAATAAAAAATTTAAAAGCACTGACAAGAATTACTTCAAGTACTTTCAGTATAGATGCTGCTTCCAGAAAAAAATTAATGATCACCACAAAACGTCAACTTCAAATTCATTCAAAGATACAAAAAACAATTCAGCGGAATTTAAAAGTCAATCACTGGATTTTGGGCCAAAAGCCAGATCGCCTGCATCACCCAGTCCGGGAACAATATATGCCTGAACGGTTAATTCTTCGTCAATAGCTCCGGTCCAAATTGTCATTTCCTCATCACTGACAAATTTTTTCAGATAATTAATGCCTTCAGCACTTGTAATCAGCGAAACAATGTGCGTGTGTTTGGGTTTTCCTTTTCGCTGTAATGCGCGGTAAGTCTGAACCATAGAGTGCCCACTGGCAAGCATTGGATCGGTAAGGATTAATACTTTTCCTTCCAGAACAGGAGAGGAAAGATATTCAATTACGATTTCAAGTCTTCCGTCTTTATGATGTTTGCGAAAAGCAGAAATGAAAGCATTTTCAGCATGATCAAAAATGTTTAACAAACCCTGATGGAAGGGTAGTCCTGCACGCAGAATCGTAGCAATAACCGGTTGAGATTTTAAAACGGGAACATTTAAAACCCCAAGCGGAGTGTGTGTTTCCCGCTCCTCATATTCCAGATATTTCGAAATTTCATAAGCAAAAATTTCTCCGCAACGTTCAAGATTTTTTCTGAAACGAAGGCTGTCGCGCTGAATTTCAACATCTCGAAGTTCTGCAATGTAATGGTTTAGGATAGAATTTTGTTTGCCCAGTTCTTTAATCATCGTTCTTGCTTTTGTGCAATATTACTTATTTTTTCATCCAGCGCAGTACCGGAGGTAAATTATTTTTCTTTACTTGCTGATAGGTAAATGCCTTTGAACCAAAGCCGCGATAAAAACGCGCAAGTTTTGTGTCATTCGATCCTTCAAAATCAAGAATGCATTTTTGACCGCAATTTAAGCTGATATAATGATCAATCAATCCCGACATGGCTCCTGTTTCTTTCGATTCACGGCAGGTTGCCGAAAAAAGAAAAATTCTTTTTTCACGGAAAGTTGCAAAAAAAGCAGCCGCAATCATGTTGCCTGATTTGTTGAAAGCACTATGCACTTCTCCTTTTCCGTGCCTTATAATTTCATTTAATAAAAGGGATAGGAGTGCGTAATCAGTACTGCTTAAATTATCCAGCTCGCTGCCTTTGTTTTTTCTGAACAGGCTGATCATGTCATGTATATTCGTTGCTCCCTGTTCGTAATGCAATTCACTCTTCGCAGCTTTCTTAAGATTTCGCGTCAGGTTTTGAGAATATGCTTTTCGGATTTCAGAAATGTCTGACGATATATCAAGTTCGAGGTCAATATTTTGTTTGAAAATAAAACCTTCCTGCGATGCGATGTTGTCTTTATTCAGATTAATTTCTACATAACGAAACTGCCTGGGAAAAGAATGAAGGAACAGATTAACGCGATCGCTGGAAACACGTGCTTTGGAAATTAATCCAAGTTGTTGTGTAAAGCGTGGCTGACATAAATAGGAAATGCCGTACTTTTTTTTGTGTGTAAGCGGGAAAATGCTTTCATAATTTTCATCAGCTAATGCATCCCAGCCTGGAGAAACCAGATCGAGGTACCAGCTCAAAGCATAGAACACTCCGTTGGGTGAACGAGTAACAGTATCATCCCAGAGGTTTTTGTCAATTTCATTATGTGTGAAATAACGAACAGGCATTCGTTTACAATTGGGTTAAAATTACAAAAAGTTTACTAAACAGCAAAAATTCTTACCAGATCAGCATATATATTCTCCCAACCAGCCCATTCATTAACTCCACCCATCGATTCATTGTGCCAGAGCGTGACCAGAGTGCCGTTTACCTTTTTTACTTCAGTGTAAATTTTTAAAGCTTCAGATTTTGCTTCGTCTGGTGAAAGATGCATGTAGCGGTTCAGCGTAGTATCCATAATTGCCAGCGGAAAAATTTTAATATTCACCGGAGTTTCAATTTCAAGATCGTAGAACAAATGCGGCGTGCAGGTACCTGTGCGAAAACCAATAGAATCAGCAAAGCCCATGCTGAAATCGTTTCGAATGCGGCAATTAACCAGTTCTGTATAAGTTTCAGGAAGTTTTAAGCGAAGAAAATGTTGACGGGAAGATGTTACAGGTTCCTCAAGAAAGTTCGACATCCTTCTCACTTCCTCGTGCATGCGTTTTTTGTTTTCAATTGTATAATAGGATGGATGAATGCCGATTTCAGCATAATCATTTACGCGGGCAATCAATCTTCGGAAAGCAATGTTATGTATGTTGCATCCTTTATCGTATTTGCTGTATCCTGCAAACAGAAAAAAATATTTTGCACGCAGGTTCGCACCGTTATGAATTGCAAATAAAGTATTATAAACGTTGTACGGATCCTGTTCCTTCTGCTGTAAAACACGGATTCGTTTTTTTATTTCTCCGAATTTCCCTTTTACCAAAAGCTTCAGCATGGCGCCCCAGGTACGGAAAGATCCTTTGTTGAGATACATCCACGCATTGTCTACATCAATTGTTGGGATATACTGATACTTGCGTTCAGCAAAATTCCATTCCGGATATTTTTTCTGAATGAATGATGCAAGTTTAAGTGCCCACTGGTCAATTAAAGGAAGATGCAAAATCTGATTGCGTCCCATCAGGGTGTTAGTTGCAATAGGCCTTCCGTGAATATCGCGTTTTATTTCATTGTATTCTTCATAGCGCGAAAGCAAATAAAATGCAGCCCCGAACAAATCAAAGGGCAAATCCGTTTCGCCATGAACAGGAAAAAAAATATCGGTGTCATCCCATTTTGAATGAACTGGTTCAAGTTTATGAACGCCAGTTTCATTGATTATTCCTGCCGAAGGAATCGAAATTCCTTTTTCAAAAGGGTCGCCATATACAATCAGCGGAAGCGAAGTGGCTAGTGCATCTTCCTTCTTATCTGTATAGTTTGCGGTAACACCAAGAATGCTTTCGAAAATAAAATCGGCTGCAAAGCGCAGGCGGTTTGTAAGCTTGGGAGCGTAAATCAGTACTTCGCTTTTCATGCGTGGTCGAAGCAATTCAATATTTCGTTACAAATAAATTCAGCTGCTTTTCCGTCACCGAAAACCGGCGGAAATTGCTGCGGAGGATTTTGAAAAAATTGTTGAGCAGCTGCAATAATTTTATTTTCATCGGCATCTGTAATAACAGCAGCGCCAGATTCCACAATTTCTACCCATTCCGTTTGGGGGCGTACAATAATGCAGGGCTTCTGAAAAAAGTAAGCTTCCTTCTGAACACCGCCGGAATCAGTGATGACCATACTGCATTTTTTTTTCAAGGGCAATCATATCAAGGAATGATGCAGGAGGAATCAGATGCAGGCGTTTTTCGTTTTTTACTATATGATGTAACGCTTCACCCAAATTTGCGTCCAGCATTTTTGCTGTGCGAGGATGAATCGGAAGATATACATGCATTTGATGATCTGAAATGATTCGGATCAGTGCACGAAAAATAGATTGTAATCTTTCCGGAACATCCGTGTTGTTATCACGATGTATGGTGCAGAGAATAAAATTTTCGTTTTCTGCAATTTTATTTTTTTTCTCTGCTACTTCAGCAAAGTAAAGACTGTTGTCGTACATCACATCACCGCAATGGAAAGTTTTTGGATTGTCGGATGAGTAAGGAGGTTTGTTATTGCTTGCAAATCCTTCCTTCTTCAGATTTTTTAATCCTGTGGAAGTTGGAGAAAACAAAAGTGTGGAACAATGATCACACAGAATACGGTTGATTTCCTCAGGCATACTTTTGTTGAAGGAGCGAAGACCTGCCTCAACATGCACAATGGGAACGTGGATTTTTGAAGCAGCAATTGCACCGGCCAAGGTTGAATTCGTATCGCCATAAACCAAAAGGCAATTTGGTTTTTCTTTTAACAAAATTTCTTCAATACCTCTAATCATCTCAGCAGTTTGAATGCCGTGTGAACCGGAGCCTACATTTAGATTATAGTCAGGGCGTGGAATTCCAAGTTCTTCAAAAAACACACCCGACATATTTTCATCATAATGCTGACCTGTATGTACAATGATTTCGCGTATGCGGGAAGAATAATGAGCTGCAATAGCTCTGCTGATAGCGGCAGCTTTAATAATTTGTGGCCTGGCGCCAATAATTGTAACAATGGTAATCATGCCTGTGAAATAGAGCTGCAATTTAAAACAAATTTTGTTGCCGTGCAGATTGCAACACCATTTTCAAAACAAAGTAAATCGTAAATCAGGGCATTTTATAAATCATCGCGTTGATATTCATCCCTGCGCCAACGGAAGCAAAAACTACATGATCGCCTTTTTTCAGGGGATCGGTTTTCAGTTCGCCTTTCATCAAAAGATCAAATAATGTGGGGAGAGTCGCCACCGAACTATTACCTAAATTTGAAATGGTAAGAGGCATAATGTCCAAAGGAGATAATTTCTTCCCATATAATTTGTACAAACGTGAAAGAATTGAATTCAGCATTTTCGCGTTGGCCTGGTGTATCAGAATTTTTTTAATATCAGTAATCTTCAGCCCGCAATGATCAATGCATTCCTGAATAGCTTCGGGAACATGATTCAATGCATATTCATATAATTTTTTTCCATCCATCTTTAAAAAATTGGCCTGATTCGAATAGAGGGGGTTGTATGAAAGTCCGATTTTTAAAAGCTGTGAATGTTTGAAAGTATCAGAGCGTGTTTTATGATATAAAATTCCGACTTGTTTCCTGCCTCTTACAGCTTCAACAACAACTGCACCAGCGCCATCAGAATAAATCATGCTGTCAATATCGTGCGGATCTGAAACACGGGAAAGAACTTCAGCGCCAACCACAAGAATTTTTTTTGCACGACCTGATTTAATAAAATAATCGGCTTGTATCAAAGCCTGCAACCAGCCAGGGCAACCAAATAAAATGTCATAGGCAACAGTATCCGGATTTTTTATACCTAGCTTGAATTTAATTTTTGCAGCAATGCTGGGAACAAGAATCGGGGCTGAACCTACGCTGACAACATCACCAAAATTATGAGCGACAATTATGTAGTCGAGTGTTTCCTTATCAGTATCTCCAAAAGCAAGTGCTTCGCGGGCTGCAAAAAATCCAATGTCAGAAGTCACAAGATTGTCGCCAACGTGCCTGCGTTTCTCAATTTCAGTGATTTGCTGAAATTTTTCAATGATGTCTTCCGTTGGTTTTTCTAACCGTTCTCCGGATGCATTGTAAAACTTGTTCTTGATAAAGTCAGCATTGCTGATAACCTCTTCAGGGATGTACGATCCGTAACCGGTAATGATAGAATGAAAACTCCGCATTTTATCTGTATCTATATTTTAATAATCAGTAATACTAAAATCCGTCGGAGCTTTCTGAATGAAAATCGGGTAACGGTCGGCAGATAAATAGGTACAACTGTTTTGTTTCTGAATAGCGTCATGAAATTAATCGGTGATAAATTTTAAACAGAGGAATTTAATGAAGCAAATCAAGGCCAAAGATAAACATTCTTTCGCTCAGTTCATAACCCAATCGGTAATCTGTCGAAAAATGCCGACAGGTAGTCATTGCAGCGTTTTAGTATGTTTTGTAAATCGCTGTTACTAGTTTTAATAAAATGAATATCTTTATTCTCTTTTAAAATCTATGGTCAGTAAATTCATCTTTTTACTTTTTCTGCTTTGCTCATTGAACAAGCTGTCAGCTCAGAATGAACATCGGCTATTGTATGAGAGAAAATACACTTCAATCAGTGGTGCAGAAAATCTGCTGACCCTGCATCACGGGTTGTATTCCTTCGAAGAAAAAGTATTTCCACTTGCTATCGCTTCGGATAGTAATAAGGGCGGGTATATACTCAATTGCGGCTATCGCCTCATGAAGTCGGTGGCGGTAGATTATCCGCTCGATTACATGGTCGGATTAACTCAACATGAGGTGTTCGGGCATTGCGCGCGTTTCAATGAATTCAATTACACAAATATTTCATTTCATCTGAGTTTGCCTCCGCCATTCGGCGATGGCCATGGCTTTGCCGATGGATACATTCCCATCAATTCTACATTTGACGAAAGCGTTTCCATGCTGATCGCTGGCAATGAAGCCAATACTATTTTGTCGGGAATGCTTCGCAACCGATGGATTGCAGATGATAGTATGAATTACCGGGATTACTTTTTATACATGGGCGGACATCATAATATCACGGCCTATATTTTTCAAAATCTGTTTAAAGAATTCGGTGATATCAATCAATACATGTACGACATGAATATTAAGTATTACAAGTCGGGAAGGAAATATGATATCCACCGTCTGGCACAACAGTCGCTGATTGGTGCGCTGGATCCTTTTCAGTTTATCGCTACCGTGAACTGGCTGAAATACATTTTTAAAGGAAAAATTGTTTCAAAATTTCCATCGATTCGAATAAAGAATATTCGCTATTTGCCTTCTTTTCATTATGGACTTACACCATTCGGTTCCGAGTTTTATTCAGATCATTATCTGAAATACAAATCAAAGCTTTTCAAACTGTACGGTCGTCTCGGGGATTTTTATTTTAAAAATTTCTGGGGTGCAGGTATGGCTGCATTTAATATTGTGAAAACAAAAAATATTTTCCTGGATGCAGCTGTTGATGTATGGAATCAGCCCTCACTGCGCCTTCAGGATGAGAAAACGAAATGGCGTGAAACTCCTTCTGGAACGGGCGGTTGTCTTTCGCTGACAGCATCATACAATCCTAACATAAAAAGAATTCCTTTTTTCTTCACGGCTCAGGGTGGATACAAAACCGACGGTTTTCTGCCAGGAGAAACACTTTCGAAAGGGTTCTTTGTGAGAGCGGGCTTGGGGTTCAGGAAATAATTTTTGCTTCTTCATTTTTTTATTAAAAAAAGTTGTACTTTTGATAGTATCAAATGATACTATCACTCATGCGTCCTCCGTATCAGATTACTTCCGAAATTCAAAAGCTTATCGTTTCAATATCAGAAAAGACGGGCGCTGCAGCCACTTTGTTTCTGCAAAGGCCTCCTGCAGAACTTCGGAAAAAGAATCGTATTAAAACCATACAATCTACCCTTGAAATCGAAGGCAATACGCTTTCAGAAAAACAAATTACAGCTTTGCTGGAGAACAAAAGGGTAACCGGACTGAAAAGTGAAATTACAGAAGTTAAAAATGCAATTGAAGTTTATAACCTGCTTGGTAAATTTAAAGCATTTAACCTTATTTCTTTTTGTAAAGCACATTCCATTTTAATGAAGGGTCTCGCCGAATATCCCGGTTATCTGAGAACAAAAGCGGTTGGGATTGTAAAAGGAAAAAAGCTCACTCACCTTCCGCCTCCCGGAAGCGCTGTGAAAGCTTTGATGAACGATTTGTTTGACTACCTGAAGAAGGATGATGAGATCTTATTAATTAAAAGTTGTGTTTTTCATTACGAGCTGGAATTTATTCACCCGTTTATGGACGGAAACGGACGAATGGGCAGGCTTTGGCAAACTGCATTGCTGATGCGGTACAATCCCGTATTTGAATTTTTGCCCACAGAATCTTTGATTAAAGCACGTCAGAAAAAATATTACGAAGCATTATCTGCATCTGACAAAGCAGGCAATTCAACTACGTTTATTGTATTCATGCTTCAAATCATTGATAAGGCTTTGGAAGAGTTGCTTAAAACAAAAAACCTTATTCATACTGCCAAAGACAGAATATCAAATGCAAAAGAGATTTTTGGAAAAAGTGAATTCACCCGTCACGATTATATGTTGGCATTTAAAAACATTTCTACAGCTACTGCAAGCCGTGATTTAATGTTGGCCTGTAAAGAAAAAGTTATAAAAAAAACGGGCGATAAGAGAACAGCGAAATATTGTTTTAATTAAAATAAAAATCCCGGTTCTTCGACAAGCTCAGAAACCGGGATTCGATATTAAAGATATTGGTTATTTCAAACCAAATTCTTTTTTAATTTTCGCTACATAGTCGAGTTTTTCCCATGCAAAGAATTCCACTTTTTTGAAATTCTTTTCTTTGCCATCCACCTTTTTGGTTTTGGTATCAGCATCTTTATAGAATACTTCGATTTCCTTTGCAAAATGATCACGTCCGAAATGGCCGTAACGTGCGGTTTCGCGGAAGATCGGATTTTTCAGTCCGAACATTTTTACAATAGAATAGGGGCGAAGGTCGTATAACTTTGCCATGCGTTTTGCAATATCACCATCGGACATGATTTTTCCTTTGGCATCTTTAATATGTGCAGTACCGTATGAATTTATGAAAAGTCCTACAGGCTGAGCCACGCCAATTGCATAAGCCACCTGTACTAAAATTTCATCAGCCACACCGGCTGCTACCATGTTCTTCGCAATGTGGCGCATAGCATAGGCTGCAGAGCGGTCTACTTTTGAAGGATCTTTTCCAGAGAAAGCACCGCCACCGTGTGCACCGCGTCCACCGTAGGTATCCACAATAATTTTACGTCCTGTCAGGCCACTGTCTCCGTGAGGGCCACCAATCACAAACTTGCCGGTTGGGTTGACATATAAATGATAATCATTTTTGAAAAGTTTCTGAACGCGAGCCGGTAATGTCTTTACTACGCGGGGAATCAGAATTTCTTTTACGTCTTTGCGAATTACATCCTGCATTTTCTTTTCTGCATCGGAATAAGCTTTGTCCGATTTATTGACAGGAAGAACAAATTCATCGTGCTGTGTGGAAATCACAATGGCATCAATGCGTTTGGGTGTTCCGTTGTCGTCGTATTCAATTGTGATTTGTGATTTTGAATCGGGGCGGAGGTATTTCATTTTTTTACCTTCGCGGCGAATGGCGGCCAGTTCCTGCAGGAAGATATGAGCCAGCTCAATAGGCATGGGCATATAGTTGTCCATTTCGCGGCAGGCATAACCGAACATCATTCCCTGATCGCCAGCGCCCTGTTCTTCGGGTTTTTTATTATCCACACCCTGGCGGATGTCGCCCGACTGTTCGTGGATAGCGGAGATCACACCGCATGATTTGCTTTCAAACATATATTCACCTTTGGTGTAACCAATTTCGTTGATCACGCCGCGGGCGGTTTCCTGTACATCCACATAACTCTGTGTGTGTACTTCACCGGCAAGCACCACAAGGCCGGTAGTAACAAGTGTTTCGCAGGCTACCTTTGAATTGGGGTCGCCTTTGAGAAATTCATCCAGTAATGCATCAGAAATCTGATCAGCCACTTTATCAGGATGGCCTTCGGATACAGATTCGGAAGTGAAAAGAAATGCCATAATCGTACGTTTTTAAATTCAACCTAATGTGTGGAAGCTGACGATTGACGGCGTGAAGCATTGCTTTAGCATTTTTTTCACGTGGTTGCAATCAAATCAAATCTTTCCACGATTTCGTCGCAAAGAAAAGAAGAAAAATGATGTAAAGCAAAAAATTTGGAATTATTCCTTCGTCAGCGAACGGAACACATCTTCCAGGCTGCTTTCTTCGCGGTGTTGCGAGAGAATACTCAGCTTATTATCCACAGCAAAATTAAACAACGCTTTGCGGATATCTTTACCCTGTGCGGCTTCCACCTGATACGTGTTTTCTTTCATCAAAATCACTTTCAGAACGCCGTCCAATTTTTTCAGCTGTTCAATTTCTGCTTTGCCGTCAAATTCAACAGTGATCATTTCTTTCTTACGTGCGATGCCCTGCAGATTGGTGGTCAGATCATCAGCTACAATGATTCCTTTATTAATGATGATCACTCTGTCGCAAACCGCTTCCACTTCCTGCATGATATGTGTGGAAAGCATTACGGTTTTTTCTTTTCCGATATCTCGAATGAGGTTTCTGATATCTAACAATTGATTGGGATCAAGACCGGAAGTGGGTTCATCCAGAATTAACACCTCAGGATTATGGATCATGGCTTGCGCAAGGCCCGCGCGCTGGCGAAAGCCTTTGGATAAAGCACCCAGCTTTTTATTTTGTTCAGCACCCAGCCCGACAATCGCAATGATTTCATCCACACGTTTTTTTACATTTCCTTCAATGTGATGAATGCCAGCAATGAAAAACAAAAACTCACGCACGTACATGTCGAGGTAGAGTGGATTATTTTCGGGAAGGTAGCCCAGTTTTTTACGTACAAGCATTGAATCCTGCATTACATCATGCCCGCACACGCTGGCATCACCTGCAGACTGCGGAATGAAGCAGGATAAAATTTTCATCATGGTGGATTTTCCGGCACCGTTGGGACCTAAAAAACCAACCACTTCACCGGCTTTTACTTCAAATGAAACGTTGTCAAGGGCCTTCTGCTGGCCGTATAGCTTTGTGATGTTATTTACAATGATTGACATAATACCTGCCTTTAATCGCGACTGCAAACTTAGGAAATTTATTGGTACAAGTCTCGAACAAATCAATACACAGGCAGAACAAATCCATGTGAAGGCAGAACAAATCAATACACAGGAAGGACAAATCATTACACAGGCAGAACAAATCAATACACAGGATGGACAAATCATTACACAGGAAGGACAAATCAATACACAGGCAGAACAAATCAATACACAGGAAGGACAAATCAATACATAGGCAGAACAAATCAATACACAGTAAGGACAAATCAATACACAGGCAGAACAAATCAATACACAGGCAGAACAAATCAATACACAGGAAGGCCAAATACGTACATAAACATGCAAAATCCAAGGTTGATAGTGATCTTAACAAATAATAACTATTTTTGTCTTTGATGGAAAACCTCAGTGGCATTGTTACAAAATCGACGGGAAACGATTATTTCGTGCGGCTGCCCGATGGCAGGCGTGTGGAATGCAAAGCCCGTGGCCGCTTTAAGATTGAGGGCATCAAAAGCACCAACCCACTGGCCGTTGGGGATCATGTTGTTTTGCAGATTGCCGAGGGGCACAAAACAGGATTGATCATTGATATTGAAGAGCGTAAAAATTATATCATCCGCAAATCAAAAAAGCTTTCGAAGCAGTATCATGTCATAGCAGCCAATCTGGATCAGGCACTGCTTATCGTTTCATTAAAAGATCCGATGACACCTTTTGGTTTTATCGATCGTTTTCTGGTTACCTGCGAAGCCTATCGCATTCCGGTTAAAATCATCGTTAATAAAAATGATCTGAATTCTTCTATACCCGAAAAGGCAGCAAGGTTTAAAAAGATTTATACCGATGCCGGATATGAGTGTCATTTCATTTCAGCATTTGATGAAAAGGATGCAGTTGCATTTGGTAATCTGTTAAAAGGAAAAACAACATTGTTGTCCGGTAACAGTGGCGTTGGAAAATCTACATTAATCAATGCCATTGAACCGGATTTGAATCTGAAGACGACCGATCTTTCAAGGCTGTATAAAAAAGGCCGGCACACAACTACTTTTGCTGAAATGTTTGAATTGGCAATTGGTGCCTTTGTCATCGACACGCCCGGCATCCGCGAATTCGGACTCAGTGAATTCTCACCCGAAGAGATAACACATTTTTTTCCGGAAATGTTTCGTTTGCTTCCCCATTGCCGCTTCCACAACTGCCGTCATTTGCAGGAACCCGACTGCGCTGTGCTCAGAGCTTTGGAAGAAGAAAAAATCAGCCAGACGCGTTACATCAGCTACATCAATATTATCAATAATGCGGAAGAAGATATTGAAGAGGAGTTTGATTAGCGAACAATGAACAAGGATTTTTGATTTGCGAAGTAAGCAGTAAAAAAATTTAAAACTTTGCGATCTCTGCGTCTTTGCGTGAAATAAATTTTGAAAGAAATCGAAAGGCAATTCATTATGCGGGTAATAATTCAGAGAGTTAAAAAAGCATCCGTTGAAATCGAATCCAGAATTCATTCTGAAATTGCAAATGGAGTTCTTCTCCTTGCTGGTTTTGAAGAGGCAGATACAATCGAAGATCTGGAATGGATGTGTAAAAAAATAATTCAGCTTCGCATTTTTCCGGATGCTGAAGGTGTGATGAATTTGCCAGTGCAGGAAGTGAATGGGGAAATTCTTGTCGTAAGTCAGTTTACACTGCATGCCAGCACCAAAAAAGGAAATCGTCCGAGTTACATTCGTGCTGCCAGGCCTGAAACAGCAGTTCCATTGTATGAGAAATTTATTTCCATGCTGGAAGATGCATTGGGCAAGCCGGTAAAATCAGGCATTTTCGGCGCCATGATGGATGTGGCATTGATCAATGAAGGTCCGGTGACCATTCTGATCGATACAAAAAATAAAGAATAGTAATCGGGGAAATTAAATCGCGTGTTGTGACTTCTTAAGGATATTATAAAGAAGTTCCCTTGCTCTGAACAATTGAGCTTTTACGGTGCCGAGCGGAAGGTTTAGCTCATCTGCAATTTCTTCGTACGATAACTCTTGGAAATAACGCATCTCAACCAGATTGCGGTAGCGGGGTTTCAGTTTATCAACTACTTCGCGCATCAGTTTAATTTTCTGGGCACGGATAAAACTTTCTTCAGGATCAAGAATTCCGGCAGGGATGTTCTGCGACATATCATCGCGGTCATCGTTGGGAAAAGGATTGTCGATCGAAAGAAGGCGTTTTCTTTTCTTGCGGATATGATCAATGCAGTTGTTGGATGCTATTTTGAACAGCCAGGTGCTAAAAGCATAGTCGGGTGTGTATTGCTGCAGATTTTTAAATGCTTTACCAAAAGCCTCAATGGTGAGATCGTCGGCATCATCCGCATCGTTGGTCATTTTAAGCAGCATGAAATAAACCGAATCGCGATAGTTCCCCATCAGCTGAGCATAGGCTTTCTGGTCGCCATTATCGACAGCGAGGCGGACAAGCTTGAAATCGCGCAGCGCTTTATCGGTCAGGTTCGGGCTTACTTCCATCGACGGGTTTTGTTAAAACGGTTTGTAACGTATGTGATTGGATAAAAGAACAAAAAATAGATCTCAAACACAGGCGAAAATAACAATAAATCTTTTTCGCCCAAACGCCGCATCGAATTTTTATAAACCAACAATTGTGTAATACTTCGCAAAAGCCATAATCCACCCACCACAGCGAGGTTGCTTAAAAGTACAGCCGAAGCCACAATGGAAAGATAAAAGATAACCAGGCTGAAAGGGAAAAGCGTGAGCAGAATCTGGTGCTTGAATTTATAATGTTTGGCAGTCGTAAGATGGCGTTGTTTCTGGCGCCTCCATTCTTTAAAAGTCTCGGCAGCTTGTGAAATAGTATGACTTTCAGGAGAAATCTCAATCCGTGTGTTGCTTCCATGTGCATGTTGATTCACATACAGGTCGTCATCACCCGATACAATGTTGTAATGAGAGGTAAATCCGCGTGATTCAAGAAAAAGTTTTTTACGGTATCCCAGATTTCTTCCAACGCCCATATAAGGAATACCTGCAAGTGCATAAGAGAAATACTGAAGGGCGATTTGAAAAGTATCAAAACGGATCAGCTTGTTCAGTAAGCCTTTCTTCTTTTGGTATGCGCCGTAGCCCAGCACAAATTCTGTTTTGTCAGTAAAGTTGCGCTGCATACTGGCAATCCAGTTTTTATCTTTGGGAATGCAATCGGCGTCTGTAAGCAGAATGCAATCATATTCAGCCGATTTGATTCCTATCGACAATGGGAATTTTTTTCCGATAAAGAAATTATGATTTTCAAAAAGGTGCACGATCTTCAGGCGGGGGTAAATCTTGGCCATATCATGCAACAGATAATAGGTGTTGTCTTCCGAAAAATCATTCACCACGATCACTTCAAACGCAGGATAGTCCTGTTCCAGAATCGCAGGAAGAAATTTTTCCAGCTTCCAGTCTTCATTCCTGGCACAAATGATTACAGATACAGCTTCCTGGGCATTCGTCTGGTCTTTGGGTTTGAATAAACAAAACCGGCAGTAGAAAAACAGGAAGTAGAACACTTGAATAACAAAAGCAGCCCCTGCGCAACAGAGCACAATCATTGGGATTCCCGAAAGGTTATACAGCAGGGAAGAGTCGGTCATTTCGAAGTATACATTAAACCGTGCAAGTTAGAAGCAATCTGTTTTGTGAAGAATGCTGCCGGATTTAATTTATGAACATTGTAGGTTTGATAATTATTCGTTCAGAAAATTGATATAGGCTATGCATCAAGAGCTATAAATTTTTTATTCTGCATAAAGGTTATACATTTGAATTCTCATTGAAAGAGATGATAACATCTGAATTAAAGATAGCCTTTTCCGGACTTGCCGGATGCTCTGAATTACCGCAGGTTCTCCGTGAAATTGGAAATGCCTTTTCCCAGCTATCCGAAGAAGTTCTTCAATCGCACTGGAAGTGGCGTTTTGAAATGGCAACCGCACTTTCAAATTCCAATTTTCTTGAAAATAAAAACATCACGGCTATCTATCTGCTGGGTTCAGTAAAGAATGCCCAATCGGGCCCCTGCAGTGATATTGATCTGATGATTCATACAAACCCCGACAATCGTTGCATGGAAGAAATAAAAAAATTTCTGAAATGCTGGGCTCACTGTTTATCAGAAATTAATTTTTCGATAACCGGAGAAAAAATTACCGAGATGCTCGATGTGCATTTTATTTCTGATCAGGACGTGGCTGATAAAAACAGTTTCACAAGTATGATTGGATCTCACTTTAATTCTGCAAAACTGATTAAAAAATTCGGAGGGTAATATGGCCGTTTGTTTTTTTGTATCCGATCTGCATGGAAGTGTAACCCGCTATGAAAGCCTGTTTCACGCCATACGCACCAATCCTCCTGATGCTGTTTTTTTAGGCGGAGATCTGACACCACACGGATCGGTTCGCCTGATGCTAAAGAAATCGTCTAATGATTTTACAGAAAAAGTTCTTGTGGATGGTTTCAGGAAAATAAAGAAAGACATGGGTTCCATGTATCCGAAAGTTTTTCTAATTCTGGGAAATGATGATCCCAAAAGTGAAGAAGATATTCTTTTGAAGGCAGAGGAAGAAGGGTTATGGGAATACATGCATCAGAAAAAAAGCACGCTTGAAAAACATTCTGTATTTGGGTATGCCAATATTCCGCCCACGCCTTTTCGCTTTAAAGACTGGGAACGCTACGATGTATCGCGCTTTGTGGACGTGGGCTGTACGCAACCGGATGAAGGAATGTACAGCGTTGAAATTTCAAAAGACGAACTGGAGTGGGACACCATACAGTTACAGTTAGAAAGATTTTTGGGAGAAGAAGATTTAACGAATTCGATTTTGCTTTTTCATACACCGCCTTATCAGTCGCATCTTGACCGTGCTGCACTGGATGAAGTGAAAGTAGATGGCGTCCCTGTTGATGTGCATGTGGGCAGTATTGCTGTGCAGCGATTGATAGAAGCAAGTAAGCCATACATTACATTGCACGGTCATATTCACGAATCTTCTTCCATCACCGGGAAGTGGATGCAGGAATTCAACAATACAGTTTCGTTCTCTGCCGCATGGAACGGGCCTGAGCTCGCACTTGTCACCTTCGATACAAACTGTCCGCAGAAAGCAAAAAGGGAATTGATCTGAGTATGGTTGTCATTCAGAAAACAAAAAAATATTTATCGCTGGTAAAATTCAGCCACACGCTTTTTGCATTTCCCTTTGCGCTTATTGGCTATTTCATTGCGATTGCCCAACCGGGATATTCTTTTGATCCGTTGTTGTTGTTATGGGTTTCGCTCTGTATGGTTTTTGCGCGTACCGCAGCTATGGCCTTCAACCGATTCTTAGACCGCAGGTATGATGAATTAAATCCGCGCACTAAAGTCCGTGAAATCCCCAGCGGAGCTATCAGCAGTCGCAGTGCAATGACGCTTGTTATCATCAGCACACTGGCATTTGTAGCGGTGACCTATTTTATCAATATGCTTTGCTTTGCATTGTCACCAGTGGCCTTGCTCGTGATACTCGGATATAGTTATACCAAACGTTTTACGGCATTGTGTCATTTGGTGCTCGGGGTTGGACTTTCGCTATCGCCTATTGGTGCCTGGTTAGCGGTAACAGAATATTTTGATCTTCTTCCTATATTGTTTTCTTTTGCTGTATTATTTTGGGTCAGCGGATTTGATGTAATTTACGCATTGCAGGATGCAGACTTCGATGCAGCAAATAAGTTACACTCCATTCCTTCACGATTGGGTTTGAAAAAGGCTATTATACTTTCAATTATTCTTCACCTTTTTTCAGGAGCAGCCGTTATTGCAGCGGGCTTTATCGGAAACTTCGGCCTGCTTTACTGGATCGGTTGTGGCTTGTTTAATATGTTTCTTGTGTTTCAGCATTTCCTTGTCAAGCCGGGCGATTTGTCGCGCATCAATCTCGCATTTTTTACCCTGAATGGTATTGCAAGTCTTGCGTTCTCCGCTTTTGTGATCGCAGATTTGTATTTACCTATGTAAAAAGTAAAATACATAAATCCAAAATCTGTTACGCCCAGTTTTCTCTGTCAAGGCTTCTGTATTGAACCGCCTCGCCTACATGTTCCGGCAGAATAGTTTCGCTTCCTTCAAGATCAGCAATGGTCCTGGAAACTTTTAAGATGCGGTCGTACGCACGTGCAGAAAGACCCAGCTTTTCCATTGCGTTTTTCAAAATGGTCTGACCGCTTTCATCCAGTTTGCAAATTGTACGCAGCATGCGGGAAGGCAATTGCGCGTTGCAATAAATTCCCTGCTGTCCGGCATAGCGTTGTTCCTGAACAAGGCGTGTACGAGTTACTCTTTCGCGAATGGCTTCACTGGATTCTGAGATTCGTTCGGCCGACATTTCATGAAAAGGAACGGGTGTTACTTCAATATGTATATCAATGCGGTCAAGCAGCGGACCTGAAACCTTATTCAGATATTTCTGAACGATGCCCGGGCCACACACGCATTTTTTATCAGGATGATTGTAGAAGCCGCAGGGGCAGGGATTCATAGAAGCCACTAACATAAATCCGGCTGGATATTCAACCGAAAATTTTGAACGCGAGATAGTGATGACACGGTCTTCGATGGGTTGACGCATCACTTCAAGCACATTGCGTTTGAACTCGGGAAGCTCATCTAAAAATAAAACGCCGTTGTGTGCAAGAGAAATTTCGCCGGGTTGTGGATAGCTGCCACCACCGACAAGCGCCACATCGCTGATTGTATGATGCGGTGCACGGAAGGGACGTGTAGTTATTAATGAAGCATACTTCCACAGCTTTCCTGCCACAGAATGAATTTTGGTTGTTTCTAACGCTTCATCAACATTAAGCGGAGGAAGTATAGTAGGCAGACGTTTTGCAAGCATTGTTTTTCCTGATCCCGGAGGGCCGATAAGAAGAATGTTGTGCCCGCCCGCAGCAGCGATTTCAAGCGCACGCTTCATGTTTTCCTGTCCGCGTACTTCCGAAAAATCAAAATCGTAATCATTCAGTTTTTTCATGAACTCGGATCGGATATCCACTTTTGTCTGTTCCAGTTTTTCTCCCTTTTCCAGAAAGGCTATTACATCGCTCAGACTTTTCGCGCCATATACTTCCAGTCCTTCCACGATAGCAGCTTCCCGTACATTTTGTTCAGGAAGAATAAAACCCTTGAAACCTGCCTTTTTTGCTTCAATAGCAATGGGTAATGCGCCGCGGATGGGCTGAATGCCGCCATCAAGCGAGAGCTCACCCATGATAATATAGTCTCCTGCACTTTCCATTTTAATCTGATCAGAAGCGGCAAGAATGGCAACTGCAATCGGAAGATCGTATGCCGTTCCCTCTTTCTTGATATCAGCGGGCGCCATGTTGATGACGATTTTCTTTCCGGGAATTTTATAGCCATTGTTTTTCATGGCAGCATAAATGCGTTGCTGACTTTCACGAACGGCACTGTCTGGTAACCCAACGAGATAGAAATTAATGCCAATGTCAATGTTTACTTCAATGGTAATGGTTGTTGCATTGACGCCGTGAACGGCGCTTCCGAATGTTTTTATGAGCATATAATGGTAGATTTCATTCTTTGGTATGTTGATTTATTAAAATGTTGACAAACAGTTGTTAGTAAAATTAAATGTACTATTTTGTTTGGATATTTTTTTGTTTGGATTATTATTCTTTAAATTTGTAACAAATTAAACAAAAAGTTTTCTAAGAAGCACAAGTTCGCCTTTCACCCATGAGAAGATATCTGATTTTTTTTCTTATTTCATTGTTTTCACTTGCTGGTTGTGGTATACAAAAGATTCAGAAAAGGCATTCGAGGCATAGTAAGCGCTATACAAAGCATGTAGTTAAAAGGCGTGCAAAACAAAGAAAGATGATGAAACGCAAAAAATCATTACATAAAATGTCGCGAAACAACAAAACAATCCGTATTAAGAAATTCGGAGGAACATATATCATTCGATAAACCGCAATTGCGGTTTTTTTTTGTCCTGTTTATTCGATTACAATAATGATCTGATTCTTCTTAATCAGGTCGCCAACTTTTGCATCCAGAATTTTAATCTTTCCGGCAACAGGTGAAAAAATCCGATTTTTCATTTTCATGGCTTCAAAAATAACAAGTACATCACCGGCTTTCACGTTGGATCCTACCTTAACAAATATTTCTAAAACAGTTCCGGGAATGAAAGAACAAATTTCACGCGGATTTTTTTCTACATAATGGATACGGTTGTCAAATTTCTTTGACGAGCGGGTTTTATACGTGCTGTGAGCGATCTCAAGCGTAATGAATTTTTCTTTTGGCATTGCTTTTCAGTTTTCAGAATGGGGGAATACCGTGTTTTTTCTCTGGACGTGGTTCACTTTTTTGCTTCGAAATATCGATTGCATGGATAATGAACTTCCTTGTTTCTTCAGGTGTGATTACTGCATCAATGTATCCCTGACCAGCTGCAGAATAAGGATTTGCAAACTTTTCCTTGTATTCCTGTACTTTTTGTTTGCGCATTTCATCTGGGTTATCAGCCGACATAATTTCACTGCGGAAAATAATATTGGCAGCTCCTTCAGGTCCCATCACGGCAATCTGAGCGGAAGGCCATGCAAGAACAAAGTCTGCTCCAAGGTGACGCGAGTTCATTGCGATATATCCGCCACCATATGCTTTGCGCAAAATAACAGTGATTTTTGGTACTGTAGCTTCACTATATGAATAAAGCAGTTTGGCTCCATGGCGAATTACTCCGGCATGTTCCTGATCAACACCGGGCAGATAACCGGGAAGGTCAACCAATGTTACGATAGGAATATTGAAGGCATCACAGAAACGAATAAAGCGCGCTGCTTTGTCGGAAGAATCTACGTCAAGCACACCGGCAAGGACAAGTGGCTGGTTAGCAACAAAACCAACCGTCTCACCTTCCATGCGTGCAAAACCAATAACGATATTTGCGGCCCAAAGCTCATGAACTTCAAGAAAATCGGAATCATCAGCAATGCATCGGATTACGTCGCGTACATCATACGGTTCTTTTTCATCAGCAGGCATGATCTTATCGATCTGGTATTTTGACTTTGGTTTTTTTACAGAAAATTTATCTGCTTTTTTTCGATTGTTCCAGGGAATGAACGTCATCAGTTTTTTAATCTGTTTAAAACATTCTTCTTCACTGGTAGCGAAAAAATGAGCGTTTCCGGTAATCTCGGTATGTACGCGGGCCCCACCCAGATCTTCCATCGAAATTTCTTCACCCAACACGGTTTTGATAACTTCAGGGCCGGTGATAAACATTTTCGAAATATTATCCACCACAAATACGAAGTCAGTGAGCGCAGGTGAATAAACAGCACCGCCGGCGCAAGGACCGAGGATAACAGAAATTTGTGGAATAACGCCCGATGCTAATGTGTTGCGATAGAAAATTTCACCATATCCGGCCAGTGAATTTACACCTTCCTGAATACGCGCGCCACCACTATCGTTAATGCCGATCAAAGGAATACCCAGCTTCATCGCATGGTCCATGATTTTTGTAATTTTACGTGCATGAGCAAGGCCCAATGAACCGCCTGCTACTGTAAAGTCCTGTGCAAAAATACAAACAGGGAAACCATAAATGGTTCCTGTTCCAGTAATTACACCGTCAGCGTTCAGGGTTTTCTTTTCCATATCAAACTCGCGGGCCTGATGGGAAACAAACAAATCATATTCGTGAAAAGAATTTTCATCTAAAATGGCCTGTATTCGTTCGCGTGCAGGAAGTTTACCCATGGCAACCTGTTTCTCGATGGCTTTTTCACCACCGCCAACTACTACTGCGGCCATTCTTTTCTGCAGATCTCGTGTTTTTTGTTTTAATGACATACCGGAAGAGATTTAGGAAAGTCTTACTGTTAAAGTAAAAACGAGTTTTTTATTTTAATTTTTTTTGTTTAAAAAGCAGGCTAAATAAGAAATTTTTATTCTTCATCAGCCTGCCTCTTGAATTTACTTATGAACCGCCCGCTATAAATGACAAAATATCAAAAGACTATGCTTTCATTAATCCGATTTTTTAAGAATTTTTAAGAAATCGGATTTTTGAAATATTTTAGTCTGAATTCGCGTCATTTTAAAAAAAAAGCCACTTTTGTTTCCTGAAATTCAAAAAAAACTTCTATGAATAGATACTCTTTCCTTTTGTCTGCATTATTTGTTTTTGTTGCCGGTAAAATTGATGCAGCTCCTTTGGATACAGTTCATGTTGTAAGTCATTCCAAAGTGAACGTTGTAACAGATCCGTCCAAAGGAATCAACGAATACAAATCGTGGTGTGTGTTTCCGCAGGGCAGGACGCGGCGTGTGATTCTTCATGTTACCTTTCAGTGTCCTGAAGGAAAGAAGTGTGGAGAATGGGATTACATCGATCAGGTTTTTCTGAGGCGTTGTGGTGGCAAAGGGAAAACATCCAAAGATTTTGAAATAGCACGATTGGTCACACCCTATGGAAGTGCATTCAAGCCCGACTGGAAATTCAGCTGGGATGTGGATGTTACCGATTTTAGTTCGTTGCTGCGTGATAGTGTGGAGGTAGGTTATGTGCACAGCGGATATGAAGATAACAAAGACCGTGGCTGGATTGTAACCGTAGATTTTGAAGTGATCAAAGGCATGCCCGTGCGACCGCCCATCAGCATTGAAAAAATTTATGAAGGAACGTATGTTTATGGCGATGCAACCAAGAATATTGAAGAAGGATTAAAGGCTTTTACTTTTAAGCCCGTTGCTAATGCACGTTCAGCAAGACTTCGCATTATACAGACCGGCCACGGAATGGATACGTGTTCCAATTGCTCGGAGTTTTGCCCGAAGAACCGTGAGATATTTTATGACGGAAAATCAATTGAAAAAAAACAGATTTGGAAACAATGCGGAACAAATCCATTATCGCCGCAAGCCGGAACTTGGCTGTTCGACAGGGCCGGATGGTGCCCGGGCGGAATGGTAGAGCCGGATAATTATGATTTCATTTTAAATGGTGCAGCTTCTCATATACTGGATGTGAATATGGAGCCTTACTCCTGTTCAAAACCCGGCGCGAATTATTGTATTTATGCCTATGTGATTCAATACGCAACCGGAGGTTCAGCCTTTGATGCAACGATTGAAAAAATTATGATTCCCGGAAAGGATGATAATTACAGCAATGAAAATCCCGCATGTTCTGGTCCAAAAATCAGAGTTCGTAATAATGGAGAACAACCTTTGCTGCGCGTAACTGTAAATTATGGAACCGTCGGATTTCCGCTGCAGAAGCAGATCTGGAAAGGAAGTCTTCCTTTCAATCAGTCAGTGGATATTACATTAAACGGACCGATTCAATATAAAAAAGGAAAGAATCAATTCTATGTGAAACTCACGGAACCAACGGGTACAGCTGATGAATATATAAAGGATAATTGTTTAACGGTTCCTTTTGATGCACCACCCGAAATGAAAAAGACAATGATTTTTTATTTCCGCACCAACAAAAAACCGCAACAGAATGAATGGAAGTTGACGGATAGCAAAGGAAAAATTATTAAACAACGTTCCTTTACTTCTATGAAAGCAGAAACGGAATACAGAGATACACTGCGTCTGACGCCCGGTTGTTATCAACTGGTTGTTTCGGATACTGCCAACGATGGACTTGAATTTTGGTATAACAACGAGGCGGGTCGTGGTGTTGCTCGATTGATGGATACAACGGGTGTGTTATTGAAAAACTTCGAATCCGATTTTGGAAGCGGACTTCAATTCAGTTTCAATGTTCCTGAGAATGAAACAAAAAATGATGTGTTGCTAAATGACCCGATTGTAGGTGTGTTCCCGCTAAGGACTACCGGAAAAACAACGATGGATTATTTTAATAACATCGCCCAGGATGTGACTGTTCAAATCACTACGGAAGATGGAAAACTAATTCAGGAAAAGAAATATGAAAAACTCAAAGAAGGCGTGTATACGTATGATTTATCTGGACAGGCTTTGGGAAGGTATTATATAAAAGTAACCGCCGGAGATAAAACAGTAAGTAAAAGAATACGGATTATTGAACCGGAAAAATAATTACGACTGTAATTTTGGACTGAATATTTTTTGAAGGAGGATACCTCCGAGAATCAGGATAAGTCCTACAAACGTTGATGTGTACAATTCTTCCCCCAGAATAAAATACACAAGAATCAGTGCCAGAAAGGGTGTGATAAAAACAAGGTTGCTGATGCGTGCCGTAGTTTCGGAGAGTTGAAGTGCACGCAGCCAAAGCACAAAGGGTAGTCCCATTTCAAACATGCCTACATAAGCAGATGCAGTTATACCGCGCCATTCAGGTATGATGAATGGTTCGGTGCAAAGTATGTAAGCAAGAATAAAAATGAATCCAAAAAAGAAACAAAGGAAAAGTTTAACCAGCTCATCGCGTTTATCTTTCATGTTCAGTATCCAGAACAATGCCCATATAACTGTTGTAAGCATTGCCAGCAAAGCTCCGTCGAGATTTGTAAAGTTGAGTGCCGCAACATCCCCGCGTGTAGCAATAACAACAACACCAAAATAACTGACAAGAATGGCAAGAAAAGAAAGAAGAGATATTTTTTGTTTTAATAATGGAATGGATAATAAAACCAGCATCACCAACCACATATAATTTAAAGTAAGGGCTTCCTGAGCTGGAAGTAAACTGTATGCTTTCAGCAGAATCAGGTAATACAGGAAGGGATTTAAAAAACCCATCAATGCAGAATAAAGATACCCGCGAATGCTACATGAAAAAACCTGCTTAAGTTTTCCGCTTATTATTAAATAAATTGTAAGAAAAAGGAATGAGGTAAAAGCTGCATACAGCAAAACAAAAGTGAAGGACGTATAAGAAAGTGCAATTTTAAAAGCGGAGGCAATCGTCGACCAGCAAAGGATAGTACATATTGCAAGGAACGTAGCTTTCTTTTGATTTTTCATATTGTTTTATGACTTGCCGCGCAATTTTTCGGATTGCATACGGACAAGCATATCAAGGGCATCCTGATAAACTGTAAACATCATTTCGGGATGAGCCGAATACCAGGAAATACTGCTGTCAAAGACAACTTTCGATGTTTTGTGTTTAGCAAAAATGGCATCATAATATTGGCCAATTTGCTTTGGAATGGTAGTGTCGCCTTGCCTGGTTTTGTATGCAATTCCTGCTTCCGTAAGATAAACATCTGCGAGCAGTGAAGGCATACTGTCGCGCGGGATAATGTTGTCAGGAACAGATACCGTTTTTTTACTTCCGCATGAAAAACACACACAGACAGAAAAGATAAAAAGTATTGATAAAATTTTCCTCATGATTCAAATTCAAGCTTCATGGTATGTCCTTTTTGCAAAGGTTCACCATTCGTATAAACACGGTTTCCGTTTACAAAAGTAGCAGTAATTTCTGAGTGAAATGTGATTCCTTCAAAAGGTGACCAGCCGCAATGATAAAGAAGGTTTGATTTTTCTACTGTCTGCAATGCATTGGGATTTACAAGTACAAAATCGGCAAAATATCCTTCTCTTAGAAATCCGCGTTTTTTTATTTTATAGCATAGGGCAGGAGCGTGGCACATTTTGTCGACAACCTGTTCGGCAGTGAAAATTCCCTGCTCTGCCATGGTAAGCATGGCGGGTAATGCATGCTGCACCAAGGGCCCGCCGGAAGGTGCTTTTAAATAAGTTTGATCTTTCTCGGCGAGTGTGTGGGGCGCGTGATCGGTTGCAACAATATCAATTCTTCCGTCAAGCAATGCAGCTCTTAATGCATCACGGTCAGCTGAAGATTTTATTGCGGGATTCCATTTGATGTGTGTTCCGAGCGAATTATAAAATGAATCGTCAAACCAAAGGTGATGAACGCATACTTCAGTTGTGATTCTTTTTTCAGACAATGATTTTTTTTCAAATAAATCAGCTTCGCGGGCAGTGGAAAGGTGTAAAACATGCAGTCGTGTTTGAAAGCGATTGGCAAGTTCTATGGCTCGTGATGTGCAAACATAGCAGGCTTCTGCGCTACGAATCAGCGGATGCGCAGATGTAGGAATATCATCGTTGAATTTTTCGCGGAAGGATGCCAGGTTGTTTTTGATGATTGTTTCATCTTCACTGTGTATGGCAAGCAAAACAGGCGTTTCAGCAAAAATACGTTCCAGTGTTTTTTTGTCATCAACCAGCATGTTGCCGGTTGAAGATCCCATGAAAAGTTTAATCCCGCATACATTGGAATGATCTGCTTTTTTAACTTCATTTATGTTATCGTTGGTTGCGCCCAGAAAAAATGCATAATTAACAAATGAACTTTTGTCAGCGATTTCAATTTTCTGATTAATCTTTTCAATTGAGTCAGCAAAGGGAATTGTATTGGGCATTTCCATGACAGAAGTGATACCGCCTGCAGCAGCAGCAGCAGACTCCGATGCGAATGTACCTTTATGTGTCAGGCCGGGCTCTCGAAAATGAACCTGATCGTCGATTACGCCGGGTAAAAGCCATAGCCCGTCGGCTTCGATAACTTCTGCATTTTGAACCGTGAAATCGGGATTGTCTTCAGCAGAGATTATTTTTTGAATGTATTGGCCATTCGTAAGCAAATGGGCAGTGAAACGTTTTCCTTCGTTGATCAGCGTCGCATTGCGAATAAGAAATGACATAGTAATCAGGATGCTTTGGGGTATTTTCTAAACCAGCTACGCACTTTAAGTTGAATAACTCCAAAAATAGCTTCGCGGAATATTCTTTTACTCATTTTTGACTGACCTTCGGTGCGGTCAGTAAAGATGATAGGCACTTCAATAATCGGGAATTTATGTTTCCAGGTAGTGAATTTCATTTCGATCTGAAATGCATAGCCCATAAAGCGGATTCGTGAAAGGTCGATGGTTTCAAGCACTTTTCTGCGATAACATTTAAAGCCGGCCGTTGTATCTTTTATTTTCATACCGGTTATGATGCGCACGTATTTGGATGCGTAATAGGACATCAAAACGCGGCCCATCGGCCAGTTGACAACATTTACGCCACGGATATAGCGTGAGCCGATTGCAAGAGAAGCTCCGTCGACACAGGCCTGACGAAGCTTGATCAGATCTTCGGGATTGTGAGAGAAATCGGCATCCATTTCGAAAATAAATTCATAATCGCGTTGTAAGGCCCAGCGGAACCCATGAATATACGCGGTTCCCAGTCCGAGCTTGCCTTTTCTTTCTTCCATGTGAAGCTGACCGGGAAATTCTCTTAAAAGTAATCGAACAATCTCAGCAGTACCATCAGGAGAGCCATCATCGATGATCAACACTTGAAAAGAAAAGGGAAGGGAAAAAACCTTACGGATGATTTTTTCGATGTTCTCCTTTTCGTTGTATGTTGGTATTATAACGAGACTATCTGACACGGTCTATAGATTTGGGTCAAAATTAAAAAATTTATCGAGAAAAATTCATACTATAAACTGAATTTGGAAAATGTTTTTCGGTTTATAATTTTCGTTTCTTTAACCACAAAGAAGCGCAAAGGTAATACAAATAAAGGGTGCAAAGATAATTCGGTCAATATTTCTACCTGTATGCTTTCAGATTTGAGTTGCATTTTAAATAATATTAACAAAACCTATTATTAACATCATCTCAAAATACCGATTCATTAAAGATGTATTTTTGTACAAAATCTAAAAACAGAGTTATGAAAAAATTATTTACTTTTTTATTTGCATCAATGATTGTAACCGCTGCCAGCGCGCAATTCACCTGCGATATGGAAACATGGTCGGGTACGCGCCCTGTTGGCTTCACCGGTGTTAAAACCAGTCTGGCTATTGACAGCACTGCTCAATACACAACCAACGTGCATGGCGGCACCTATGCCTGCCGGATATACAGCGGTACTACATCACACAAACGTCTTACTACTGCTGCTCAAACCATCACAACCGGACAAAGCTACACGATTACATTCTGGGTACGCGGTCACGGTGAAGTTCGCACCGGACTTTGGACAAGCGATCCTTCCGGCACTACCGGATATCTTTATAACAGCTATATAATTGTAAATTCAGCTACATGGACACAGCAAACACAGACTGTGACATCTGATACGAACTCTTCTACTGCTGAATTTATTTTCTCTTTCCGCAACACGCTTAGTGATTTCGATCAGCTTCAGATTGATGATGTATCAATAACTACAGCTACTACTTCCAATGTTAGCCTTTATGATATTCAGTATACAACAAACCCATCCGGAGATTCACCACTGAACAATCAGGTTGTAAACACACATGGTGTGGTTGTAGCTAAATATGGCGGCGGTTACTTCCTACAGGATGGTAACGGTGCATGGAACGGTATTTATGTTTATGATGCCGTAAACCTTCCGGTTGTTGGTGACAGCGTAACCCTGACGGCGTTGGTAACGGAATACATGGGCTTAACCGAATTGAAAAACGTTGCAAACTTCATTATTAAAAATTCTGGAAACACCATTCAATCGCCAATTGTAGTAACTGCAGCGCAATCGAACACTGAAAATTTTGAAGGAACTTTAATTAAAGTACTGGATGTTGTTGCTTGTGACACGATTGGTTTGGATTCATATGGATACTGGAATGCTAAAAACGGAACTGATTCAGTTCATATGGATAACCTGTTTGCATTCTTTACTCCTACCATTGGTGCGCATTACAACGTAACCGGGCTGGTATATTACACATACAGCAAGTTCCGCATTGAACCACGGAATGCTGCGGATGTTGAATTGATTTCAGGAATCAACGAATCGGCAAATTCAACTTTCAATCTGTATCCTAATCCTGCTACTGATGTTCTGAATATTCAGTCGTCAAAAAATATTGCTCAGGTTATTATAACAGATGTACAGGGCAAAGTTGTTTCTACACGCCTTGTGAATGAAAGCAACATACAGCTGAACACAACATCATTCCTTCCCGGATTGTATTTGTTGCAGCTGATCAACGAAGATGGCACCACAGGAACACGCCGTTTTATTGTTGAATAAGATTTTTCTTTTTATAGTAGAAAAGCCCGGTCGAGAGACTGGGCTTTTTTTGTGGAAAATGGATAATGTCAAAATGTAATAGAAAAGAAATCAAAAGATAGGATTGCAACCTATTTTCTATAACTTTGGTCTGAATAACAAAGTGCTAATTTTAAAGGCATGAAAAAAATCTTAATTCTCCTGTTATTATTTTTCTCCCACAACCTGATAGCTCAAAATTACAAGTTGTTTCATGCGGGAGATAAAAAACTATTTTCAGAATTCCCGGTAAATCAAAAAAGCCATAGCCTTTCACTCGATTCAGTAATCAGTAATGGAAGTGATTCGGTTTATTTCAATTTCTTTAATATTAACAGTACACAGATAATTAGTGATACATGCCAGTTTTGGGGTTCAGCTAATTGTAATCCTATGGATGTTCCATCCTGGATAGGAAGAAAAATTATTTACAACAATATAAACAACTATCGTTTTTACACGAATGTAAACGATTCAATCAATTTTACTTTTAACACAGATCCAACTGATACGGTTTCCTTTTTTATAGATGCAACTCAGGAATTTTCGACTCTATATGAAAAATCTGATACAATTTCATTTTTCGGAATCATAGATTCAGCACGCTTTTATAAAATATTACACACCGATCTTCTGGGAAATCCAATAGGTTCAATACTAAATCAGCAATACATCATAACCGGAAAAAATTTAGGGTTTATCCGTTTTTTTGAAATCGGTTTTTTCCCCGATACTCTACAGCCTATATCAGCCATTGGTGATGAGAATCATTCTGCAGGGCTTTACGCGCTGACAAATGAAAAACTATATGATTATCAACCTGGTGATATAATTCAATACAGGGAAATAAAAAGTTATAGCAACTATCCGCCTTGGTTAAATTATGATCGCTTTCGAAAATATGAAATTCTCAGCCGGAATGTTACATTGGATTCTATGATTTATTCAGTAAGGCAAACACTTTTTTATGTTGATTCAACTTATGAAACGATTGATACAATAAGCCTAAAATTCCACAAGCACTATGTTGTCCAGTCTTTACCCTATGAACAGTTTAAAGGCCCCGAAAATTATCAGCAAACAAATGGGGCTGACCACAGTTTCTCTGTTGTCAATTATTGTGGGGAGTATTTATGGACTGCTACTGAATATTCAAATAACAATTTGAAATATTGTGCAATCGATAATTGCTGGGGGCAGTATGATACAGGTGGTCCGCCACCAGAAACCGAATTCAAATATGTTGAAGGCATAGGTGTTTATTATCATGATAAGTGGGTATTATGGTTTTCTGATATTGAATGGGAAAATGAAAGCATTGTTTATTTTAAGAAAAATGGAATTGCTTGCGGAACTGAACTTATTTTATCGGCTTCAGAAAATTTAAATACTTCTATATCAATAGTTGTTTCACCTAACCCTGCAGCTGATTTCATTCAAGTGTCTTCTTATATTCCAATTTCTGGAGTTTCAATAATCAATTTGCAAGGTCAAAAATTGTTGACAGAAAAAATCTCTGATAAGGGATGTGTAATAGATATTCGTACTCTGAACGCTGGCTTGTATTTTGCAATTTTTGAATTTAATAATAGACCTTCTGTTTCGAAAAGAATCATTGTAATTAAATAAATCAAAAAAGTTAAAACATTTTCATTTCGGCCTTCGGTCTCCCGACTTCGGGCAAGAAATATTATTCGGGAAAAATCAAACAACCTTCACCAAATAATAATTCTTTTTTCCCTTTTGCACCAATACATAGCGCTGGTTTATCAGATCGTTTGTGCTGACAGAATATTCTTCGGTTACTTTTTGTTTGTTGATCGAAATGCCGTTGTCTTTCAGCATGCGGCGGGCTTCACCTTTGGAAGGGAAGATGCCGGTGTTGTCGGTGAGAAAATCAACAATGTTTATTTTATTTTCTATCACCGATTTTGAAATATCACTTTGCGGAACGCCTTCAAAAACGGAAAGAAGCATGCCTTCGTCGAGCTTCATCAGCATTTCGGTAGTGCCTTTTCCAAAAAGAATTTCGGAGGCTTCCAGCGATTGGTTGTAATCGTTTTCGGAATGAACGCGGCAAGTAATATCTTTGGCTAATGCTTTCTGCAACGCCCGTTCGTGCGGGGCCAGCGTATGCTGTGCTATCAGTACATCAATCTCTTCTTTTTCATTCAGTGTAAAAGTTTTAATGAAAGCGGCTGCATCGGCATCGCTGCTGTTGAGCCAGAATTGATAGAAAGCATAGGGCGATGTTTTTTTCGGATCGAGCCAGATGTTGCCGGATTCTGTTTTTCCGAATTTAGTTCCATCGGCTTTTTTGATCAGTTGTGTCGTTAGAGCAAATGCATTTCCTGCCGACATGCGGCGTATCAGTTCCGTTCCGGTAACAATGTTTCCCCACTGATCGGAGCCGCCCATTTGCAGCTTGCAGTTTCTGTTTTTCCAGAGCCAGTAAAAATCGTAACCCTGCACCAGCTGATAACTGAATTCGGTAAACGACATTCCATTCTCCAGACGGTTCTGCACGGAATCCTTTGCCATCATGTAATTAATGGAAAGATGCTTTCCAACATCACGAATAAAATGAAGAAAAGAATAATCCTTAAACCAATCGTAGTTGTTCACCATTTCTGCACTGTTCAAACCGCAATTGAAATCAAGAAATTTTTCAAGCTGTTTGCGAATGCAACTTTCATTATATCGGAGCTCGTCTTCATTCAGTAAATTTCTTTCCTGCGATTTTCCAGAAGGGTCGCCTACCATGCCTGTGGCACCGCCCACCAATGCGAAGGGTTTGTGGCCAGCCAGCTGAAAAAATATTAACGTCATAATTTGCGCCATGCTTCCTACGTGCAGTGAATCGGAAGTAGGATCAAAGCCGATATAACCTGAGGTAACTTCTTTCATTAAAAGTTCTTCTGTGCCTGGCATTATGTCGTGCATCATTCCCCGCCATTGAAGTTCACCTGCAAAATTTTTCATGACTGTAAAATTTATTCTTTTGGCAAAGATAGCATTTTCATGCTTTTTTTATTCAGCAGGAAATAGTAGTGAAAAACTTATTGATTAACGTTTAACGCTCTAGCAGGATGACGGATGATTATGCATGCGGTAGCTAAGGCTTTTCGTTTTCTTTTAACACATAGAATAAAGCTCGAAGTCGGAAGACAGAAGTCAGAAGAAATTCTTTTGTGTTGGAAGTCTGAAGCCCGAAGAAAAACTTAATAACCAATAACGATTAACTAATAACATTCCCTCATCTCTTTTCATTTGCAAGGATATTTCCTTTTGCATACTTTTACTCCATGATATTTGTAACCGGAGGAACCGGATTTTTAGGATCACATTTGCTGGCTTCACTTTCGAAAGGGAATGATGAGATCGTCGCTTTAAAACGGAAAGGTTCTTCAGCAGCCTTAACTGAAAAAATATTCAGGCTGCATGGCGTAGAAAATAAATTTTCGAACATCCGTTGGGCAGAAGGAGATGTATGTGAATATTTTTCTGTGGAAGATGCCATGCAATCGGCAACACAGGTTTATCATTGTGCCTCGGTGGTTTCTTTTTTAAAAAAGGACAAAAAGAGAATGATGGAAATCAATGCAGGCGGAACGGCCCATGTTGTGAATGCTGCATTGGCACTGAATGTTCAGAAATTCTGTCATGTCAGCTCTATTGCCACGCTGGGAAGAAACGCGGCTACCGGATTGTTTGATGAAGAAACGTTATGGGAAGAATCTTCAGACAATTCGAATTATTCGAAAAGCAAATGGAAAGGTGAATTGGAAGTGTGGCGCGGCATTGCGGAAGGCCTGAATGCAGTAATTGTAAATCCTGCTGTTATCCTAGGCGCCGGTGACTGGAAAAACGGTAGTCCTGCTTTGTTTAATCTTGTGAAAAACGGATTGAAATATTATACACCCGGAATGAATGGCTATGTATGCGTGGATGATGTTGTGCGTTCGATGCAAGAACTTATGAATTCAGAAATTTCCGGAGAACGTTTTATTGTTTCAGCAGAAGATATTTCGTACGAAGATTTATTTAGTAGAATGGCTGCGGCACTCACAGTAAAAGCACCGCATGTGGGTATTTCAAAATCAGCTGCGTCCTTTGCAGTAAGGCTGGAAGCGATACGTTCCTTTTTCAGCAGCTCATCGGCACGAATATCAAAAGAGACGGTTAATACAGCTTTCAGGACTTACAAATACAACAACGAAAAAATTAAGAAAGCAGTTAATTTTAAATTTTCACCTGTGAACGACTGCATTAATAATACGGCAGAACTACTTCTCAAGGGATTTTAAAAACCATTTTTTTCTTGCCCAGTAAAAAATCTGCATCAGTAGCACAAGTGCTGATACGTATAGGAAAGCGTGTGCAATATAATCGCCGTTTTTGGCATAGAAAGTCATTTCGTTGTTGGCGAGAATTTTTCCGCGAATCACATCTGCCTGCCACCATTGTGTTGGAGAAATTATATCGCCACGCTGATTGATGAAACAAGAAATGCCGGTGTTTGCGCTACGTGCAATACTGCGCCTCATTTCGATGGCTCTTAAGCGCCCGTATGCGCAGTGCTGACGGTAACCAGGAGTATCTCCCCACCAACCGTCGTTTGTAATAATGAAAATCAGATTGGCGCCATTGCGAACGTATTCGCCTACGTACTCTCCATAGATAGATTCATAACAGATAACAGGAGCGATTTTAAATTTATCTCCTCCGTCGAACACAGTTCGTTCATCTTGTTTGCCAAGGCTGCCAACAGAGCCGCCCAGATCAAGGGCAAACGATTCCAGAAACTTTAAATACCTTGGAAATGGCATCATTTCTACGCCAGGGACAAGTTTTGATTTATGATAAAACTGCGGACTTTTTCCGGGACACAGATACATTGCTGTGTTACATTCATCATAATAATAAACTACTTCTCCGTTTTCTTTATGGGGGCGGGCTGTTATGGAAAGTGGTTCGCCGGGATTAAATAATTTGTAAGAAGCCAGACCCAGCACTACACGTAATCGGGGAAATTTATTTGTCAATTTGCGTATGGAATCCATACTCCATGTTTCGTTTACTTCAAGCTCCCAGATGCCTTGGGGAATAGCTGTTTCAGGACCAATTAAAAAATCAGTTTTATCATCTGTTTTTTCGTTGGCAAGATGGAGAAGTTTATCGAGTTGTTTGTTGGATGTCATTCCGCTAAACTTTTCGTGATAAGGATCAATGTTGGGTTGAACAACCACAACGTTGGCAGCATCGCCCTTTTCTTCATAAGAATGATACATCCATAAAGAAAACAAAATGGGAAGTGCAACGGTCAGAACGCCGGAAACGAGCCATAGGTATGATACACGAAATGTAGTTGCAAACATTTTTTTGAAGAAATGAAAAAGAAGAATGTTAACAACCAAAACCCAAAGTGAACCAGCTAATGCTCCGGTGTATTCGTACCATTGTATCCAGGTGTAATCCATGGCAAAGCCATTTCCCAGTGTAAGCCACGGCCACGAAAGATCCCAGTCCATGTGAAGGTATTCGAACGAGATCCAGAAGAAAAGGAGTGATAAGTAACCGGCCCATTCCCCCAGGCGTTTTTTGGCAAGATGAAAAAAGTCCATCACCAAAGACATGAAAAGCGAATTGAAAAAGATTGCCATCACAGCTCCAAAGAAGGATGCGTAATAGATCCACCAGGTAGTGGTTATGTTAAAAATAAAAAAAGCGATGTAAGAATATCCAAAAACATTCAGTCCGCTCAGGCTTTTTTTTGCCTTGTAAAAATGATCTTCAATAAATAAAAGAGGAATGAAACCTACAAACAGCAGAATAGATCTGCCAGCCACAGGCCATGAGAAATAAAGCAGAACACCACTTAATATGGAGAGAAGCAAAAGTTGATA
>JAZDMK010000149.1:0-2347 GCA_043800975.1 Bacteroidota bacterium | reverse complement strand
TTTATCATTGCCCTGAATTAATACATCGCGCAAAGCACGAAGATTGTTCAAAAGCCAGGAATCCATAGACTGATCCGGGTCGAAATGTTTCCGGTTCACCTCGTAGTAGCGACCCGTCGCCAGTTCATAATACAAGGACTGAATTCGCTGCACGTAGTCGGCCAGAGTCAATATCTCAACAAGAGCGTTTTCCAGCCTCTCTTTATCTGAGCGCTCTTTTTGTGGTTTTGCCAACCCCGAATAGATATATACAGATGTCGGATCAGTCAGAACAAGGATATTGGCTACGCCTTGATTCCAGAAAAGCCTTTGAAAAAAGATTCGCTCTGAAAGAGTAAAAGGGCGACCATACTCTTTCAGATACAAGACAGGGCGGTTATCCAGGCAGAGTACACCATCAAGTTTTATTTCACGCCAGGCACGACCGATGACCGACACATATCCGAGTAAGTTAACATCATGTTTGACGGATTCAAAAGAATCATAAAATATCATTCCTGCCGGAGTCGGCATATGTTTCTTAATAAGGTTTGATATTTCCATCGCAATTTATCCCATATATTCAATATATTCGTCTGAGAACGGCCATGACAACTCCCTGAATGCCCATTTCACCGATGGGAGTCAGGTCGGAGTGGAATGGGCTTTCCGCTTTTTTTCCAGAGCACGCACATGATCCGCTGCCGCTTTGGGGCTTTTAAATCCGGCGCATTTTTTTCTTCGCGCCGCAATTCTTGGAGAAAGTCTATAATTTCAGTTTGTCTGGGTGTCAGGATGTTTGCACTAAACATTTGTATAGTATTTATGCAGGAAAAATGAAAATGTCAAACGTTCAGTATTTTTTCTGTTGGAAGCCGTCCAGCATTCCGCATTGGGTAAAGTGGCTGTCCAACGTTTCCAGAGCATTGCGCGCCCATTTTGATAAGGTTTTTGTTGTAATCACTGTCAAATGTATAAATTGGTTTTTGCCAAGAGAGGATTTCCTTGCAAAACGCTTCTGTCTTACTGGCAGGGCCGGCATGGGCTACGAAAATAACGGCAGACATGGCTGCGACAAAAAGATTGCGGTAATGGGATCTTTTGGCGGAAAGGCGTTGTTGGTTTTCATCAAATGGAGAGAGAAAAAGGAGCCGCCCGTCTTTCAGGGGCTTTTTATATTCTTTATTTATCCGCATGTTGTTGATACTTCTGGCCGGGCAGATGATGACGGGCTGGGTGCCGCGTAAAAGTATTGTGAGGCATTCACGTTCCATGGGCGAATGGAATCCGCTGATAACTGTTATGCCGGCATCGCAGACACGGGTGGAAATATGCTGCTCGAAAAAAATATTAGCCGCAAAAAAGGCGCAAAATACGCAAAAGTAAGAGCCACATAAACTCTATTCGGGAGGGATAAACCCGCCATTGCGAAATTTGATGTAAGTATACCCCGCCCTGAGTTATCTCCGCAAACGTAGCGGGTTTACCACACCCGATAACCCGACAAATTGATCGCATATATAAAAATGATTGATCTGCAACTACTTGAAACGACTGGGTTCCCGCTTTTACAAGAATGACGATACTGTGTGTATATCATCCCAATTTTAACAAACTGGTAATGCTCCCAGGTTATAATTGGGTTTTATGAGTCTTTTTCCTAAAAGCCTTCAGCCTATACGCCCGAGTAATTACTAATTTTTTAAGACGGCATGCCACTGATTGTTAAAGGAAAAGGCAAATCCTGAAAACAGAGTTCCGTCCCGCCGGATTTCTACTCTACCCATGTGTCGCGCCTATCTTGTCCAAACTCTTAAAAATAGTCTTTAAGGCCTTATGAACGATGACTATTTCTTTTTTGTCCAAAGTTCTTAAAAAAGCAGTAAGTTTTGATAGCTCTCTTTCAAAAGATTTGTCTTTTGCCTGATGCTCATCAAACTCAAAAAAGGTTTTTAATGGAATGTTAAGCGAGTTAGCTATATTTGCTATGGTTATCAATGAAGGAAAAGATACACCTCTTTCCAGGCGGGATATGGTTTCAACACTAACATTATTTTTTTCGGCAAGTTGTGCTTGCGTAAATTTTTGTGCCAAACGGATTTCTGTTATTTTCCCACCAATCCTTTTTTCAATATCAGACATATCTTGCCTCCTTTTTTAAAAAATAGTCAATCCAGCTCTAATTTAACAGGAAGCAATTAGCCTTAATTAATAAATACTTGACAAATCAGTGTGTCTAATTTATAAAAAAACATTTGATAGAGTTATTCTTTATCCGAACTAAATCAGAATCAGAGGTGGTCAATTTCAGGTTAGCAAAACCACCAAATGATGAGAGAAAAATATTTTTGTCAAAAATTAAAGAAGT
>JAZDMK010000147.1:0-14687 GCA_043800975.1 Bacteroidota bacterium | reverse complement strand
TCTTCTTTAGAAATTTTTTCCATCACCAGCGAAAGGCAAATGTATTTCAGGCGGCTGGTCCACAACTTTTTCATACCCACCGCATCCTTTTTGTACTTCAGATTTTTAGAATCGGCCACATACATTGTATCTCGGACCAAGAAATCAAATGGCAGCTTCGAAAGAGTTCCAATCAGACTGTCAGCTTCTGTAAGACGTTTATTGAAAACAGTAGCAACAGTTTCGAGAAATAAGGGGGATGTTCTTAATAAAAGATCATCGGGCTTTTTTAAATAAGCCCTAAAAATTTCTATGTCGCCCGATAGAAAAATTGTGGCTTTGGGATCAAGGGTATGAATAAAATCATCATAAAAATCCTGACAGAAAGCATCATCAATAGGACGTGGACTGAAATGATATTTGTTAAAATATTCGATGAGTACGGAAGCATCTTTAGCAGTATTTGTATATGATTGCGCAGAAAGATACCATGGCAGAACCAGAAATAAAAAAATGATTATCAGGCGGAAAGATTGCATAATGAAATACAAATATATTATTTCATCTTATTTATGCAACATGAATTCTAAAAATATGGGACTAAAATTGAAAACTAATAAATTCTGGCGATTTTTTAGAGAAATAACAATAATGATTTTCAAATCTTCTTCAACAAATCATTCAGGTATTCATCGCATTTCTCACTTCCTTCTTGCGGCGCCCAAGCTGCAAAGCTCTTATCATCAGCGGGAGAATAGGGGCCGTCCTTTACTTCATAAGCTACGGTTCCTGCTTCAAGGCATACAATGGTGTGGTATACGCGTGCGGGGATTTCTGCGGCATAACGACCATGTATTGGATCAAGAATTTCATGATCAGTAATATTTCCTTCCTCATCAAATTCAATCACGGCAGCTTTTCCTTTTAAAATAAAAAATACTTCCCGCTTATCAGGATCTTCGTGTTTGTGGGGACATACATAGGTGCCCGGCTCCATCGCATTCAATAATCGCTGGATGGGGTCACTCGTTTCTTTGTGAAAATTATAATTCTTTCGTTTGCGTAACGACTGCGCTGCTTCTTTTGAAACTGTTGTCAGCAAAGACTGATTGATGCGAATCATTTCAGTGTTTTTTGGTATTCCTCCCACTTCTGTTTTTTATAAGCGCCGCTCACAAAATATCCAAGCACCTTGTGCAGGGATGCTGCTGAATAATAATATGGAAGTGTGGCAATTATTTTTCCTTCTTCATCAAACACAACTAGGCAGGGTAGGGCAGGGCTGTTGTTTTGAATTGCATTTACAAAGGAATGAAAAGCTTGCTCTTGAGGATTGAATCCGAATTTAACATTGTTGTATACAATCGTATCGAAGCTTTGGGCATTCAGTGATGCACAATAGAAATTTTTGTTCAGATAAACAGATAAAGTAGAATCTCGAAAAGTGCTTCTCTGCATGGTTTTACAGCTGTTGCACCAGTCGGTGTAAATACTAAGGAAAACCAGTTTCGGTTTTTTCTCGCGTTTCTTCATAGCTTCTGTAAAGCTGGTCCAATTCACATCGTAGCGTTTCCAGGTTGTATCGATAAATGCTTTTTTAAATTCATTTCTGAATTCTTCAACCGGTGTGCTAAGAAAAACATTTTCCAGCGCATAGATCAGAATAGGCTCCAGTGTTGGTCCGTCAACATATCCGGGAACAGCTAAACGAAATTTGAAATTGTTATTGAAAAGAAGTGTTGTGGGATAACTCATCTTTCCTTCGAGAAGTTTTATTGCCAGATCATGGGAAGATCTTTTTTCTTTGCTTTTATTGGTATACTTTTTTCCTTCATAGACAATGGTGTCATGGGTTTCTGCATCAAACTTCACCGCATAAAAATACATATTGATATATGCTGCCAATCCGGGATTAGCGTATGTAGAGGCATCCATCTTTTTACACCAACCGCACCATTCAGTATAAAAATCGATCAGGATTGGCTTTTTCTGGAGTTCATTCTGTGCCATGGCATCTTCAATCTTCAGCCATTTAATTCCGCCTTCACCTTGTGCAAACAGAAAGTTTGAAAGCAGAAATGCAATGTTGAAAAAAATGTTTCTGCAAAGTTTCATTATGCAATCAGTTTTTTGTAACGTATGCGTTTGGGTTCTGTATCGCCACCTTTTTTACGTTTATTTTCTTCGTATTCCGAATAACTTCCTTCAAAGAAACATACCTGTGAATCGCCTTCGAATGCGAGAATGTGAGTTGCTACGCGATCGAGGAACCAGCGGTCATGCGAGATGATTACAGCGCAACCTGCAAAATTTTCAAGACCTTCTTCCAACGCACGCAATGTGTTTACATCAATATCATTTGTGGGTTCATCGAGGAGTAGCACATTGGCTTCTTCTTTCAATGTGAGTGCAAGATGCAATCGATTTCTTTCTCCACCGGAGAGAACGCCGCATTTCTTTTCCTGATCCGCACCGCTGAAATTAAATCGAGCAACATAAGCTCTGGAATTCAAGCTGCGTCCGCCCATCAGTATTACTTCATTTCCGCCGGAAATTACCTGGTAAACACTTTTTTCAGGATCAATGGATGTATGCGTCTGGTCGATGTATCCTACTTTCACGGTTTCACCCACCGCAAAGTCACCTTTGTCGGGTGTTTCCATACCCATGATCAAACGGAACAAAGTTGTTTTTCCGGCTCCGTTCGGGCCGATCACACCTACGATTCCTGCAGGTGGCAAATTGAATTCTAAATTTTCAAATAATAATTTATCGCCGAAAGCTTTCGAAACACCGTTCACTTCAATCACTTTGTTACCTAAGCGTGGACCATTGGGAATATAAATTTCAAGTCGTTCTTCTTTTTGCTTTACATCTTCGCTCATCATTCTTTCATAGGCAGTCAACCTTGCCTTTCCTTTGGCATGACGCGCTTTCGGAGACATGCGCACCCATTCCAATTCATGCTCTAATGTTTTTCGACGACGGCTTTCTGTTTTTTCTTCCATCTCCATGCGCTTGGTTTTCTGCTCCAGCCATGAGGTGTAATTCCCCTGCCAGGGAATTCCTTCCCCACGATCGAGCTCCAGAATCCAACCGGCAACATTATCTAAGAAGTACCGGTCATGCGTGATTGCGATGACAGTACCTTTGTATTGCTGAAGATGTTGTTCCAGCCATTGAATCGATTCGGCATCCAAATGGTTAGTAGGTTCATCCAGAAGAAGAATGTCGGGTTCCTGCAGCAACAGACGACACAGAGCGACACGTCTTTTTTCACCTCCCGATAAATTTAGAATCGGTGCATCACCTTCCGGACAACGTAGTGCATCCATCGCACGTTCCAGACGGCTGTCCAGTTCCCATGCATTATGCTGATCAAGTAGTTCAGTTAATTCTCCCTGCCTTTCAATCAGTTTATTCATTTCGTCATCACCCAATGGTTCCGAGAACTTATTGTTTACTTCTTCATATTCCTTCAGCAGCTGAACCACTTCGCCTACGCCTTCTTCCACGATCTGTCGTACTGTTTTTGTATCATCCAGTTCCGGTTCCTGTGAGAGGAATCCTACGCTGTACCCGGGCGCAAACACAACTTCTCCTTGAAATGAAGGTTCCACTCCGGCAATGATTTTCATCAGTGTAGATTTACCCGAGCCGTTCAGACCAATGATTCCGATCTTCGCACCATAATAAAATGAAAGATAAATATCTTTTAAAACCTGTTTGTGGGGAGGAAAAATTTTACTCAGTCCCACCATTGAAAAAATTATTTTTTTGTCGTCAGCCATATTCTATTTTCGATTTTCAATTGTCAATTTTCAATTTTTAGGTGTTGTCATTCTGAGCGGAGTCGAAGAATGATTGACACTGCATTATTTTATTTCATTTTAAAAAGAAGGGCAGGCAACGCTGCGTGTTCTTTGAATACTCACTTTCCTGTGTTTTGGATATTGCACCGAAAAAGATATTGTGATCACTTTTGTTTCCGAAGGATTCAGTTTAAAGTTATACACTAGCTTGCCGTTCAATGGATCGGGCGTGGCTTTGCTGGTTTCGTTCACATCTACTTTGATGTCGGTTTCCTGCGAAATAGGAACCTGATCCTGCAGTTCAACCACAATAGGAACGCTGTTGTTATTGCGAACTGTGATTTCATACGTGAAGTTTTCTTTGCGGTTGGTACCGATCAGATTCTTGCCGCTTAAGTCCTGCTTCTTTGTGCGTGTTACTGCAACTTTTTTATCTCGGCCCAAAGAAATTTCCAGTGAGTCATCTGCAAAACGTGTATCAATATATGATTCGCCAATGAATGTTCCGCCATAATAAATGTTGGCTTTTCCTTCAATCAGATTCAGATTTTCCCATCCGGTAACACTTGCAACCAGGAATGCATCTTTATCCATTTTGGGAATTGAAATGTATTTGAATGTGGCGGGTAATTCCTGCGCCTGTATATCTACAAAATAAACTTTGTTGTCGGCAGGAATAGAGTAAGGTGTTTTAATTTCAAAATCCACACTCAGTTCTGACACCTGAATGTTAGTAAATGCATTCGTGCGCTTTCCTTTTTCTTTTTTGAGGCTGGAAAAATACATTGTGGTATCTCCATAACCTTTTGCATCTTCATCCAGCATCGGGGCTTTATAATTCAAATACCCTTCTGATCCCAAATTATTGCCGCGGTTATAATTTTTATAACTATCGTTTTGATAATTCAATGTCCAGGGTGTGAGGTTGGGTCTTTGTGCCGATTGTGAAGGATCAGCGGTAGATAAAGTAAGTTTTACATCATCCCACGCAAGGCCACAGTTGTTAAAGACCTTCGCTTTGTATTCAAGCTGTATAGGACTGTTCACATCGTTGGCACGAATATCATAATAGGCAGCCCAGCCGGTACCACTTGTCAAATAATTTACAGTGACAGGAGTATTTGTTGCATTAAGCACATCCACAGTTACAGAAAGTTTATAGGAAGGCTGGTATTGTTTTGAATTTAATTCATTCAATTGTCTTTGCATGCGATCCTGATTTGCAACATGGTTTTCTTTCTGCTCATTCAGTTTCTGCATCTGTCCGTTGATATCATTCAAACGCAGGCGATAGAAATCAGCTGCCTTGGTTAATTCAAGAACTGACATTCCAGTTGTTGTGCCCTTCATATCATTGTTCTTCAGCACAAGCTCTTTCTCGCTGGCAAAGGCCGAGAGTTCATCACTGATAGCTTTTATTTTTTTTGCAACAATTTTTAAACTATCGCGCAGGCTTAGCACATGCTGGCTTTCCGCTTTCTTTTCTAGATAGTCAATAAGATATGTTACAGACGTAACTTTCACATCTTTATTTGCTGTAATCTGTGCTGTGGCAGGATTGATCGAAGGAGCCACACCGGCAAAAATCAGTGTGTATTTTCCTTTGTTAAGTGTAACATCAGCCTTGTGAGTGATGCGGGCGCTGGACATATAAACCGTAACATCGGTAACTTTTGTTACAATGTTTTTTGTGTTTTCCTGACCGAGAACGAGCAGTGGCAGCAGCAGAGCCAATAAGGGAATAATAATTTTTTTCATGGTTGATTTTTTGAGGAGGTTATTTTGCAAAAGTTTTAAAATCTTTTTCCAGCAAGCCGCTCTGTTTGTCTTCATTCACAAAATGTTCAGCAACATAATAAGCTTTACCATCTTTTGCACTGATGACCATTTTCCAACACTTTCCCTTCGTGGCGCCTGCAACGGGTCCTACGATATGTGTTGTTAAAACATTTTCCATACGGGCAGCAATGGCTTTTTCAATTTCTTCGGTTGTCACAATTTTAACTTTTCCGGGATAGATGCCTTTTATCTTTTCAAGGGTATTGACATCTGCAGTAAGGGCTGCCTGGGGGATCCAGAGCTCCTTAGTAATAATATCCTTTGTAAAAGTATTGTAATAATCCGGCATGTTTTTCATGTCTGTTTCAGGATGATCATTCAAATAACGGATTTGCGACTGTAAAAATTGAACCAGTAAAGGAATCAGATAATCAAAACTTTCTTCGTCTTCTTCACGAATTGATAAAGGAATAGAGCCAAGGTCAGGCATGGCTGTGAAGCTACCGGTTTTGCTGCCCAGAACAAAATTTAACAGGGTGATATTGGTTACTTCTTCTCTTTCGGTATACGATGCCTGTGAAATCATTACAAAAGATAAAGCAGGATTTTTTCGTTTGCTTTCGAAGTCTTCCATTTTGATGATTTCATAAGGAGTAATCTTCCAGAATTTTTTAAATGCATCTTCCAACTCAATATTTCCTGGCGAAAACGGATCTTCGTCCAGCACTAGCATTGTCTTGGTTTTGAAGAAAGCCGCGATCTGATCGGAAGTTGCAAACTTAGCCTGTGCCTTAATAATGAAAGGAACACAAAGTATGAGTAGGATTATAAATGTCTTTCGCATAATTCAATCATTTAGTTCATCATGATCCAGGAAATACCAAATTTAAAAGTACGCCAGGCAGAAGGATATTCAGGAAGCAGATAATATTTGTTTCCCATCAGTCCTGCATTCAGGTGTTCTGTTTTTACAAAAAAGCGTGCCCTTTTAATTTTTGCGGTAATAAAAAAATCGAGAAAAGGATATTCCCCAATCTTATGGTCATTCTGCTGATACAACACCATGGATGCTGGCATGTAGCTGTCGGCGTAATAACCTGTGAAGAAAAGTACATCGGCACCAAAGCCCCAGAGCAGTGCTTTTTTAAAAGCATATTTGTTAAAAGAAAAAGTTCCCTTGGTAACAATAGCAGGAATTCTTACAATATTTTCATGATCCGCTTTCTGATAGATGGCATGACCTGTAAGGCGCATATTCCTTACTTTAAAAGTTTTTTCAATTTCAAAAGAAGTAATATTAACCGGAAGAGTATATTGTTTGGGCCTTGCCAACACATCAAAATAAATCAGGTTTGTGATGTAGGAATGAGACACGCTGGCTTTGTATCCGGCATATTCAGAATGAAGTGCGGTTTCATAAAAGGTAGAATGTTCGAATGTGTAATCCCATGCAAAATGATTGGAAGTATAATGTTCATCGAAGAAGGAAGGACCAAAATAGCCGGTTGAAAATGAAATGTCGGAATGAAAACGGCGTTTATTTTTAAAATCTTTGTTTATCTCCGCAACCGCTTCGGCATTGTAATCACCCTGACTAATTCCATTAAAACAATAATCCCCATTCATGGAGAAACGCATCAGACTATGCTTTGAAGTTGATAAACCGGCAATAACAATTAGATCCTGCACAGTGGTGTCTGGAAATGAATTGAAGGCAAGCATGTGCTTAACGCCCGTCCGGACTTGAATTTGCGAGAAGAAATTCTTGGTGCTGTCATTCTCAAGTTTAGAAAGAATGATGCTGTTATTCAAAGTATAAAAGTAGACGGAATCGTATGTTTTTTCGGGATTAAGAAAAGCATTCTGATAATAAGAAGATGAAAACATTTCATCAGAGTAAATGTAAGAACGATCTTCAAAAGTAAATTCGTGTGTCAGTCGCAGTCTGGGATTGTAATGCCGTATTATCTTTTTTGTACTGTCGATGTCTTTGATTTTTTTATCAGTAACAATATCCACGGATTGGCCGAAATAAAAAAGTTTTCTTTTAACCGTATTCTTTGCAATAGTAAGATTCACCGGATAAAAGGAAGAGTTTTGTGCAGGATTGTTTTCAAAATCATCCAGACTGGCAAGCCCGCCGTTTTCAGCAATCTTCAGGCGGTTGTAAATAAAATGCGAGAAGAATCTGTATTTTTTTGACGAGGAAATAAAACGTGCATTCAGGATCAGTCCACGGTCGTCGGTTTTCTGATTGAAATAACTTCCTTCGGAATTGGTGAGATCAAAGCGCAATCCAACATTCAGGTTCTTTGTCAGATTTTGTGAATGCACAATATGAAACACACTTTCTTTTTTCGAACCACTGACAAAATACAAATCAGAATAAGGCTTATCAGTGATATAGTAGGCCACGTCTTCTGAAGGTGTGAGGTAAGGAGTAAGAATGTTGTGGCCGTGCTCGAACATGTCTTTCTTAAGCATCGTAAAACGAAGTGAAGAGCATGTCTGTCCAGCATTTCCATGATTGATTAAAAAATCATCTTTTTGATTTTCCCTTCGGTAAATTTGAAATGTATGCAGTGTAGTGTCGACCGCCTTCGATTCGATGTGCTTGTTCAGAAACCAGCCGGATGAAAAAAAGTAGCTGACTTTTACCGAATCATTTTCATACTCTGTACTGTCGGGCTCAACTGCAAACGCAGCGCCGGAGAGCAAAAGCAGGGTAAACAGATATGTAATTCGGAGCTTCATATAACAGAATGGCAAAGATAGTAAAAAAGACTGATGCCGGTTGCTTGATGCCCGATTAACAAAGTTCAAAGTTCGGGGTTCGAAGCTTGAAGAAATATCCAGAAGATAAAGATATCTTTTATAAGCTGGTTAATGAATTCCGGATGTCAAAGGAATTTGTAAAGTTTATTTTCAAGTATTGATTTTGAGATTAGGATACCTGATTTATAAATGAAATTATGGTTAAAAATTATTAAAATCTGCAGGCGGATGATTTCCAAAAAAACGAACAATTTTGTAACTGATAACAAATAACCAATAACTTTTATTTCAAAAGATTCCAGTTTTTATAACCAAAGAAATCTTTACCACCATTCAGTTTGTTTTCAATGCAGGATAACAGGCGGTATTTCCATTTTTCGTGTTTGTGTTTTCGTCTGGAAATTTTTCCGTGTTTTGTGAAATTTAATTGATTTTGCCAGTTCAGCTTCTTTCTGAAGTCATCCATTACAGATGGATGCGTACCTTTAAATGAAGGAATTTTTCCCAAAGGGCCATAGTCAAAATCACCGGGGCGTAATCCTGTGTCTGCGTCTGCTACTGCTTTTCCATGATGCATCGAATGTTGTTCCTTGCGTTTGGTCTGCATGCGTTCGGGTGGCCTCACCCATCCGTAATGATAAATCCGTGCATTCAGCGGAAGCACATTCAGTTTTTCATCCTTATCTTTTCGGAACGATTGTGCGTCTTTCCACGAAAAAATATTTTTATGATTACGCACAATCCGTATTTCATTTTTATACCATCCATGAAAAGGAAGGTAATGATCAAAGTCGCCCCAGAAGTGATAATATTTAAAAAGAAAGCCATCTACTTCCGGATTGTTCTGATGTTCGTTGCACATCTTTACAATTTCTTCATGATCCTTTTCGTGAATCACCTCATCCGCCTGTAGATAGATGCACCAGTCGCCAGAGCATTGATTTAAAGCAAAAGTGGTTTCTTTCGCAAACACACGTCCATCCACAAAATCCTTCTCCGACCATACGCGATCAAAAATTTTGACTTTGGGTGACTGTATGGAAAGAATTTGTTCGCGTGTTTTATCATCAGCATCACAATTGCCAAGTGCAATGATGAATTCATCCACAATCGGAAGAACCGACAGAATGGTTTCCTTCACAGGATAGTACAGTTTATCTGCGTTTTTAACCATTGAAAATGCGCTGATGCTCATAATTCTTTAATGAAAATTTTTACAAAGATAGAAGCTTTGAGATATTTTTTATCACGAAAATTATTGTGTAACAATAGACTTCAACTACAAGGACATTCTTCCTTTTCATTTATTACATTTTTTATTGTAAGAAACAGATATTTAATATGCATGAATTTGATTTTCTATCGCAAAACACATCTTAAAAATTGTTAAACAAGCACTTGACTTTTGCCCCTTTGGAAAATTCTGTTACCTTTGCCGTCCGATGAGAAAGACAATTATTAAAATTTTGTTGGTAGCGGCGTTTGGAATTCTGACATTTTTCGGCCTCCCGGCATCCGGGAACCGGTTTGGGATCAAAGAAGATCCGTCAGGTTCACACAATTTCAAAGTTAGTGACAAGGTAAAAGATTCGTTAGAAAAAGTAACACTGGTTGACAGCATTGTCAGCTATGCACAAAGATATCTTGGTAAACCATACCATTATGGCGGTTCCAGTGAGCGTGGTTTTGACTGCGCCGGCTTTGTGAGTTTTGTATACCGTAAATTTGGTTTTACACTTCCGCGTTCAGCGCCTGCTCAGGCACATGTTGGTAAAAAAATTGCCATGGATCAGATTCAACCCGGCGACCTGATGTTCTTCAAAGGAAGCTCTGGTGGCGGTGTTGGACATGTTTCTCTGGTTATAAAAAATGATAAGGATGGCATCGTGATGATTCATGCATCAACCTGGCGCCACAAAGTGCTGATCGATAAATACGATAACATTGATTATTACAAAAAACGTTTCGTCATGGCGAAACGCCTTATTTTGTAATTACTCCGTCAGCGCCCCATTTAATATTATTGTTTGGAAAATCCTGTTTTGTCAGGGTCATTACTTCGTTGTAGGCTTTGTTTTCAGGATCTAAAACAGTCCCACCTTTTCCAATTTGTTTTGTGGAAATGATTTTTGCAAAAAGAAATTCACCTTTTTTTGTTGTATACACTTTAATTAAAGGCGCAACACCACTGATTCCTTTTAAATTAAACATGCCATACGTACAGAAATTCCCAAGGCTATAAGCAATAAAACGATTTTTGTAAATCTCCACAGCCCTAGTCACGTGCGGTCCATGGCCGAACACCACATCCGCACCGGCATCAATTACGCAATGTGCAAACATGTGTACGTCGCCACGATCTTCACCGTAAAACATTTCATGTTTCTTCGGAACGTTGCGTCGTGATGCGCCTTCTGCACCGCCATGAAAAGAAACAATAACAATATCACACCAGTTGTCCAGTTTTTTTACCAATGCTGCTGCACCAATACTGTCGGTTATTTGCAGTGTATTATTATTGGGAGAAAATGAGCAGAACCCGAATTTAGTTCCATTCACGGTGAATGTATCAAACGGGCATGTGATCTGTCCTGTGTAATTTATTTTTACACTATCCAGTATTTGAGCCGTGCGTTTGCGACCGGCTTCACCAAAGTCACCCACATGGTTGTTGGCAATGCTTAATGCATCAAATCCGGCAGCAGTAAAGTGTTTTACATAATGTTCAGGCATGCGGAATGCATAGCAGACTGTTGAATCTTTACATTTTTTTGGTGTTCCTTTCGCGTTCAGAAAACCACCTTCCAAATTCCCGAAAGTGACATCTGCATCACGAAGTATGGAGTATACGGGCGATAACAATGATTCACCGTCATCCGGTGATAAATACGATTTGTCGGGATACTGTGTTCCGAGCATCATATCTCCGACGCCGATGATGGTAATAGTATCTTGATTTATCTTTGACAATTGGCCAACGCTGCCTTTGACAATAGATTGCTGTGAAAATGATTTTATCGAAAAAATAATTATCGAAAGAATGATCAATAATGTTTTAAAGAGGGAAGGCATGCGTTAAATTATTATAATGACATCGACTGTGTCACTTTCGAAGCGGCTTCAATCACCTGCTGGTACTCAGCGGGCGTAAGATCGTTGCTGAAGAAATTAACAGGGTTGATACGCTTGTTGCTTTTCAAAACTTCATAATGCAAGTGAGGTGCAACAGAAAGCCCTGTACTCCCTACGTATCCAACCACTTCACCGCGCGTTACTTTTTGTCCTGTTTTCGATTTGAATGCACTAAGATGTGCATACATTGTTTTGTAGCCATAACCGTGATTGATTATTACGCAGTTTCCATAGCCGCCTTCCCAGGATGCACTTTCTACTACGCCATCTCCTGTAGCATATACTTTTGCGCCACGAGGCGACATGAAATCGATACCGGTATGCATGCGCAAGGTTTTATAAACGGGGTGTATTCTGTATCCAAAGCCTGATGCAATGTTCCGAGCGCCGTTGGGAACAGGAACAATGGCAGGTATGCAGGTTAGCATCTTCGATTTATTCTTGGCCATTTCATACACTGCGTCGTAGGATTTAGACTGTACATACATTCTACGCGCCATGCGGTCCATGTTTTTCATGGCTTCAATAAGTAAATCGGAACTGGAAAAACCTTCCAGTTTGGCATATTTATTTACGCCTCCATAACCAGCGTTGCGCATAGAAGCAGGAACCGGTTCCGCTTCAAAAACAACACGGTAAATGTCATCATCGCGTTTCTGCAAATCCGTAAGAACCACATCCAACTGTTTCATGCGATCGTTCATCAACTTCAGCTGAAATTCGTATTGCGCGATTTCACGTTTCAGACTTTTTTCCTTAGGGGAGTCAACAACATTGTAAAGAATAACAAGAGTCACCGCAGAAAAGGCAAGCCCGGTTCCGAGCAAAGAGACAACTTTCAGCAGCTTTTGCTTCACTGAAATCGTTACCTGCTTGAAGGTGAGCGAATGCGGGTCGAAGTGAAATCTTGTCTTTGGCATAAAAAGTAAACAGTGTTATACCGTTTTTCAGCAAAAAGGTTTACAGAAATTGCGGTAAATGAGAATCTGTTTTATGCAAAACTAAGAAATTGGGCTAAATTTGCCACCACAATTTAGACAGGTTTAAGATATTTTAACGATTGATAAACAATTTGTACTTATGAACGCGAATGAAATACGCCGGATTTTTCTCGAATTTTTTAATTCAAAGCAACATCATATAGTTCCTTCAGCACCCATGGTGATCAAGAACGATCCCACGCTGATGTTCACCAATGCTGGTATGAATCAGTTCAAAGATTTGTTTCTTGGAAATGCTGCTGTGAAGCACCCGCGCATTGCCGATTCACAAAAATGCCTGCGTGTATCAGGCAAGCACAACGATCTGGAAGAAGTAGGGCACGATACCTATCACCACACTATGTTTGAAATGCTGGGTAACTGGTCGTTTGGTGATTATTTTAAAAAAGAAGCCATCGAATGGAGTTGGGAATTGCTGACGGAAGTATATAAGCTTGATAAGAACCTTATTTATGTTACTGTTTTTGGTGGTGATGAAAAAGAAAATCTGCAAGCCGATGAGGAAGCACGTGGATATTGGAAAAGCGTAATCGCTGCTGATCGTATTATCGATGGTTCCAAAAAAGATAATTTCTGGGAAATGGGTGATACCGGTCCCTGTGGTCCCTGCAGTGAAATTCATATCGATCTGCGTGATGAAGAAGACAGAAAAAAAATATCAGGAAAAGAATTGGTAAATACAGGTCATCCGCTCGTTGTAGAAATTTGGAATCTTGTTTTCATCCAGTACAATCGTCTTGCAGACAGCAGCCTGCATGCGCTTCCCAACAAACATGTAGATACTGGAATGGGCTTCGAACGCCTGTGTATGGCTATTCAAAAAAAGAAATCCAATTACGATACTGATGTGTTCCAACCACTGATAGGCTTTATTGCAGGCTTGTGTGGAAAAACATATGGACAGGAAAAAGTAGCGGATATTGCAATGCGTGTTGTGGCTGATCATATTCGCGCCATTGCATTCGCTATAGCTGACGGGCAGTTACCATCGAACAACAAAGCGGGTTATGTGATACGCAGGATCCTGAGAAGAGCCGTGCGATATGGATATACCTTCCTCGAATTCCGTGAACCTTTTTTACATAAACTAACGGGTCCGCTGGAAGAACAGCTGGGAGATCAATTTCCCGAACTTCGTTCACAAATGGAATTGATTGATAAAGTGATTCTGGAAGAAGAGCAATCGTTCCTGCGTACGCTTTCAACCGGTATTCAGCGGTTCGAACAATACATTTCAACTAATAAAAATAAAATTATTGAAGGTGCTTTCGCATTTGAATTGTTCGATACATATGGTTTTCCGGTTGATTTAACGCAACTGATGGCGCGTGAGAAAAATCTGGAAGTGGATATGGATGGGTTTGATACAGAAATGAAAAAGCAGAAAGATCGTTCGCGTCAGGCAGCAGCAGTGGAAACCGAAGACTGGATTGAACTGAAGAAGGATGTGAATACTGAATTTTTAGGATACGATTTGAAAGAATGCGGAACTGAAATTGTACGTTTCCGAAAAGTGAAAACAAAAAGCAAAGAACAGTATCAAATAGTACTTGCGCAAACACCTTTCTATGCTGAGTCTGGAGGACAGGTTGGCGATCAGGGCTGGCTTTTTTCAAGGGATGAAAAAATTGAAATCATTGATACGCTCAAAGAAAATAACTTGATCATTCACATAGCAAACCGTCTTCCGAAAGACATTAGTGAAGCAGTTACTGCGAAAGTGGATGAAAAAAAGCATGTGTTAACGATGAACAACCACAGTGCAACCCATCTGTTGCATGCTGCATTGCGCAAGGTTTTGGGAACACATGTTGAACAGAAAGGTTCGCGTGTAGATCCGGAACGTTTGCGTTTCGATTTTTCTCATTTTGCAAAACTAACGGATGAAGAAATCGAAAAGGTAGAGCGCATGGTGAATGAGAAAATCCGCAAAAATATTCGTTGCGGAGAACAACGTTCTGTAAGTATGGAGCAGGCTGTAGACATGGGAGCGATGGCGCTGTTTGGTGAAAAATATGGAGACAGTGTACGAGTCATTTCTTTTGATCCGGAATATTCAATTGAGCTTTGCGGAGGAACGCATGTAGAGCATACAGGTCAGATCGGATTATTTAAAATCGTTTCTGAAAGCGCTATTGCAGCTGGAGTTCGACGTATTGAAGCTATTACGGCCATTGCAGCAGAAGAGCAAATTCGTGAAGAATTAAAA
>JAZDMK010000145.1:0-3735 GCA_043800975.1 Bacteroidota bacterium | reverse complement strand
TGGTCAAGAGATTAATTACACCATCGTGGTTAAGAACAGCGGAAACGTTTCCTTAACCGACATTGATCTCTCCAGTCAGGGTGATCTTACCTTCAGTGGCAGTCCGGTCATCAATCTGGCGCCTGGCAAAAGCGCTGAATTATCTGCTCTTTACACGGTTACAGTAGCCGACCTGGATGCAGGAAATATTGTCAAATCAGTTAATGTAACGGGTAAAGATCCTGACAAGCAACCGGTAGGTACGTCCAGTAATGCAATAACGGTTATTGGTTTGCAAGATCCTGAACTATCAACCATTGCCTCAGCTTTGGAAACCAACTTCAGCATGGTTGGTGAGGTCATACACTACAATATCCTGGTGAAAAACTCGGGTAACGTCAGTATCATCAGTACTGCTGTCACCGATCCGAACGCTGTGATTATCACCGCACGGCCTAATACCATTCTTCTGCCTGACGAATCATTTATGGTATCAGCAACACATACCATTACGCAGGCCGACATCGATGCCAATATGGTGGTCAGCGAAGCAAAAGCCGTTGGTTTTGACCTGCATGGCAATACGATTGAGAAGCTTGGAAACAAAGTCACTGTTTTCGGCTCAGCTAATGATGTGCCAGTTCGTCTTGCCACTGTGAATTTCAACCTGAGCAACTTCCCGAATCCATTCTCTTATGAAACTACGATCGTGTTTGACCTGCCTGAGAACGGTAAGGTTATCCTGAAAGTATACGACATGACCGGAAGGGAAGTCGGGCAAATAGACCAGCAGGAGTTCAACCAGGGCAGGAATTATGTCCACTGGAAAACCTTTAACACTCAGAAAGGGTTGTATATCCTGAAGATGTATTACAATGGTAATCAGGCAATGAAAATGATCTCGATTATCAATTAACAGGACTATCTGAATCCGTCTAACAAGAGAAACCCGGTCATTCCCCAATGCGGAATGACCGGGTTTCTCTTGTTACCCGACTAAAAAATTTTGTCATTCCTTTTGATGTAAAACAGAATTTACTATCTTTATATCGTTATGACTGATATGATATTATGAGTTAACCGAAAACATATTAGCAACAGTGTGAACATGAAACTCTACATCAAATACATGGTAAGCATTCGCTGCAAAATGGTGGTAAAGTCGGAATTGGAAAAACTCAACTTGCATTGCGTAAAGGTGGACTTAGGTGAAGTGGAGATCAAAGAGAATATTACTACTGCCCAGCTTAACCAATTGAAAGTCGCTTTATTGAAATCAGGGCTTGAGTTGATGGATGAACATAAAGCCATTCTGATTGAAAAAATAAAAATCATCATCGTTGAGATGGTACATTATGCAGACGAACCTCCAAAAACAAATTTTTCCGATTACCTCCGCCAGAAGCTCAACCATGACTATACCTATCTCGCCAACCTTTTTTCAGAGGTAACAGGGATCACTATTGAACATTTCATTATCCATCACAAAATTGAACGGGTAAAAGAATTGCTCATATATGATGAACTCAATCTTACCCAAATATCCTACAAGCTGAACTACAGCAGTGTGGCACATTTATCCAACCAATTCAAGAAAGTCACGGGCTTAACGCCTACCTTCTTCAAGCAACTCAAGAACAAAAAGCGCACCACACTGAATAATGTGTGAATGTTGTAACTCTTTTCTGGAATTGTGTAACGCTTATAAGCATTAAGAGACTCAACTTTGTACTCTGTGTTTGTTTAATTAATTATTAAAAACAAAAATTATGAGTGCAGGAAAAGTATTATTAGGCGTATTGGCAGGCGTTGCCATTGGCGCTACTCTGGGAATCTTATTCGCTCCTGAAAAAGGTTCCTCTACGCGGAAGAAAATTTCCATAAAAAGCGATGAGTATGCAGATGAATTAGTAGAAAAATTCAATGACTTCATTGAAAGCATCACTGAGAAATTTGAAACCGTGAAAGAAGAAGCGGTTCGCATAGCAAAAGATGCGAAGCATAAAGTGGAAGAAGTTGCTGCTGAAGTGACTACTGCCGTGGACTGAAAAATGCGATAGGCTAAAAAGTAAAAACATGGAAACCCCGTTAAGCTCAATTGAATCATTATTTGAGCAAGTTAAAGCATACGGCAAAACGACCTTCGAGCTTTCAAAACTCAAATTATTAGAGTCAACCACCATTATAGTGCCCTCATTGTTAGCGCGAATGGTCGTCATCATTGTGATTTCCTTGTTCGCACTTGTTTTGAGTATAGGCATTGCTCTATTGCTGGGAGAGTTGCTCGGTAAATCTTATTACGGTTTTTTTATTGTTGCGGCATTTTACCTTATCGCAGTGATAGTGTTGCATTTTTTCCTTCATAAATGGATTAAAAAGCCTGTCAGCGAGCTAATCATTAAACAAGCACTCAAATAAGGCATGTCATGCAAAAAATAAATTCAGAAACCGGTCTAAGAGATGCAATCCTTCAATTAGAAAGAAAGCAGGCTGATGAAGCGAAAATGCTGAATGAACAATTGCATCTCGCCTATGAGAGTATAAAGCCAATCAACCTTATCAAAAGCATTTTCAATGAAGCAGTCGCATCCCGGGATTTAAAAGACAACCTCTTAAACACATCTGTCGGTCTGACTGCCGGTTATCTCTCCAAAATATTATTTCAAGGCATAACGAAAAGTCCGTTTAAAAAGCTTCTCGGTACCGCTTTAATGTTCGGCATTACGAACGTAGTAGCAAAAAACCCTGAAGCCATTAAATCATTTGGAAATGGATTTTTGAAAATGATCGTGAGTAAGCTGGGTAAATAGAAAAATATTGCATTATTAATAAAAATAAAATGAAAACAAAAAAACTAATAACAACCCTTGCAATAGTATCGGTTATATTATTTGCCGGGTGCAAAAAAGATGATTTCGTGGAAAAGGTTGGAGTATGCCCGATGGTGATATCTACAAACCCCACAAAAACAGCTACCGGTGTTCCCATCAACCAGATAATTACCGTAACCTTCAATGAAAGGATGAACCCTGCAACTATCACCCAGGCATCTTTTACTTTGAAAGGAGTGTTGGGGGTTCCAGGTACATTGACGTATGATGGAACAGGTCCTACCTTTAGCTTTGCGCCAACCACCCCACTCGCATACAACACTACCTACACAGGTAAGGTTGCACGATCGGTTAAAGATTTAATGGGCAATGCCTTACAAGCGGATTATGTGTGGAGTTTTACTACAGCGCTACCACAGTACACAGTAACGCTGTCATCGAATCCGCCAACAGGGGGGACGACAACCGGAGGAGGGTCATTTATTTCAGGCGCTTCAGTAACAGTAGCAGCCACCCCGAATGCTCGATATACATTTACGAACTGGACGGAAGGGGTAAACGTTGTATCAACGGATCCGAATTACACATTTACGATTACCGGTAACAGGATATTAGTAGCGAACTTTACGGAAACAGTCAACACTTACACAGTCACGCTGTCATCGAATCCGCCAGCAGGGGGGACGACAACCGGTGCAGGATCATATGATTCAGGCGTTTCAGTAACAGTAGCAGCGTCCGCGAATGCCGGATATATCTTTACCAACTGGACGGAAGGGGTAAACATTGTATCAACGAATGCGAATTACAAATTTACAATTACCGGTAACAGGACGTTAGTGGCGAACTTTACGGAATCAGTTAACTCCTACACAGTCACGCTGTCATCGAATCCGCCAGCAGGCGGGACGGCAACCGGAGCAGG
>JAZDMK010000120.1:0-15086 GCA_043800975.1 Bacteroidota bacterium | reverse complement strand
GATTAATCGATTTATGTTGCATGTGTTGTATCATATATAGATATTGACATATTTCCGTTAACTTGTCAGAAACTACCGTTAACTGAATGATAACGACCGTAGCTTTATCGGATATTGACTGTTTGCGCGGGGAATGCTATCTTAGTATCAAGATTCGCCAATGTTGACGGGTCTGGAGCTAAAAGAAAAAATAACAATTTAAAAAGTGTCAGCCATGAAAACAAGATTCAGAAATCAAATGCACATGAATCGCACGGCTTTGAAAGTGTGCGAGGAAGAAGCAGCCCTGATCAATACCATTGCGGAGCTTGCAAACTCGGTACAGGCAGTTAAAACCAAGGAAGCAGAGCTTGAGCTTATTATTGAAGAACAGGAGTTATCTATTATTGGTATTACTCAAAACAAAAACTTCACTAAGGAGAAGCTTGTTCGTTTAACAACGCGGGTAGCAGGTTCTATATACGCATACGCCAGCAAGAGTGAAAACTACAGCCTGATGGGTGAAGTACATATAACCGAAACCCTGCTGAAAAGAAAACCGGACCATATACTGATACCGTTTTGCCAGGGCATTTATGACCTTGCCATGAATATCGGTACTGTGATACTAAATAGCTACGGTGCTGACAACATGCTGATGAACGAAATGAATACGGTTCTTGATAAATTCAAGCTTGAAGCTGAAGCGCCCGAAGTGGCGAACAGCCGGAGCGTATCGAACAACCGTAAGATTGCGAAACTGATTCGTGAAATCAGACTGCTGTGGACAAATGAAGTGGATAAGATGATGCTTGTGTTCAGAGACACCAATGACCGTTTTTATATGGAGTTTGAAAATGCAAGACAGATCATCGACACAGGGCACCACAAAAGCAATGTTGAATCGGAAGCCAGCGTTGAAGCGATGAAAGCTCTGGTGAACATTTCGGTGATTGATGCAAATACCAACCTTCCTGTTGAGGGGGCAATAGTTATTTTGGGTAAAGACAACCTTACTGATGAAAGTGATGAAGACGGCTACAGTCTGATTGAAGCTATTGACGGTGGAACACACAATCTGCGTATTGAATGTGAGGGTTATGAAACGTATGTTGATGCGAACGTAAAGGTTGAAAGCGGTGAGGAAGCTGATTTGATGATTTATCTTGTACCGATAGAAAAAGCAAATCCGACGGTGTGACCGTTTCGAATTTTTTCATAGTTTTTAAAAGTTAGTTGTTATTAGGTTAAAAGAGGAAGCCTCCGGAAACGGGGGCTTTTTTTGATTTATGATCTTTGATTTATGATTTGCGATTTTTTTCTTAACGATTTTTTTCACGCAAAGTCGCAAAGCCGCGAAGATTTTTAACAAGCGAACAATAGAACATTTGAAGAGAGAAGTTTTTTACTCGTGGATTTTTTTTTAACACATAGGAGCATAGAAATGCATAGGCACATAGAAAAAGCTCGAAGCACGAAGTCAGAAGTCAGAAGAAAATACAGCATGCAGTGGCTGGTAGTTACTCGCTCCCACTGCCGCAACACTGGCCTGCTGGTTCTCACACATTCATCATTTTCAAATGTGTTCGAGAGCTCAGGTGCTATGCACCTTCGGTTGAGCTCGGCTTCGCTTCGGTTTTCGGTTTTTCCTGCCACAAAGACACCCCGTCTATTCAGCCGGGCAGGCAGGGCACCCCGTCCGAACGGATGTTCATCCGGGCGGGGAAGTTTCACTAAAGAATGAAAAAAAGTTTGAAAAATGCGGAACCTTTCAAGTTTTCGGGGCATTAAGTTATGAATATACGAATGGAAAAAACTTCAAAAATTAAAAGCAGCAATAAAACAACAGGTGAAATACGAAAGAATAAGCGTAGAAATCCCGTATTGCGTATTATTTATGATGTATGTAGTTTCGCAAACATTAAAACGCCCTTCAATACTTTTGGACGAGGACGCGAAGGCGTTTTACCTTTGGTTTTTTAAATCGATCATGCTCACGGATTATTTTCCAGAGCATGATTTTTTTTCGTTTCGTTTCAATAAAAGGAAAAAATACAACCTGTAAAAAGTACTCAAATGTTTCGCTATGATGAAGCTTCTTTTAAAAAAATGTACCAAAAAAATTAGTGTTTTAACGTAGTCGAAAGAAACGACAAAAGCTGGAATTTTACCCGATGAATACACCGTTTGAAATAATTTGTTAAATTTAACCCAATAAATCCAACACCATGAAGAGAGTAATTACCCTATTCGCAGCTTTAATTGTTACAGTAAGCATGTATGCACAGGGCGGACTGAAGATAATACCTGCGCAGAAATACAGCAATCCATCATCGGTTCAGCTGCATCCCTGTATTGCAGACACAATGTACTTTTCGATAGGGACGCAAAGCGGTGGAAATTTTGCGACAGGCGATATCGTACAGTTAGATATTTTTCTACCTCAAGGAATAGGCTTTGGAGGTTATTACAACGCCACACCCGGCCAAACAGTTATTGCCGGACCTAATTCTTTCAATGTGTCGATTTTGGATGGAGTATCCTCCTTTCTTTTTAAATACACAATAATCCCGGGATGCAATTATTTCAGCAGTGGCACTACCACCGGACTAAGAGATTCTATTGTGGCATATTTGAATAATGGATGGGCATCTACTGATACACTTGCTTATACAGTTACTTCGCCCTATATGGTATTTTCACCCGCTGGCAGTGAGAATATTCAATATGATCAGGGAGAGTTTAACCAGACTTTTCAGCGAAGAATGACTTTTGTAAATACCACTTCGGTTCCCTTTAATGGCGAAGCTGAATTCGCAGACGACACATGGCTCGATATCCTGAACACTGCTGTAGAATTTATTCATGACACTGCCTATATTATTGGAGTGGGAACAGTAGGAATCACGGGCAATACTCTTACGCCAATTCAGGTAAGAATAAACATGCTAATTAACGGATTACAAAACGGAGATACGCTTGTGGTGGAAGAAACACTAAAACTAAAAGCCTGCCCCGGAACACAATCAGATAATACGAATACCCGATTTACATTGAATTATGGCTGTGTTGGCGACCTGTGCAAAAACACCGGGCTGATAAATACAGAAGTGAATTTAGATATGAGTTATCAGCCGGATCTGGACTACAAACTTGTTGACCCATCCTATGCTGTTTGCATTGGAAATGAAGTGAACCGAATTGTCCGCATCATAAACACAGGCGGTGGAGCTACGGATACTGTGAGAATACAGTATTTGGGCAGCCGAAAAAAACCAAGTTATATTGACACGACCACTTATAAAATTTATAAAAAAGATAATCTGGGTAATCCGGTGTATATGACATTTGACGACCGCTTTGGAAATCCTTCATACAACATTGTGAGAGAACTTGTGTGTGATGTTCCGTTGATTCCCGGTGACAGTATGTTTTTCAGCTACACAGAAGTTTTTGATTGTATTGATACTGTAGACTATGTTTCGTATTTCAATAATGTGCTGAATGTAAACGATTATTATATTAAGGTCTGTCTTGAAAAGCGGTGCTACAATACTGTATGCAAAGATGCCGACAATAATTATCACGGATGGGACACATGGAAGCACTCCTATTCGCTGGGACAGGTATTCAACAACATGAATGGAATGATGAGCGACAATGATGTTGCATGGTTTGATATACCTAACCAGAGCATGTTGCACCCGGGTGATAATACAAACAAGCGAATGGGATGTAACCCGGACAGCAGTGTGATAGAAGTAGAACTAAATTTAGGAGCCGGACTGGGATTGGTCTACGGAGCTATTGACAGCATAGAGCTGAGGTCAAACCACAATGGTGCTTATGACTATATCTACCCTTTTGAAGTGGTTTATGTTTGCGGAACCGGAAGCATACGAGCAACGGGTGACAAGGCTTATGCACGCTTCAGAATACCACCCACTTTCTTTACAAACCTTGTTCCGACCGACTATTATAACAACGGAGATAAAGCACAATTGAATTCGCTTTTTGATGATTTTTTCGGCAACTTCAGTGTACGGTTTAAACTGAAGGCAAACTGTGATTATGCTGCGCAGCACGGAGGAAAAGCAGAGGTGCGGGAAAGGGTGTTTTTTGTTTACAATATGCCGTGCGACAGCAGCTGTAAAATTCCACTGGCCGAAGTAAAAGATTTTGTTCAGGTGAATTGCCCGGGATGTGAATTGCCGGGATGGAACCTAAAAACATTTACTATTGAAAGAAGAAATATTGATTACCCCGATACAAACAACAATCATTATCCCGACGTTTATCCGTTGACGGGAACTGCTGCCGGAGCTGACCGCAGCGAGGTGATGCAGGGTGATACGATAGATTGCTCACTCATGGGATTTGCAACAAGCGGAGCAATGACATTTGGTGATATGGGCTTCCCTTATAAGTTTGCAAGGCTTGAGCTGACAGGACCCGTTGTAAAACATTTTGCTTTTCTGAAAGCCAGTGGCCGTTATAAGTCGAATGGAGCAGTGATGCCATTCACAGTACCGACCGCATCAGGACGCTTCACTCCAAACGGGTTTTATATTGACCTGAGCATTGACACGTTGAAGCTGAAATACGTGCTTACTCCTGCATTGATTGATTCATTCAATGTAAATGATACAATCTGGATAGACACACTTGCTTTCAGAGTAAACGACAACCTTACTAATGGAAGCGGAGCCAACCCATATTTCAGCCTTGAAACCATTGACGCGATTTTACACATGTCGGGCACTGTCTATGATGGCACAATAAAATCAGATGCGCTGGTTGTATATGAGGATCCTGCTACCTGGAATTCATTAACTATTCAGGACAAAAAAAATCTCACCTACTGGTGCACCGGAGCCACCGGTAAGATTATCGGCATCGGATACAGTTTCAATCATGCTGCATACATAAAGAATTTTTCACAGTCGCCTGTGTTTCCAGGAAACTGCTATAAGCAAATCATGTTTAAATCATTCGGTGATGCAGGAACGCAGGGAAACTACAGTAACATTTTACAAGAATATGTTGACGGAAATACCGGCACATGGAATGCGTTCAGCTATGAGTTGCGCAACCTGTGGATGGCAGATAGTATAAGATTTGAGTTTCCGGGCGAATTCAGCCCGATAAGAGTAGAGTTGCAGCCCACTTCGCTGATGTATGATGCCAGCATTAATCAGATTCGGTATAATTTCGACCCTGTATATTCAGCGAATTGCATGTATAATGTACCTCTGGCGCAGACACGAATTGCAGGAAACACGATTACTATTTACCCCGATTCCATGATGACACAGGATACACAGGGCCCAGCACGCCCTTGTGACAGCAGCCTGTCGGGATGGGGAGAAACAAAGCGTTACAGGGCTTACCTGACGTTAACGATGAATGATTATCATTTAACGCCCGATATTATTGCAACACCTCCGGGAACGTTTCCGGTGGTCAGCTATTGGTACAATTATCCCGGCACAATAACCGGAGATACATCGATTGTTGATACTTTGAAAGGATATCCATGGACGCAGTATTTCGACAAGCCAAGCATTGTATTGAAAACGCAGACGGTTCCTCATTTACCTGTAGACAATGATTTTACATGGAACGTGAACATCAACAGCACGGATTCAATAACACAGGATAAAGTGAACAACTGGACGGACAGCAGTTTTGTGTATCTGAAATCGCCAACAGGAAATATTACAGTAACAACTGTGCAATGGCAAAGTGGCGGAACGGTTCCCATAAAATCCATATTCGATTCCGGGAATCTATATGCGCTGGGAGCCGTTGGTGTTGAAGTAGGCGGCCCTTTGTCGGGCATGAATATTTCAAAAAATATTAAAGTAGATGCACATTTCAACTGTGCAAACGGGAATAAGGACAGCCTGATGCTGATTACAGGATGGAACTGCTATCACTACCCCTCGGACCTGCCCGGCCTTGCCGGAGCATGCTTCCTTGATACGACATGGCTTGTTGTACAGGTAGAAGACTGCGATATTCAAATGCAGATTTTAAACCCGCCTGATACAGTCAGTGTTTGCGATACGGTTAAGTATAAAATTTTGCTTGATGCTTCCGGTATTGGAAACATTAATAATACCCAACTGCACATATTAACACCAGCAGGAAATGAGCTAAGCTACATTGCAGGAAGCACGACGGTGTATTATCTGCAGGACAGCCTGAATTACAATTCACCACTTGAACCCGTGGACAGCTCGGCTACAAGCGGGGTGTATGGCTGGTACACATGGCAGCTGGACAACATTCCATTTGTACAAAACCATTTTAGTGCCGGAGGAAGTGATTTGATTGTTGAGTTCAGTTTACTGACCGGATGCAGCTTCGAAACGAATGGGGTGAACATTGCAGTGACTGCCATAAACTACTGTGGGAAAATAATAGGGCCAACCGTGATCAACCATCATCCACTGTTTGTAACCGACAAACCAGTGGCAGATTCGCTGACTGTGACTGTAGTTTCAGACACATTGAAATTATGCGACAGTAGTGTGAATGCAGATTTGCTGATTCAAAACAACGGGACGATACCCACGAACGGCACAAACATTATTTCGCTGACACTACCACCGAACCTGACGATTGCGGGAGGAACGACGCCCGACAGCACATCAGGAAACATAGTGTATTGGACTGCCGGAATGCTTGCAGCTGGCGGAACAGAGAGTATTCATGTTGTATTCAATACTGCAAGCTGCCCGCCTTATACATACGGATTGCAGCTTCAGTCGTTGAAAACACTGATGTGCAACGGAGATACCTGCGATTATGCTTTTGTTGTTGCAAACTTTACAAGTATTGTTATACCCATAGAAACGCCTGATGCTTCGTTTACACTTTTGAATGACACAATCTGTTTAGGTGAAACATTGAACTTTGCGGGGGTAGATACTTGCATGAATCATACTTGGAATTTTGGTGACGGAACATTTGTAAGCACGCAGTATGCAACACATACATACGCAACAGCCGGAACGTTTACGATTATTCATACTGAATTTGATTCATGTTATTCTGTTTCGGACACAGCGATAATAACTGTGATTCCGATCAACGTGGCGACCAGCAATGACACAACAATATGTGCCGGAGATTCTGTTACACTCACTGCCAGCGGAGCGACAACATACGTGTGGAATACCGGTGTTTCGACAAGCTCAACAACCGTTAATCCAATTGTAACTACAACCTATGTAGTTACTGGAACAAACAACGGCTGTTCGGCAACGGATGCGGTTGTTGTGAATGTTATTCCAAATCCTGTTGTTAATGCAGGCATAGATCAAACTATTTGTTCAGGACAAACTGCAACACTTAATGCCAGCGGAGCAACAACCTATGAATGGAGCAACGGTGTTTCGACAGGCTCAACAACCGTTAGCCCGATTGTTTCTACGACTTATACTGTAACAGGAACAACGAATGGTTGTACGGGAACTGATGAAGTTATTGTAAACGTTGGTTCAACAGTTACTGCTGATTTTACTTATAATTCAATTGACAGCGGATGCGTAAAAGTTGGGGCGGTAATACAATTCACCGGAGCGGGAAGTGGAACGGCAGGTTGGCTGTGGAACTTTGGTGACGGAACTACTTCTACACTTTCTAACCCTACTCATGTTTTTAATGATTTCGGATTTCATTGTGTTTCGCTAACATACACCAATGTTTGCGGAAGCGCAACCGCAACAAAGTCTATCTATGTTATGTGCGACAGTTGTCCCTGCAATATTGATTATGAAATTGACAGTGGCCTTACAGTGCAATCAAACATGGTAATTACACCCAGCACTTATTCTACAAATGTAATTGATGTAAAAGGAGACATAATAGTTAAGACAAATGTTACTTTGGAATTGCGACATGTAACCATGAAGATGCATCCGCTAAGCCGCATTATTGTTGAGCCGCGTGGCAGACTGGATTTATATCAAACCATACTTGACAAGGAAGATCATTGTGAAATGTGGCAGGGTATAGAAGTATGGGGAGATCCAAATGCACTGTCATCATCAACAACGCAAGGCTGGGCAAGGTTTTTCTTTAGTACAGTAAAAAATGCACAAATCGGAGTGCTGAGTGGGAAAAGAAATATGCACATGTTTTGCCAGCCGCAATCGGTTTATCCATATGATTTGAATTACAGTGGCGGTGTTATCAGAAATATATACATGCACCCGTCGATAGGAAGTGCGAAGTTTGAAAATAACGGGACTGATATACGATTTGTAACAAAAACAAACACCGACGGCTCGTATAACTGGATAGAGAAGGATACTTTTATTTGCAAAACACTTGCTGATATTCATTACAACAGTGCCAGCAGCAACCCTTACCCGAATTCATTGAACCCGTGGGCGGGCAGTGCGAACCAGTATCAGAGGACTGATGCAGGGATTTATATTGAAAACCTGAAAGGACTGAAAGTTAAAAAATGTGTTTTCAGGAATAAGCAATATGGCATGTTATCGTTTGATTCAAAGTACGACGTGGAGAACTCCTTTTTCACGAAGATGCGATATGGAATACGAATTGAAAACACACTATCGAACCTTGACAACCGGCATGAAATTTATTCAAATGTATTTGACTCTATACCCGGTGATAATTCGCTTCATTCTGCTGCGATCTATATTAACGGAGGAAAGTATGACTACGTGCATGATAATTTTTTCGGAAGAACGATAACAAGCCAAACAATTAACTTAAATGCCATACATACAAATAATGCATCTGCATTTAATATCAGCGAGAATGACTTCAGGCATTTTAATTTTGGTGTAAAATCAGTCAATACCGGGACAAGCGGTGGATATATTGGTGCATGGTATGGCAATAACATTTTTCCCTGGACTGGGAATGTTTTCACAGAATGCAAGACGAATATTTTTACAGGCTCAAACAATCAAAACCTGAAACTTAAATGCAACAGTTGTAATAATACTTCTGCCGGGCTTTATTCAGTAAACTTTTACAATCAGATCGGGGGAACACTGGGTACACAAGGTTCGCCTGCACCACCGTATGGCAGCAACAGTTTGAAACAGAAATATGGAGCAGGAAATGCATTTAACCCACCAATTACAGGTAGAAAAAGAATTGAATCATTCTCTACCTACAAATATTACAGGCACAGTAGCCCATCCAATGTTATACCCGAACCAGTTGGACCCATTAACGCATATAGTATAGGGGTAGCGAAAACCAGCAATCTTATTGCCTGTCCACCACCTATACCAATACCCTATTTAATACCGGGCAACTTAAGCCAAAACAGCCCATTGATATTGCGAATAGACAGCCTGAAAACCATAATTCAAACATTGGAAAACACCCTTGCTAATATTGAATCGAATATTGATCAGGGGCAAACACAGCAGTTGATAGCTGATATGGCTGCTTTGCCGGAAGGACAGTTGAAAAACAAATTGCTGACTTGTTCTCCATTATCCGATTCTGTTATAAAAAGAATGATCTTTAAAAATGTATTATCGAACGGAAACTATAAAAACGTGATGATACAAAACCTGCCGGTATCTGCCGATGTTGAACCCTGGTTCTTTGCCAAGCAACAAAACCTGCCGCCGGGAATAGCAAGCCAGCTGGAGGCATTACAGGCCAATAACCCAAATTTAATTACTCCGACAGGATACTTTAACGCTATTCACAAAACGCGGAATGAATTGCTCATGCTACAAAACCAGATAATAATAGGGTTGATAGATTCTGCAAATACAGGAAAAGCATTAGCCCTACAAATTCTGGAAAATGATCCTCAAGTTGGTTCTCAGCAGACTTTGGTATCCACTTACATTGCAGACGGACTGTATACGCAAGCATCAACCAAACTTAACCAAATAACACAGACAGATGAAGAAACACAGGACTGGAAGCAACTGAGCAGTATGATTGAGAGTCTGTATGAAAATGGAAGAACTTTGTATGATATGGATGCAACACAGATTTCTTTTGTTAGAACGCTGGCAAACAAATGTCCCGAAGGGCTTGGTACGGCTAACGCACAGGCAATACTGATGCTGCTGTATCGCGAGGAAATGCCCGAATGCAACCCAGAAGAAAATGTCAGGTTCACAACAAATAATGAGGTTGTAGAAATATCAGAAGGGTATCGGTATCTTGGCGAAAATTATCCGGATCCTTTTTCTGAAAGCACGATGATTCCATATTATCTGCCTGAGGGGATGACAGGAAAGATTATTATTAAGGATATGCCCGGAAAAAATCTGAGGGAATACAATCTTTCAGAAGGAGAAAACATACTTGAGGTAAAGCGCGAAAGTCTGGAGCCGGGTGTATATCTGTATTGCATAGAAATCAGCAACAATTCATTTGAGTGTAAAAAAATGATTATTATAAAATAAGATTACATTATGAGAAAAATTATTCAAATAATCATACTTCTGTTGTTGTTTAACAATTACAGCAAAGCACAGTGGAGTGTTAATTTTGCCGGCATCGACAGCCTTTGGTGTGGCGCAGGCGCATCAATACATGGTTTGAAAAATCAAAATGATACCGCATTGTATATAGGCGGTGCTTTTATTAAAGTTAATCAAACACCAATGGAAGGAATCATCAAATGGGATGGGAATTCGTGGCAGGGCTTTGGTGTTGGGATTACAACCTATGATGGCGTTCCTTATTGTTTTGAATTTTATCAGGATATGCTGTATATGGGCGGAGACTTCGGAGAAGTTGATTACACACCAAATACCTCCCGAATTGCAAAGTATGATTTTACATGGAACTGGTGGGGTACATTAAATACAGGTATGGCGCCAACGGCTCCGAATATATATGATTTAAAAGTATTCAATAATTTACTTTTTGTTGTTGGTGCTTTTAACTCTATTCAAGGCTCAGGTGCACATATAGCAGCTTATGACGGAACGAATTGGATAAATGTAGGGAATGATATCTGGGGCACATGGGCTAAGTCGCTTGAAATTTATAACGGGGAATTGTTTGCGGGGAGTGAGTATGGCGCATACAAATATCTTGGCGGAACAAGTTGGCATTACTTTAATGACGGGCCAGATGGAAATGTGAATGCAATGAAGGTTGATACATTCAACAATTTCTTATACGTTGGGGGTTCTTTCTATAACGTATATACAAATAAACCTTCCATGTGCATTACAATGTGGGATGGATTTAAATGGAATACTTTCGGGAATGTGATTGATTGCGATGTGTATAATCAGGCTATGGCAATATACAGAGGTGATCTTTATATCGGGGGTTGTTTTAACAACCTGTTAAACGGGCTAAATGTCAATTACATTGCCCGCTGGGATGGCACAAAATGGGACTCGCTGGGTTCGGGGGCAAACAATGCGGTTAATGTCTTAGAAGTTTTTCAGGACACTTTAATTGCTGGTGGATGGTTTGACACAATTGGCGGGTTGCATGCGTATGGACTTGCAAAATGGTATATGCCGGATACTGGCTGCAACTATATAAAACCTCGTGCTTTCACACTTGCAGATACTTTTAAAATTAATACTGGGCAACCAACAGTGAACGTACAGTTTTATAATAACAACGCTTATGTAGATAGTTGGGCTTGGGATTTTGGAGATACAGGAACCGGAAACACGCAAAATCAAGCGCACACATATACTGCAACCGGAACGTATAATGTGAGCTGCACAGTAACACACAATGCTTGTATAAAAACAGCCAACAAAACAATAGTAGTAATTGACAACACCGGAATTGAGGATTACACAAAAGAGAGTTTAAATTTCAAGTTATATCCGAATCCTACAAGCAGCGATATTACAGTAGAATGCACACTTCCACAAAACAAAAAAGGCGAACTGAAAACGCATAATGCTAACGGAAGCATGAAGGATTCTTATGCACTGCAAGGTGGTGTAAACAAAATCAGAATTCCATCAACAGGGCTGGCGACAGGGGTTAGCTTGGTTTCTGTTTTTGTGGATGGGAGGTTTGTGCTTTCAGAGAAAGTAGTTAAACAATAGGGGGTATAAGGTATAGGGTAAATTTAATTTCAGAATATGAAAGAATCAAAAGATTATCCGGTTGATAAAATGATGTTTCACAATTAGAAGATATTTTAGTGAAATACAATGCCCAAAAGGATTTTACAACATTTAATGCCCGGAAAAAATCTGAGGGAATACAATCTTTCAGAAGGTGAAAACATACTTGAAGTAAAGCGCGAAAGTCTGGAGCCGGGTGTATATCTGTATTGCATCGAAATCAGCAACAATACATTTGAATGTAAAAAAATGATCGTATTAAAATAATTTTATGAAGAAGATTATTCAAATAACATTATTGCTACTATTGTTTTTCAATAATAATAGCAGAGCACAGTGGAGTACCACATTTGCCGGCATTGACAGTCTGTCGCCTGTATATGGTGACATTTGGTCGCTTTACAATTCAAAAGATACCGTCCTGTATATTGGCGGTTCTTATATGTGGGCTAATCAAAATCAGGTAAATGGATTGATTGCATGGAATGGAAGTACCTTTCATGGTTTTGGCGATGGTCTTACAACTTGGGATTGTGCACCTTTTTGCATTGATTTTTATCAGGATATGCTTTATATAGGCGGATGTTTTACTGAAGTTGATCACACCTCAGGTACTGCCAGTATTGCAAAGTATGATTTTACATGGAACTGGTGGGGTACGTTAAATACTGGTTGGAGTGGTGTTTCGCCAAGTATATATGATTTAAAAGTATTCAACAATTTACTTTTTGTAGTGGGTGATTTTAACTCTATTCAAGGCTCAAATTACTATTTGGTTGCGGCTTATGACGGAACGAATTGGATAGATATTAATCCGGGAATTGATATCACAGGCGCATGGGCCAAGTCGCTTGAAATTTATAATGGTGAATTGTATGCCGGGGGGCGCTATGGTGCTTACAAATATTTGGGCGGAACAAGCTGGCATTATTATAGTGACGGACCCTGGGGTTCAGTTGACGCAATGAAGACTGACACATTTAATAATTTTTTGTATGTTGGCGGTGATTGGAATATGTTCGGAAATGGGAAGCATTCATGCGGCGCTGCATGCTGGAACGGATATTATTGGGAGATTATGGACACAATAGTACCGTTAGTGTATTCTCAAGCATTAGAAATTTACAGGGGTGATTTGTATGCCGGAGGCGGATATATGGATACATTACTAAATGGACAATATGCCGGAAATATAGTAAGGTGGGATGGTGTAAAATGGAATTCTTTGGGAATAGGCATAAACTATGGATATTCCGTTAATGCATTGGAAGTATTCAGAGATACACTAATTGTTGGTGGGTCATTTGACACAATAGGTGGCCTAATTGCAAAAAGCGGCATTGCCAAATGGTATGCGCCGGATACAGGTTGCAATTACATAAAGCCGCGTGTATTCACACTTGCAGATACGTTTAAAATTAATACAGGACAACCAACGGTGAACGTACAGTTTTATAACAACAATGCTTATGTAGACAGCTGGACGTGGGACTTTGGAGATATGGGAACCGGAAATACGCAAAACCCTACCCACACTTATACAGCCACAGGAACGTATAATGTGAGTTGTACTGTTACGCACAATGCTTGTATAAAAACAGCCAACAAAACAATAGTAGTAATTGATAATACCGGAATTGAGGATTACACAAAAGAGAGTTTAAATTTTAAGCTATATCCTAACCCCACCAGCGGGGATGTGACTGTGGAATGCACCCTGCCGCCGGATACTGAGCGGAGCCGAAGTAAAGGCGAGCTGAAAACGCACAATGCAAACGGAAGCATGAAGGATTCTTATGCACTGCAAGGTGGTGTAAACAAAATCAGAATTCCATCAACAGGTTTAGTGACGGGGGTTAGCTTGGTTTCGGTATTCATTGATGGTAAATTTGTACTAACAGAGAAAGTTGTTAAGCAATAATAAATTGAAAACAATCACCGCCATACTATTTGTCTGCATTTATTTTACTGCGACAGGGATAGAAGCGGCAGCCCACAGGCAAAATGATTTCGGATTTGCGATTTCGGATTGCGGAAAAGCCGAGGACTATAGCGGACAGCCCGGCGCCGAAGGCGGGCGCCCAAAATGAAGAAATTATTGTTTCTTTTCCTATACAAAAAAAGGAACCAGAGTTCCTGATTCCTTTTTAAAATTAGCATTTATTTATTTCTACGCTGCACCTTGCAGATACTGATCTTTTACGTAGTCGAGCAGTTTCTGTTCTGGTTCTGAAATGCCATCCGCTTCGGCAGCTTTACGCATCATGCGGTAGATCTTTTCGCGTTTCTTCATATCATCCGGCATGCGAATGCTGAGGCTTTGTGCTTTGGCTTTTTCAAACATAGGCGCCATATCACTGACTTTATATCCCCACTTCTTCGCAATTCTTTCGCAGAACTCCTGCTCTTCAGCAGTGAATGTTCCATCGGCAGCAACAACGATAAGTAAATTGTTGTAAGCAAAATCACGAACATCATACAAGCTGTCAACTTTCGCAATGTTAGTTCCAGCAAGAATATCACTAGAAGAAACACCGGCGATGTAATTCTGATATTCACTGACACCAACAATATTGTTGATAATCCATTCGTGTTTTGTACTGTTCAGTTCAGAACCGCAGTACTGACAATTGGTGTCGATGGTATCTTTAACATTACCACCGCAATTCGGGCAGCACTGAGCATAAAGTGAACCTTTGCTCTGCATGGCTGCTACATCTCGCTGAATGATAACAACGCTGTTTCGAGTTACCACCGCAGGATCAAGAATGTTCATCTTGTTTCCTTCCGGAGTAACACGCTGTACGGACCATTTAACGGCGACACCAATTTCGTGTTTACCATTAACTTCCTGCGCAGAAATCAGTGTAACGTCGTTCAGGAAAATACGGTTGTAAATAAAATTGTTGCTTTTTACACCGGCTTCCATTTGTTCATAAAACTCGGATGTAACAAAACGCTTGGTATGTATAGCTTTTTTAGTAACACGAGCCGTTTCAACCTGAAGGAATCCATTGCTGACTTTGTCTTCAA
>JAZDMK010000111.1:0-16908 GCA_043800975.1 Bacteroidota bacterium | reverse complement strand
ACAGGATTTTTAAGGCTTAAAAGAAATTCCTGTTCTTTAAAAACATCTTTCAGATCAATGATAACAGAACTCTTATCACTGGCCGAAATTTTCAGTTTTTTAATTCGGGCATTTTTTAAAAAGATTTCTTTTGATTTACTGTATCCGGCAAAAATATTTATTTTCACGGGTTGCATGGGTTGGAGAAATTCAAACTTCAGCCATTCACCAATGCCAGGTCCTTCGGCACCTTCCGCCCATGTGCCTGCTCCTTTATAAAATTCAGGAATTGTACTTCCGGGGCCGTTGATGGGAATTGTTCCTTCAAAGTTTTTAAATGAGGCACTGCAGGGAAGCGTTGCATTGTATTGTTCATACAAAACATTTTTCGGCGAATAAAAATCGGCCGGGCGGTTGGGCTCTGTCAATGTTGTGGAGGCATATGCATTGATCAGTTGTTTGACATAAAATGTGGTTGATGAATCTTCGGTTGTTCCCTCCACAAGCAGACCATCCATTTCAACTTCATTACCGTTGGAACATTTGAAATGTGCCGTTAAGAAACGGCCTGAAAAATTATTGCATTGAAATTTGTTTTCAGAAATTTTAGAATTTTTTAAAACATAAAAATCTGGTTTCGCACCTTCGGCTGGAGATTCGGAAGCGCAATAGTACTGTGCGCTGATAGTACCCTTTGTAAATTGAATGTTCACAGATGGACTTACCTGCCATCCCTCGAATGGAGAGACTGTATAAGTGCCGGCATATTGTTCCGGATTGGATAAAACATTTTCTGTATACGTGCGCTCAACTTGTGCATAGCTGAGAGCATAAGAGAAAAGAAATGAAATAGTGAAAAGAAGTCTCATGGTCTGAAATTTAATTTCGAATTTACAAAAAATGATTACTTTTAAAGAAAAATAACATGAAACAAATTCCGATTCAGAAATCAACCCCACGAAATATTCATTCCCTGGAAAAGTATATCACACTGTCAAAAGGAACTGGCGGTGCATTGTTGTTTATAGCTATTCTGACAGGGCTTGCACTAATGCTGATTTTTTCTTTCTTCCTTCCTCCCTATGATGGCGGGCTGATTGCTTTTAAAATCACAATGCTGATCGTCAGCATTATTTTTTCTGTATTATTATTCCGCTGGCGTATCAGAAAAATTAAAGCGCGAGTCAACGCATTTGCAAATGGCACCCCGATTGAAGCCAAAGTAACAAACCATGGCAGAAGCATGAATCCCGGAAGAAGTAAATTTAATTATACAGCAACCATTTCGATTCCACTTGAAAATGGAAAGTCGGTTCAGCAAAATATCGTTAGCCCTGATGAAGATTTATGGCGTGCCCTTCCTATGCAGCAATCAGTAACTGTTTTATATCATGCAGAAAGCAATTCGCTTTTTGTTGCAGAATTATTTGGATGTAAATTATCAGTGGAATAAATCAAAAATCCGCAATCGGATTATTCTTCCAGCGAACTCATCACAATAAAGTAGTAATCTCCTTGAATGGGCAGGTAGCCGTAATCGTAGCAATAATAATACGTGTCGTTTTTTCGTGTGGTATAGGTGTGGGTGTGATAGTTCAGATTAAATCCTTTTGAAATCAGTTTGTCTTTGTGCACTTTTCCTTTTCCGTCTGGGGCAAGGGCAGACAGAATGCGACGGTTTTTTCGCAGAAGACCGTTAATGTTTCGAATGCGGTTTGTGCTGTCGCTGTTCAAACGGTTGTTGTATGCATTGCGACACTGATCGTCACAAAATTTTTTATCGATGCGCCCGATTATTTCCTGCGCGCATTCCATGCATTTTCTTTTTTCCATGGGTGAGAATAATTTGTTCAAAGATAAACATTTATTCGTTTGCAAACGGTTACAAACGGATATTAAACGAATACAAATAATTATTATACGGCTCGTGAAACTAAGTCAGGGCACCTTTGCATCGTCTTTCAATTTTTTGTTTCATTTAAAATTTATGTATTATGGAAAAGACAATTAACAAAGTAGAACTGAACGGTTATGTAGGAATGGATCCTGTAGTAAAAACCCTGAACGATGGCACAAGCCTGACGCGTTTTTCGCTGGCCACCACGAACAACTATCAGAATAAAAAAGGCGAGTGGGTGCGTGATACTACCTGGCACCAGGTGGTTTTGTGGGGTCGTGGTGAAAACCAGACCGATGCTGACATCGCCAAGGGATCACGCGTAAGTGTGAACGGTCGCCTCTCGCAGCGTAAATGGGTTGATAAAGATGGTGTGCAGCACAGCATTGTTGAAGTGGTTGCCCGCACGATAGATGTGGTAAAGGAATAACGCTGTAATCAGGATAAATGGGTTAACTTTCCTGATGCATGGGGCGGCAAATTGCCGCCTTTTTTGCTTTAAGGGATAATAAAAAGAAAAGCCACCAACAGGCGGCTTTTCTGCGCAAAACAAAATCAACATTTTATATGTAAAGCTAGTTATCAGAGTTTGATCAAAATACTTGAGGATGATACTTTTCTGTCAATGACTGCATTAATAACGTAGCGACCGACTGGCAGCCCTGAAAGATTAAATGAATATGTGTTTTCACCTATAGCGTTTGTAGTTGACATTACAGGGAAACCAAATTCGTTGAATAAGGTTAAGACTGCATCTGCATTTTCTTTGCAATTGCTAATATTGACAGTAGCAATATCATTCACGGGATTTGGAGATACAGAAAGTTGTACGCGGAGAGCGTTTTCACAAAGCGGATTCATAATTAATCCAAGGGTCATGGGGTATTTCAGCATATTGGGATCTCCATATAAGTTGGCCACTAATGTATAGTAGGTTTCGGAAGTATTAATTTCCATATCTGAATAACTGTAAAGATGTGGGTTGGTTCCGCAATCTACACTGTGAATTGTATCAATCATCGTCCAGGAAGCAAGATCGGAACTTTTATATAGCAGGTAATAAATTCCGGTTGGTTCAGATGTGGTATTCCAACTTACAGTTATTGTATTATCGGGATTACAATTACTGTAAAACACTGAAATTTCCATGGGTAAATCTTCAAGGATGTTTAATGAATGTATATTAACAACATTTGCATTTGAATTTATTTTCAATGATGAGAGAGCATCATCGCTTTTTTTGCTGGTTCCTGATACAGTATTCTGAGCAGATATGCTCATGCTTAAGAGGCAAATCGCAATAAAGAAAAGTCCTCTTTTAAAGTTCGAAAAATTGATTTGTGTTTTCATGGGAGCGTTGTTTAAATATTTGCAATTGATTTAATGTAAAATTGCAAAATCAGACACCCCTCATGCATCAGTATTAATTACGGCAATGAAAAAATAAAATGTGGATAATTAATAAATTTCAGGTATTAATGCCTACTACTGGGTATAAATACGGATATTTAGAAGTTGGATAAATTATCTAAAAAATTTAAAAGGAATTCTGAATCATTCCTTATGCTCAGGAAAAATAATTGTATATGCAGTTCCTTTGTCAGAGCTGGTTACATCAATTGTACCCTGCAACTGTTCGGTCAGTAAACAGACCAGTTGAAGACCCAGACTTTTCGACTGACGGAAATTGAAATTTGCTGGAAGACCCACGCCATTATCAGTGATTGAGAAAAGAAGATTGTCATTATCATGCTTCTTTAAAATCACTTTAATTGAACTGCTGGTTTTTCCTTTAAATGCATATTTAAAAGCATTCGAAACAAGTTCATTTGCAATTAAACCCAGAGAAATGGATGTGTCGATTTCCATCTGAAAAGATTCCGCATCTATATCAAACTTCACATTCTGCTCAGGTGCAGAAAAGGAAAGAAAAAGATAACGGAACAGATTGTTGATGTAATCAGCAAAATCAATATTCGAAAAGTTTTTAGTCTGATACAATTTTTCGTGTATCAGCGACATTGTGTTGATGCGGCTTTGACTGTCTTTTAATATTTCATTTAACTGTTCATTTTTTGTAATCGTCATTTGCAGATTCAGAATACTTACGATCGATTGCATGTTGTTTTTCACCCGATGGTGAATTTCTTTCAGCAGGATTTCTTTTTCGCGTAGTTGTAGTTTGATTAATTCTTCCGCTTTTTTTCTTTCGGAAATTTCAATTTCAAGAATATGATTTGTTTTCTCAAGCTCAGATGTTCTTTCTTTGATAAGACTTTCAAGTTCCTGATTGAAGCGAAGGATTTTTTCTTCTGCTAGTTTTTGGGGGGTGATATTCTGAACAGCTCCATATATTCCAATGAGGGTATTGCGAACAGGGTCCCATAGGGGATGTGCATAAACTTTCACCCATACAACACTTCCGTTTTTATTAATCGTGCGAATTTCAGAAACGACTTTTTTATTGTTTTTCAAATCCTTCAAATCCTGGTCGTCTTTGCCAAGATCATCCGGATGCAAAACGGCTCTCCAACCGCCCCGGCTATGGTATTCATCATAATTATATCCGGTAATGGATTCGAAAGCGCCTGCTACCCAGTTAAGATCAAGCGACCCATCCTGAATGATCATCGTTGAAAACATATAATCGCTTGTAACAGATGAAATCAGGCGGTATCTCTCTTCACTTGCCCTCAGTTTATCTTCTGCAACGATACGCTCGATCCACATCTGTTTTATCTCCAAGGCGTTTTTTACAGACTGACGCAATCGTTTTATGTTTTCTTTAATTACATAATCAACCGCCCCGGCTTTCACACTGTCGGCTGCTGTTTCCTCATCAATCGACCCAGTGAAAATAATGACAGGAACAAGAGGCGCATTCTCATGTGTAAGTTTAATAACGGACAATCCGTCAAAATGGGGCATGCTGTAATCCGAAATAACGATGTCGGGTTGAAACATCTTAAGAAGCGATAAATATTCTTCTTTCGTTTCAGTACTTGCAAATTCGCAGGAATCGAATACCTGTTTTATTTCACGTTTGGCCAGCTCCACATCATTAGTCTGGTCATCAACGATTAGTATTTTTATAGGCAAATTCATGGTGGTTTATTTGGGGGATTGATTAACGACTAGCCAGTATAGACCAAGATTGATAATAGTTTCAGCAAAGATTCTGAAATCTACAGGTTTTACAACATAACTGTTTGCACCTAGTTGATAAGCGGCCTGCACATCAGGATCTTCAGCTGAAGAGGTCAGCATTACGACAGGTGTATTTCGTAAGCGTTTATCCTGTTTGATAATTTTTAAAACTTCAAGTCCGTTAACTTTTGGGAGTTTAATATCCAGAAAAATTACCTTGGGTGAACGAGGTTCCCTTTGCACAAATTTAGCCCTGCAGAAAAGAAAATCAAGCGCTTCTTCACCATCTGTGACAACAAAAACCTGATTTGCCAGATGGTTTTTTTCAAGTGTTCGTAAAGTCAATTCTACATCCTGCGGATTGTCTTCCACTAAAAGTATGTCTGCTGTACAAAAGTTTTCCATTGTGATTTTTATTTTGGTAATGAGAAATAAAAAATAGCTCCCTTTCCGGTTACACCTTCTGCCCAAACACGTCCATTGTGGCGGTGAATGATACGTTGAACAATGGCAAGTCCCACGCCGGTTCCCTGAAATTCGCTCAATGCGTGCAAACGTTGAAAAACACCAAATAATTTATCGGCATATTTCATGTCGAAGCCTGCTCCGTTATCTTTAACAAAAAAGATTGTTTCGTTTTTTTCTTCATAAAATCCTACTTCAATTCTTGATGATTCTTTTTTGGAAGAAAACTTAACTGCATTCGAAATCAGATTAACCCATACTTGTCTTAACAATGCACTGTCAGCCCTGACCGAAGGAATGTCAGACAGAATAAATTCAATTTTCATTTCTTTATTCTGATCTGATATTTCTTTAAAAGCATGCTGCGCAAGCTTTTTCATGTCAACAGGTTCCGATTGCATGGCCGTACGGCTTAAGCGGGAGAAAGTAAGCAAATCATCGATCAATTGACCCATTCGCTGCGTTTCATTCAAGATGACATTACAAATCCGTTGTCCGTCATTCTCAATTTTTTCAGCATAATCTTCGGAAAGAATTTTTGTAAATCCGCTGATGGCGCGAAGTGGCGCGCGAAGGTCGTGGGAAACAGAATAGGAAAATGCTTCCAGTTCCTTGTTTGCGTCTTCCAGTTGTTTTGTTCTTTGCTGTACCCGCTCTTCCAGTTCTTCATTTATCTTTATAATCCGGGCTTCAATTTCTTTTCGTTCGGTAATGTCTCTCAGGAATACGAGTTCAGCTTTTTCGCCCAGGAAATTGAAAACGGAAGCACTAATTTCTATCGGAATTTCTTTTCCGTTTTTCATGATCGCTCGCGCTTCATAGCCCACAGGTGCATTAATCCCATTCAATCGTTGTGTATAATAATCTTTAATTAACGGACGATCACGTTCAACAACAAAATTAATGAAAGGCTGACCTATCAAATCAATCAGAGAATATCCGGAAATATCAACAAGTATTTTGTTTACAAATTTTATAATTCCATTTTGGATAATCATGATACTGTCAGTAGCGGATTCAATAAGAGTGCGGTATTTCTCTTCGCTTTCCACGAGGTCTCTTTCTGCTTTTTTTCTCTCAGTTATATCTCTTACAATATGAACAGCAGCTGTTATATTATTCTTCGAATCAAAAACAGGGTCTATCGTTACATCAAGCCACCTGTCGTGGAGCTTCAGTTCCATGCTTTCGCGAAGTTTAGAAATTCGCATCCTTTTAACAGGGCATTCTGTAATCGGAAGTTCAGTTCCATGAACAACTTCCCAACATTTTCTGCCTATGATTTCCTCTTCATTTTTTTGAAACAAATCATACATGGCTTTATTACAGAGCAGAATATTCTGATTATTATCAAGAATACTTACACCATCACTGACTGCGTCAAATGTGCTTTTCCATTGATTGGCCGCATCCGACAATGCTTTCTCCGACTGTTTCCGGTCAGTAATATCAAGCAGAGAAGCAACACTTCGTTTGGTTCCAGCAATGATATCAATAGACAGAAGTATATTTTTTATATGGCCAGACTTGTCAGAGAAACGGAATTCATAACTTTTGGGAATATCTGAGTTTTCTGCTCTTCTCTTTTTATGCATTTCTGTCATTCTTTCGAGGTCATCCTTTACAACGAAAAACGTCCAACTTAGCTTGCCTTCGATCTCTTCTTTTTTATATCCGGACAATTCCTCAAATTTGGAATTTGCCAGCGAAATGACAGTGTCTTCTTCAATGATAACCGTTGCGGTACCGGTATTCTCAAAAATAGTTCTGTAATAAGCCTCCGATTCTTTCATTGCGGCTTCTGCTTTTTTTCTTTCTGTTATATCCCTGAAAATCGACTGATAAGTTTTGTCAGGCATCATCTTCGTGTGCATTTCTACAAACCGCGTAGAACCATCTTTCCGTAATAATGCACGTTCGTTGATAATTACGTTGCCGGCTATTAGCAGGTCGTACCTAAGAGGTGTTCTTTTCTTTTCTTCTTCGGTGAACAAGTCTCCCATGTTCATTGTAAGCAACTCTTCCCTGCTGTAACCTGTAATTTCAACACCAATAGAATTAACACCAATAAAATTCCCGACAGTATCGCCCAGATAAATTCCATCGGCTGCTTGTTCAATCAAAATGCGGAATCGTTCTTCACTTTCGCGCAAAGCAATTTCAGCGTTTTTTCTTTGTGTGATATCCTGAAAAAAAATAGTCAGTCCGTTTTTAGCAGGAAAAATTCTGTTTTCAAACCACTTGTTAAGTGGCGGATAAAATTCTTCAATATTAACGGGCTTCTGCTCCCGTACCGCTTTTTTATAGTGAATCAAAAAAAATCGGCCCTCTTTTTTGGGAAATAATTTTTGAATTTTTGTCCCGATAATTTCAAGGGGGTCGCAATTGAATATCTTTCCAGCCAAGGGATTCATGTATGCAAAGCACCAATTTTTATCAATCGAAACAAAAGCATCTGACATGGATTCCAATACACTTACAACGTTGTCTCTTTCTTCCTGAAGTTTTAAGTCAGCAAGTTTTTTTTCTGTTATATCCTGCGAAAACATAGAAACAGAAAGCACCCTGTCATCGGGCTCAACGACTGGTGAAATGCTGACTTCAAACCAGTGTTCGTTAAATCCATCAACAAAGGAAATTCCTTTTTTAGAATGAATTACATCACGTACTTTTTTCAAACGGCTTTCAAATATCTCGGGAGGTAAAATTTCACGGGCGGACCGGCCAATCATTTCCTCCTTTGTCTTTCCCCATCGTAATAACAAAGCTTTATTTCCACCTTTGAAAACCCCGTTATAATCAATAATACCAATTGCTGTTGTACTTGAATCTAAAATTGCATTTAACTGCGAAACTGTTTTTTGTTTTTCCAGTTCGGCATTTTTTCTTTCGGTAATGTCACGTACAACAGAGATTATGTATTTTTTGTTTTCGATTTCTGTAGAACGCAAAACAACTTCAGTCCAGAAAGTTTCCCCGGTAAATTTTCGAGCGATCCACTCAAATTGCTGTTCGCCTTCGTGAATGGCTTTTTGCAACCACTCATAAGCTTCTTTTTTGCTATAAGGGGATGTGCCCAGACTGGTTGCGTCAGGCGAAATGCCTAGTGCTTGCCCTACTGTGCAGTTGTAAAGCTCGCACATTCGTTGGTTCACAAAAACGATACTGCCGGTTTCTCCATCATGAATAAATAATGCATCATGGATAGAATTTAAAACTTCCTGTATGGATTTGCCTGAAAACTTAAACATTATTAAGAATTGATAGTAAGTTTTTTTATAAAATTCCGGAAATCCTTCTGCATTTATTAAATCCCCTCAACCGGATATAGCAAAGGTATGAAAAAAGAAACTATGTTTTTAAGTGATTCCCTCAAACCATTATAATGGGTATTAGCAGAAATTTTTTTCTAAGAATTCATAAATAAATAAAGAGTTGCGGATATGTAAAAACGAAATAAAAAATTACCTACATTTGACTTTGTCAAGTCTTCACTAAAATTACAACCATGAAAAAATTTATATTTTTTTCCATTGCTGCATTTTTTCTTTTGACAGCAAAGGCTCAGATCCATTTTACCAATTACACAAATTTTAATTCAGTTACCTGTTTGCTTGAGGTTGGAAACAACATCTGGTGCGGAACAGAAGGTGGCATATGCGTGCGTGCAAAAAGCAACGGAAACGTGGTGGCTACATACACAACAAACAATGGTCTTTCGAACAATTATATTTTCGATATAGCACAGGACGGGGCTGGTCAGATCTGGGTGGCTACAGCATGGGGCCTTTCTGTATTTAACGGAAGCAGCTGGCAGAAACTCGGTGTACAACAAACGGGTATTAATGATTACAGAATCTCCTGTATTGAATCCGACCTGAATGGTAATATCTGGGTGGGAACCTTTGACGGAATATGGCACAATGACGGGACAACATGGAACTTCTTTGATACTTCCGTGCCCGGCATCACATCGGGTTGGATAAACGACATCGACGTGGATAATTCCGGTAATTTGTGGTTTGCAGCCGGTATGCCCGGTGTGCCCGGAGGTGTTATCCGTTTTGATGGTATGTTGTGGTCGAGTATGACTTCTGCCGACGGACTTGCCTCTGATTTTGTAGAAACCATCGCCGTGGATGCGCACGATGCGGTTTGGATCGGTCATTATAATAGCGGGATTGATAAATTTAAAAGTCCATTACTTTCACACTATGATTACACAAGTACAAGTGGGGGCCTGATCAACGACTGGATTTTTGATATCGATTTTGACGCGAGCGGAAATATGTGGGCAGCTACCAACGACGGTGTATCTACATTTAACGGAACAATCTGGACGCACAATAACATCTGGTATTCTTCAGGCGCAAGGGCAATTCTTGTGGATGCGCAAAATAACAAATGGGATGGGACATACAGCAACGGGCTCGCAAGATATAATGCTTCAGGCTGGACGCAGTTTACTATTGATAACTCTCTGGTGAGTAATGATACCTGGTCTATTATCGAAGAAAGTCCGGGAAGCATGTTGTTCGGAACCAACAACGGACTTTCGCGTCTGACCGGATTTAACACCTGGACAAATTACGGACTTGATGACGGACTTACATCCGTATTTGTTGAATGCATGTCAAAAGATGCGAATGATTCAATTTTCATAGGGACAAACAACGGTTTATTTAAATTTAACGGGACATCCTTTGGCCCGGAATATTTACCAACAGAAACCGTAAAAGCACAATATTATGATGCACCCACTGCTACACTTTGGGTGGGAACAACCAGCGGATTGTATAAATTCAATAGCGGAGCATGGACTCAATATACGACAGCGGACGGATTGCCCGATGATTTTATATGGGCTATAACAAAAGACGGAAACGGTAACCTTTGGATAGGAACAAATACCGGAGGCCTTGTTAAATATGACGGATCTTCGTTTTTAACATATAATACGTTGAATAGCGGATTACTTCATGACTGGGTAATGGACATTGCCGTTGATCAAAACGAAATTCTTTGGATTATTACACATTGGGGAATGTGTAGCTTTGACGGTACTACATGGACAAACTGGCCCATGGGATTGCTGGGTTTAATGACAACGCCCAGTACAGTTAGCGTGGACGCATTCAACAACAAATGGGTTGGAATGAATGCAGATGGACTTGCTGTTTATAATGGTTCGAAATGGCAGTTATATCAGGTGAAAGACGGACTAGTGAGTAATACGATCCGAAACATTTATTATAATCCGGTATCAAAAGTTCACTGGATAGGAACAAGAAACGGAGTCTCAAAAATGGAATGTGTTCCGCCAGTTGCAGACTTTAAATATGATACTGCCTGTTATAATGCGGGATTAGAACCTACCTATATTTACAGCACTTCAACGGTGATAGATACGCTTACCCGCTACGCCTGGGATATTGATGAAGACGGGGTTTCAGATTATTTTACAAAAAACATCAGTCATGTTTTTTCTGCACCAGGATATTACAACGTACGGTTAATAGCAAGTAATTATTCCTGTAATGATACGATTACAAAGCAGGTCTGGATAAATACCAAACCACAGGTAACCTTACAGCCTTCTGGCACAATTAGCCTTTGTCAGGGTTCCTCGATTTTTATTACAACCAACACCAATGAGGATACAACTGTATTTCTAAACGAAAGTTTTAACAGCATGTCAATACCTACAGGTTGGACACAGGTTGGCCTAGGTGCTGCGAACTGGTTTGTCTCCAACACCGCTTCTGCCGGAGGAACGGCCCCCGAACTAATATTTTCATATAGCCCGCAGTTTATTGGAGAGTCGATTATGTCAAGTCTGCCGGTTAATACAGCAGGATCCAGCTCACTAGTACTAACTTTCCGTGATATGATGAGTTATTATTCGAACAGTTATACCATTGGAGTAAAGACAAGTACAGACGGGATTACCTGGAATACTGTATGGTCCCAGTTGGTTACTTCAACAATACCGGCGCAGATACATTCCATTCCTATCAGTAATGTAGATGTGGGCTCGCCAACCTTCCGTATAGGATTCTTTTTCAATGGTGATTCCTGGGATAATAATTACTGGTATATTGATGATGTCGTATTGTCAAAATATGGAAGCTCTTCATCTGGAAACAGCTATTCATACTTATGGAGCAACGGGGAGACGACAAAGAACATCACAACTTCAACTGCCGGAAAATATTCCGTTATCGTATCTTCAGCCAATTGTTACACATATTCCGATACGGTTGAAGTAATTGTTTCCTCTCCCTTTGCCGGACAGGAATTATGCATGGTTACAGTGGATACATTGTATGGAAAAAACATGATCATGTGGGAAAAGCCTGTCTCCACAGCGATAGAAAGTTTTAAGGTGTATAAAGAAACCACGATAGCAGGATTTTATCAGTTACTTGAAACAGTACCTTACGATAGTTCAAGTTTCATTATTGATTATTTTTCAAATCCGGTGCAACGTTCCGACCGTTATAAAATTTCTGTTGTTGATACCTGTGGCAACGAAAGTGATAAAAGTACCGAACACCGTACGATACAGCTTGCGGTGAGTCAGGGCGTGCCGAGCGGACATCATCTGCACTGGAACAGTTATGAAGGATTTCCGTATGGAACATTTTATATCTGGCAGGGCTTAACCACGTCCACACTGGTGAAGATTGATTCGATCCAGAGTTCATTAAATGATCAGACTTACACTACGCCACCCGCAGGCGAACTGTATTATCTGGTGACCATAAAAAAAGCAGACAGTTGTAACATATCATTAAACAAGGCTTCCAGTGGTACCTACACAACTTCAGTTTCGAACATGGAACAATTCCGTTTGATTTCGGACATTGATGAAGAAGGCCTGGAGCAGATTTCACTGATGCCGAATCCTGCGAACACATTCTTTACACTGGGAGGTATCATGCGACCGGTGCAGGTTTGTGTGATGGATGTGACAGGGAAAATTATTTTTGAAACTTCCTGCAAAGAAAATTCGCTTAAAATTTCAACGGACAGCTGGGCAGCAGGAATGTATACATTGCGCGTGACAGGAGAAAAAAATATTGTGTGGAAGAAAGTTATCGTTAAAAAATAAAAGACTTTTTTTCTACATTTGACATAGATAAAATAAAATTTTGAATATGAAAAAGACCGTACTTTTTTTGATGGCGATCTGTATTACAGCCATTGCTGTTTCACAGAGCACGATTACAAATTTTAATTATAACGAAAGTAGTCGTTCGAATGCATTTGTTCCTGTGACTGCTTCCGGATCTGTTGCACAAACCGCGCTGGTGAATCCTCCTCCGGCTTTCTGTGTTCAGCCGACAGGCACTTCCAGCATATGTGATGGTTCATCCATTTTTTTCTCAACCTATACCAGCAGCGGGCTTTTCGATGAACATTTTGACGGCACCACGCTGCCGGCCGGATGGACCGCGGGCCCTAACGCACTAAACTGGAATTTGAGTAATTCATCTAATGCTGGCATCTCTCCCAAGGAACTTTGTTTTCATTATAATCCGACATTTACAGGTGAGTCGGTAATGACATCGCCCATCGTGAATACTACAGGAAACTCAAAACTGATTTTAAAATTCCGCGATAAAGTTTTTCACTATGCCAATAATTTTACCATAGGTGTGAAAACCAGCAGCGACGGTATTACTTGGAATACGATCTATTCAAATAATATTACGACAAGCACGGATGCGACCCAGCATACTATAGAGATTTCAAATGTAGATGTGGGCTCACCGACGTTTCGTATTGCTTTTTTCTTCAGCGGGAATTCAAATGATATTGATTACTGGTTCATTGATGATGTGACGCTTTTTCAGAGTTGTTCATCGATTACGAATGATTATAGTTACTACTGGCCAACCACGGGTGATGTGACAGAAACCATTGAAGTCACATATTCCGACTATTTTTATGTGATAGTCAATAACAACGACTGGACAGTATATTCCGACACAGTTGAGCTGATTGTTACTTATCCCCCAGACCAGGAAATATGCATGGTTACAGTAGATAGTATTCTGGGCTTGAATCAGATTCTGTGGGAAAAGCCTGTCACCAATCAGATTGATAGTTTCAGGGTATATAAAGAAAATGAATCCACTGGAATTTATGAGTTACTGGAATCTGTTCCATACAACAACCCAAGTATAATTACGGACTTCGGTTCCGATCCTTCGACGCATGCCGACCGCTATAAAATTTCGACAGTCGATATCTGCGGAAATGAAGGCAACCAGAGTCCTGAACATAGAACCATTTTTCTGGAAGTGGGTGGTGATGTTTTACAGAACACCCTTGCCTGGAACAGTTATGAAGGTTTCCCCAACACATATTTATACATATACGGAGGAACAGATCCTGCAAACATGGCTTTTGTTGATTCGGTTGACATGAGTTACAATGGCTGGACACAACCGGGCGCCAAGGCTTATCAGGGTGGCTACTGGCGGGTTTCGGTGAAGAAAGAATTCCCATGCATCATTTCTACACATAAGGCTTCAAGTGGAACTTACACTACGTCGATTTCGAACATGGAACAATTCCGACTTCCTTCGCTGGAAATATGTGCCGTTACGGTTGACAGCGCCACGGGCTATAATAAAATTATGTGGGAAGAACCCTATTCAGCGGACATTTCGGAATTCTATATTTACAAAGAAGACATGGGTATTTACCAGTTTTATACTAGCGTTACATACGGCAGCCCGAGTTATTATATCGATTACGGTTCTGATCCTTCGAGCTATGCGGATCGTTATAAAATGTCGGCGTATTACTGGACGGGAGAAGAAAGTGATCAAAGCGTAAACCACCGTTCGATGTATCTGCAGCCGCAGGACAATCCTTACATTCATCATTTGCACTGGAACGGCTACGAAGGTTTTCCGTATGATTATTCTTATATCTACACATCCGATTCTCCGCTTTCACCCATGCAGCTGATTGATTCGGTAGCGAGTAATCTTAATGACTGGACACTTACTACTCCACCTCTGGGGGCACAGTATTATCAGATTCTTGTGAGAAAAGAAAACGAATGTTATGTGAAAACCAGCGATACAACCAGCATGTATAATTCGATTGCAGTATCCAATACACAGTTGTTTTTGTATACGGGAAGCCCGGAACAGGAAAGCCCTGGACAGATTTTGCTCATGCCCAATCCAGCGAGAGATTATTTTACTGTATGCGGATTTACACAGCCAATTCAACTTTCGGTGATGGATATGACCGGACGGCAGGTGTTTGAATCCAGCTGTAAAGAAGCTTCTCTAAAGATTGCAACCGAAAGCTGGCCCGCGGGGATTTACACTTTGCGTGTGAAAGGAGAGAAGGGAGTGGTATGGAAGAAGGTTGTGGTTGAGAAATAGAATAAATATTATTCACCATAAATTCTTTGTATGCAGAAGTGGTTTTTAATTTTTGCAATGATTGTACTTTCTTATACAGGAAATTCACAAACACCACAGATCAAATGGACATTTGATACACATGACGCTTCCTTCGGTCAGTCCTGTACAGGAGATATTGACAATGACGGTTTTCCGGAAATTATTTTCGGATGCTATCGCAACGATAGTATGGTTTATGCACTGAATGCCGAAGACGGATCACTGCTCTGGAAATACAATACACATGGCCCAGGCACCGAGGGATGCAACGATGTGGCTCCTGTAATCTACGATGTGGATGGTGATGGAAATTTGGAAGTAATTGTTCCCAGTTCCTGTAACCCGAATACGTTTTGTTTTAACGGATCTGACGGCAGTGTGAAGTGGATTTGCCCCACACGCGGAAGCGACTCACCGCCGACCATAGGCGATGTGGACAATGACGGAAAACCGGAAATTTTACATGGGGAATTTGGTGGCTATGTGATTTGCATTAATGCAGAAAACGGAAGCCAGTCGTGGGAAATCGCAGTAGACTTAAATTCGTGGATACAAACGGCACCTACCATTACCGATCTGAACAATGACGGACAACTGGATTTTGTTGTTGCCACATGGAACAGCGTTTCCACGGATACAAATAAAGTGTATGCTTATCGTGGAGATAACCACACATTGCTTTGGAAATATCCGATCAAGGATGTGGTGTATCATGGTACCGCCATTCATGATATTGACAATGATTCAAAGCCTGAGTTAGTGCTTAGTGATTATAGCGGGACCGTCTATGTATTAAATGGAGAAAACGGAACCCTCGCCTGGGATTATTGTTACAACCCTTCGTATTATTGCGGCGCGCCAATTACGATGGGCGATCTGGATGGCGATGAAGAATGCGAAATAATTTTTTCATGCTGGTTTAAAATCGGCGTGCTTCGCTCCGACAGTTCGGTGATGTGGACATACAACATCCCCGATTATGAAAGCGCATTCCGGGGCGTTGCTCTTGCAGATCTGGATGGTGATCAGTTACCGGATTTGCTTTTTGGTACCAGCGGCGGACTCTTGATTGCCCTGAAAGGCACTACCGGCGACACTCTCTGGACAATGAACCTTCGTGCTGATTATGGAAACAGTTTGTATGAAATTGACCACGCTCCCGTCATTGCTGACTTTGATCAGGACGGAGTATTGGATGCATTTATTATTGGCGGACATGCAGAATACCCCGCTTTTTCGAATGACTTCGGAAGAGGATATGCCGTTTCGCTTGACATAGGTGTCAGCTCCGGCTGGGAAATGTTTCAGAAAAATATTCAACGCAACCCCAGTCTGTGTGAATCCTCAGCAGGAATTGAATCTCACACTCCGGGTGCGTTGGACGAATTGACGCTTTCACCCAATCCTGCATCAGAATTTTTCACAATTGAAGGAATTACAGAACCGGTGCAGATTACAGCAACAGATATCACGGGAAAAATAATTTTTAAAAAAGCCTGTAATGAAAAGTCTGTATTGATTTCAACCAACGACTGGCCTGCGGGAATCTATGTGCTGCGCGTTACTGGTGTGAAGAGTGTGGTGTGGAAGAAGGTTGTGGTTGAGAAATAATTTTTTAGAAGCAGGAGAAGGCGTTTAAGTAGAGAGTTATTAGGTTATTAGTTATTGGGCAATGAACAATGACTTTGTAAATGTTATGAAACCTGCATACACTATCCTGTGTTACTAAACAGTATTATTTAAATTTTACAGTATGCGTGAGTTTTTTAAATTCAATGGTATTGTTTTCAAAATCAGTTTTAGCAATTCCCTGAACTAATAACCCTTGATTGTCGTTTACAATAATCATGTAGTAGATTAAAGTTTTTTGATCATCTAAATTTGTGAATAGCTCAACCTCAATTGCCTTGAATCCATTAATCTCTTCAGTAGTTTCATTTATAATGTCAATTTTTTTTAAATCGTTGTTTACTTGTTTCTTTAATG
>JAZDMK010000109.1:0-4582 GCA_043800975.1 Bacteroidota bacterium | reverse complement strand
AGTAACCCACTTGACTTCAATATCGCCTTCTTTATACCCGGCGTTAATGGCGTTCTGTTTGAGGGTACCGAGGCGCAGGGCTTCGAGGGCATCGCACCTTGTCAGATAATCAGCATATTCCTTATCAGTCTTAAACTGACTATCTTCTCTTGGAAGCCTATCAACTATTCCTCCGCCCATCATTTCAATTATCTTCCCATCATTTTTTATGCATAATCCAATCATAGTAATCTCCTTATCGTAACCACAAAATAGTAAAACCCAAAGTTCCAGTAGGCGTTCCATCCTTAGTCCATGCTAAAACACCACCATCTGCGTTAAATGTTAAACTACAGTACTGATCATTACCTGCTGTGATAGAAACATTTATAAATGCCGTCCCTATAACTCCATGAAGTGCTGCATTATATTCTATTAGCAATCCTGCTTGAACGGTTGATTTAATACCTATCCCAGAAGAATGACCTCCAAGCCCAAAAATAACAATAGCAGCTGCAGGAGTAAATCCTGCACCCGTAAGTGTCTGATTTCCAGAGGCAGTTGCTAGGTCATAAGTATGATTAGTCGCCGAGATTCCTGCCGCCCACTCAGGTGCAGTTGCCCCTGCGTTCATGAACATCTTCAGATTTGCTGCACCCTTGGCAAGTTTAGCTGGAGTTAGATTTGCAGAGGCATAAGGGATGTCGCCTATTGTAGCAAAAAGAGCCAGCGCTAACTGATCTGGTGCAATCCCCTTTGTCGCTTCTGTGCCTGTGATGATTTCTGCAGCAGTGGCAAGTGCTCTTACTGCCGCTGAAAATGAAATTGTCCAAGCTGTTTTAGTTCCACTACCTCCAATAAGAGTAATGTTCATAACAAGCGTAGTGGCAGCGTAACTGGTAACCTGACCAAGCATCCAGTTTGTACTTGGTGCTGCATCATCTGCGATCATTAACCACATACCAGGCAAAAATGATTTAGCAGCGGTTACCGTGAATGTCTTAGCTCCAAGACCTATGGCAACTGAACTTGTGCTCACATCCGATGTGTCGTTTAAGTCCATTGCTTCAGCAGCCGCATTGCATTCACTTTGAAAAAGTAGCAAAGCCCCTAAAAAAGCATCCGCAAGAGTCGAAAAAGTTGACGGAGCCGATCTACTTGGCGGTGTTGGTAACGGTGTTATAGCCATTTTTTATCTCCTTATGTCAGTCCTTCTATGTCAATACTGCAAATTGCAAAAGATGGATAACCAATAACGATATTAAAATCCTTGAAAAAGCCGTAAACTATAAGACTTGGATAATCTTCCGAGCCGATCCAGACAAGCAGCGTTGTCCGATATGAGGCCAGCAGGTTTTGAACGTCCGCAATCGACACGCTTTCAACTAAGATATCGCAGGACATCTTTTTCGAGAAGGCTCGTTCCGTGACTGACCACACCCCGAACGCATCCTGTTCTTTGATCGAATAGTCATGGATTCCGATTGAAGGCAAGTATTGCGTTTCGCCAAGATTTGCCTGCACGCCCATTACGATACCGCCCACTTTTGCCGTCCCGCCCGTGTAAGTGATCGTAATATCTAAAACCGTGTTTAGATAAGGCGGCAGATCAAGCAGGACAATATCAGTCAACCTAAATTCTGTGCTGAAAAAGTAGGAATACCAGTCATAGATGCTGAATGAGCCTGTAATAACAGATGAAATCAAATCCGTTGTTTTATCATAAACCACCCCGGCAGTCGGGTCTGTTGAAACAATTCGAACTGTTGCCGCATCAAGATTTAAAAATGCAATACTGTCAACAATAACTCCCGGCGTGATCGTATAAGTGATTGAAGTCGCTTGGCTGGTCTGACTACCTACTTTCGTGTCAAAGGCTTTCCAGCGATTTGTTGCGCTTACTTCCAGCCATTTCGGAACAGCGGCCAGAACATCAACTTCAGGAGAGGAACCCCCGGTCACATTTGTCAGGCATTCGTAAACTTTATGAACTCCTGTCGTTGTCACCCGCACTGTATCCCCATCAACATAAGCAGTTCCAACAGCCCATTCTCCTGCTGTGCCGTCTGTTTCAGCCACATTCGAAGCCGTTAACATTGCGTCTGTTATTGTTATCGGTCTTATAATTTTCATTAGGCTGTCCTTGTCAATATGCCATCAGTATTCATTTCTTGATCTATATTATCCATTACACGTGCCATTTTGCTGGTGTTCTTTGCAAGTTGATAATTTCCAGCCTTAATTTCCGCCCTTAATGCCCGGACTTCTGCAATCAGAATCACATTATTTCCGTCTGAACGCACCCCAAGCTTACCGTCTCTGCCCCTTGACAACGGCATCACAGCCTCATAACCATCCTCTCCCATGAGCCCCATCCCGTTTGCCATTGGAAATAAAGTCGGAGTATTGTAAATCCCACCATTTGCAAAGGGGATTACGTTGCCACCGAAGAAGGCATTTCCTAATGCGTGTTCAAAAATAGAATGTCCCTGCAGTCCCAGCCATATAGGATAATCGACTGCTTTCGCCGCTGCCTCTGCTGCCAATATTGCCGCAATTCTCGCTGCCTCAGTTGCCGCTGCTTGTGCCGCTGCTGCCGCTGCTGCCGCTGCTTGTGCCGCTGCTCTATCAGCTATTGCCTCCGCTTCCACAATAACATTTGCTGCCGACACTGATTTTTCAGCCTCTGCCGCCGCCGATATCCTTGTATTTAAATCTATGTTTTTTAATACAGCCAGCTGCGTTTGCAGGATATCTAATTGTGATTGCAAGGCATTCAAGGTTAGATCTTCGATTGATAGTTGATTACTCGTCAATCTTTCAAGCTCTGAAAGTGCGGATAAAGTCTTAAAAAAGTTACGCTGATAATCTTCTCGTGTTTCAAAGCCTGTCGTAGAAGATGCACTCGAAACATCCAGACTTGCAATCCCGGAATAATTGCCAGCTCGTACTTGCTCTAAAACAGCACGAGCAGATAATGAGGTTGCTATTTCAACTGCCCCATCAAGCCGCATGGATTCACGAGCAGATTTTAATTTATTAACATAATCCAAAAAAGTATTGACAACATCCTGCTGTGCATCTATTAATTTCTGCTGTGCATCTATTTGGATGTCTGTTAATTTCTGCTGTCTTTCTTCCAATGTTTCATAATATTTATCGGCTGCTTCTGACATTTTTAATAAATCAACATACGCCTGCTGTTGCCAATCAACAGTTAAATCAAAAGCCTCAATCAATGCCCGATATCCTTCGCGTGTTTCCGGGAATGCAAGATTCATTTGTCCCATTACAGTCGTTAATTGCCCTTGTAAGCGAAGTTGTTTTTCCTCGTCTGTAAAGAACTTGTTGTAATAGGTGCTTGCAGCTTCGGTTAATGCTTCCAAATCTCCAGCCATTTCTATAAGCGTTTCGCTGAATGCGATAATTGATTGTGTACTACCGACAAATGCTTGATTCGTCATTTTCAAAGTTTCGAGGATAACTTCTTTATCAATCATAATTCTAACGGCTGTTTCCAGGAGTCCTTCCCCTACCTGCTGATAACCTCTTAACATGCTTCCGAAAAGAGCCTCGACGGCATTATCGCCAATAGCAGAAAAATGAGCCTGAAGAGTTTTGCTAATATCCTCTGCACTCTTCCCCAGAAGATTGATTTTAACAGCCCCGAATACATAATTCATAGCTGCATTTAAATCAGTGCCCAAGCCTTTTGATAATTCAACAAGAGTCTTGCTGATTCCCTTATAAACCTGCGTGAAAAGGTCGGATGTGCTTTCATCCATCCCGGCGTATTCAGTCCAATATTTCTTTTTATCTTTACCGAACCAGCCTCCTTCGGTTTTCTTATACATATCAGCGTACTGATACCCAGATACACCGCCACCGCCCAGAATATCCCCGGCTGATATTGCACCAAGACCAAGACCGCCTGCAAGTTGAGTTGTTTTAGAAGATCCACCGAATGCACTCTTAAGCACCCAACCTACAGCTTTGTTTATCCAACCCCCCACAAAATCTAATTTACTCAATGGATTGTCTTTCCCATACAACCATTTTAAATGCACATTTTGTATGTCTGCGACTGTTTGATTAACTGTTTTGCCTATTCCACTTCCAACAACCCCTGTCCCACCTGTTCTGATTATGTTGGTAACCAGCCCCATGATGTTCTTATTCAGGTCTTTCATCTCGTTATAGATACCAGATAATTTCGTGTACTCCATGTCGTAAGTGTCTTCGAGGAGTTCAAAGGATTTTGATATTGATTCGCTGGCTGTCCCGGCCTCGGCGCCCAAAACTGTACTGGCTGGTTTTGCAGGGGCATGAGAAGAACCACCACCGCCGCCTCCAAAGGCAATTCCTGCCATTGCAAGGAGGCTTGCCATTAAAGCTAACATTGCCGCGCCTGTTACAAACCCTGTCGGGCCTATTCCTACGGATGCCCCCGCCGTGGCTGCAACAGCTCCCGTTACCGCAACACTTGCATTCGCAGCATTTTGCACGGTTGCTGCCGCAACAGCTGCTGTTGATTGTGCAAAATATCCAGCAATTATCTTAACATTCTTGGCCGCTTCCATTGCCAGCTCTGCTATTTGAACGC
>JAZDMK010000050.1:0-2178 GCA_043800975.1 Bacteroidota bacterium | reverse complement strand
GGAGAAAAATCTACAGATTCATTTCCATCACCAAAATCCCAGCTGTACTGCATAGAATCATTTTTAATGAATGCATTGCAGGAAACTGAAAAAGGAGCACAACCCTCATCACTGTTCAAGACAATGGTTGCAACAGGAATTCCATTAACAGCGGGCTTTTCTGTATTATTGTTTGGATTATAAAAGATATTTGAGTTTTGATTATTCTGATTGTTGTTATTGTTGCTGTTGTTTGAATTTACATTCGTGATATCTGTGTAATTATTACTTGTATTCTGCGTGTTATTGTTTGTTGCATTAAATGGTGTTGTTTGATGATTATTATCAACCTGCGCTGAATGATTATCAATGTAAACAGGTGAATGATTATTTGAGTTTTGAATATTTTCTGTTTTACTTATTTCTTTTTTCGTAGAAATTTGATTGCTGATCGGATTGTTTTGTATGGAAGGATCGTCCGTTTTTAAATTTTTATATGCATAATACCCAACAAAACCAACTATCACAATACCAGCGATGATTAATGCTGCTTTTGCAAAAGGCGAAAAAGTGCTTTTACCCGGAATATTCTTTTCGAGCCGCACCCACTGAGATTCATCGTAAGGATATTCGTAGCCTTCGAGGCTTTTCCTTACGAATTCTTCTAAGTTACTATCAAACTTCTCTATGCTCATTTACGTAATTATCAAATAGTTTTTTCAAATTCATTTTAGCTTTTGCAAGGTTTGATTTAGATGTTCCGACACTAATGCCAAGTTCTTCTGAAATTTCCTTGTGGGAATAATTCTCGATCACGTAGAGGTTGAATACTGCCTTATACATGGGTGAAAGTTTTTGGATCAGTTTCATAACCACCTCCGCTTTCAATTGGGTATAGGCTTCATCTTCCTTTTCCTGCTCGTGTGTAGCGCTTGATTTTTGTGCTTCCGGAGAATCTTCAATGTCGACCGTATTATTAAAGTGTTTTTTTCGAACACAATCAATAGCGGTATTGACAACGATTCTTCTCACCCAGCCTTCCAGTGACCCTTGATTTTCAAACCCTTTCAGATTCGCAAACACTTTAATGAAACCTTCCTGAACAATATCCTTGGCATCATCGTAGTCATTGGCGTAACGCATGCACACTGCGAGCATCTTCCCGTAAAAACATTTAAAGAACTTTTGCTGGCTATTTCGATCACCCTTTAAACAGGATGAAACAAGAACTCCAACTTCATTTTTATCATGTAAATTCATGAAATATGTCTTAAAGACGATTTAGGAGGTGGGATGGTTGCCTGAGAAAATAAAAAATCATATCCCGGAAGCTAAAATATCAACTATATGAATGGTTTTTAAAGGCAGATTATTCTTTTTAATGTATGAATCAAGGTGCATTAAACAAGATGCTTCGGTAGAAGTGATATATTCCGCTCCTGTTTTCAGTGCATTTTCGATTTTTTGTTCTGCCATAGCAATGGAAACGGGTTCGGCCTTGATTGAAAACACTCCTCCAAATCCACAACATTCCTCAGTGTGTTCCATTTCAATGAGAGATAATCCACGGACATTACTTAATAAGACTCTGGGTTGTTCTTTTATTCCGCATTCGCGCATAGCTGCACAGGAATCATGGTAGCAAACTTTCCCTTCGAACTTCGCGCCAAGATCTCTTACGTTTAACACAGTTACGAGAAAATCCGTCAGCTCAAACAGATTTTTCTGCATCTGTTTGTATTCATTATGCAGAATAGTATTTGTAAAAAGATCGGGATAATAATTTTTAACCATCCCAACGCAGGAAGCTGATGGCATTACGATGCAAGTACTGGTAGAAAATTCTTTAATCAGTTTCTCACCCAGTTTTTTTGCATCATCCCAATAGCCGGAATTATAAGCAAACTGCCCGCAGCAGGTCTGGTCCGGATTATATCGAACTTCACAACCTGCCTGCTCAAGCACCTTAACCATGTTGAATGCCGTTTGCGGATACAACTGGTCGATAAAACAGGGAATAAAAATATCTACTATCATACTCAAATTTCGAATAACGAAATAACGAAAAAATGTTCATGCGAAAAAAAATATTTTTTACTACGAAATTTTCGCAGAAATTCGCAGCCATTTTAAAAGCATGAAAAAGTGGGCAGCGGAAGTAAAAAATACAAGCATCTTTTCTTTGATCTCGACAGAACT
>JAZDMK010000040.1:0-3281 GCA_043800975.1 Bacteroidota bacterium | reverse complement strand
CACTGGTATTAAACAAGGAGTTTTCCCAGCCTTCGTACCATTGCTGGTTTAAATAACCATACTTTTTCTTCCAGACAACATTACCTTCCAAATCAACCTTGATCAACCGAAAACATCTGTAACCTAAAGTATCTGTACTGGTACACATTATATAACCATCATTCTGCACAATAACATTTTGACAAATATCACTGTTTTCACCAGGGTAAAGTTTACTAAAACGTACCTGTCCACATAGATATGAATCTATGAACAATGCAAAAATCAATATGAAGAAGAAATGTTTCATTTCGTCGCCAAATATAAACATGAGGGTACATCCTGTGATGCACCCTCATTTAAAAAATACTATTGTCTTATGATTGTAACTTTGCCGGTATGTACAACCGTTTCATTTTCAAAAACCCTGTACATATAAACACCTGCTTTCAGATCGGGATTCTTTAACAATACATATTTACTCTGAGGATCAAGTATGTATTTCTTCTCTTGTATCCCTGTTGAGTTATAAATAATCACACTGCCCTTTTCTTTAATAGCGTATTGCAGCCACATGCTCCCGTCGTTGGGGTTCGGGTAAACAGCAAATACCGGTTCGGTCAGAAATTCTGTAGTCGGATCAGTCGGATTAATTTCTGAAGTTATTTCAAGGGATTTTGCACTGTTCTGTATATAAGGCAATACCACCTGTGGTTCATAATCGGAAAGCCCTATGCTTTTCAGCAATAGTAGCGCCCTTACGTTTTCCCTCGTGCTGGTATCGGCAACCATGGCAAATAATTCCGGTGAATTAGCCGTAATTATAGCATCCCGGTCAGCCCCGGGCTGCAGCATATCAACGCTTAATTGCAGCAGCGTAAGCTGGTTTTCCACGTTGGTACGTTCTTCCTGTGACCAGAGGTAATTTTTCTGTATTTCTGCAAGACTGATCGTTGCCGTTGCCTCTGTCAGCATGCCCTGTCCTAAGTACAAAGGTATCAGTTGCAGCCTGGTATACAGGTTGGTATCTGCTTCAAGCATAAATATGACGGTATCTATCAGCGTACCGGTGGTATCTTCCGACAATGCATAGCGGATGATATCGCCCTGTGCTTCCTGGTAATCTGTTTCCAGCGTTGCCAGTTCGTTAAAATCCTGCTCCACAAGGCTTGGGCCGTCCTGGGCGTCTAACAGATCCTGCTTATGCGGGTTCGGAAGATCATAAGCTGCCAGTAATGGCTGTGAGCTTCCCGGTAACGGTGAGTTTTTCATAAGCAGGTTCTTACGCTTTATAACTAAGCCGTTTATGTCTTTATCCAGGAACGTATTAACGCTTACCTCTGATAACCTGTCATAGCTGTTCAGCTCGTCAACGATCTCGTTTTTGTTGTTGGGCTGTATACTTTCTATCCTGTTGAGCGTGTACAGCGTATTGCCGCCATCAACCGACTGCGTGTAACTTCCGTTTGCCGTGATATATAAGCTTTTGGTTGTGCCTAACCTGGTGATCAGGTCGTCTGCGCTTGGAAGCCCGCCGGGGCCTGATGGACAACCTTGTTCCCAGATTTCATTAATTACTCCTGATCTATCTATTGTCGTCAAACTTTCATCATTGTATGCGAAACCATCCCCACCAACAGGAAATGAAGCAATTGAATGCCCCGGATCACGTAGCCAATAACTGTTATATTCCACGTTCCCCGGCTGTAAATAATTATAATCCATAGCTGTTCCCGTTCCAAACCAAAAGTCAGAGTTTACAATATCCGGTCGGGCAAAGAAGCGGTTAAGAGCTAAATCAGTGGCTTGTGCTTCTCCAATATCGTCAGGATCAATTCCGCCTTGAACCATTTTCATCGAGCCGCCATTCCAGAGCCCCATAGCATGGTGGTAGTTATTGTAGGTATTACATCTGAGGTACAGCCCTGTCGAGGTTCCGTTCCGGTTATTTCCGTGAACCATGATACCAACTGATACAGGGTTTCCGAAGTCATCAAACCCATCATCCACGTCAATAAAGGTATTTTTCTCAATTTTATTGCTTGCTCCCCCGGATGCATGTACCTCCATGGCTGCTCTTCCACCCCTAAACACATTATCTCTGATTGAGTAGCCCGTACAGGCGTCAAGGTACGCACCTGTATATACTTTTTCACTGAGTATCAATTTGTTATGTGTATACATAATTGTAGTAAATTTTTGACCTGGTACGTCTGTTTTCTAAATTAGAATCTAAAGCCAAAAGTACCTTTTTTTCTTCAATTGAAAGATTTTCAATTGAAAAGAAAAAATACCCACCCATTTCTAAGGTATCCCGGATAACCGGTATGTAAACAGCGCCTAAGTGACGCTAAACAATCATTATACTTCGACTTCGCTCAGTATCCAACGCTTTTTAGCTCAGCTCTTAGGTGCAATTTTATTGTTTAACCCACCCTGAGAATGACCGGTTACGCGCTCATGGGCGACCAACTGCCGGTCAGAAAAGAAAAAATCGTTGTTTGACGGTGCATTTATTGCCACAGCTTGCCCTTTTCAACCGGTTAGGCACAAAAAAGACAAAGGGGAAGGCTAAGGCAAGGTTTTTTCTAAAAATACTACCCGCCAGGTGTGGAGATTTTTAGAAAAACTTTGTATAACCTTGCCGTGCCTGACCCGGTGGCTATCTTTGCCTTAACGGGTGATAAGGGTTTTGATTACGAACTGCTTTTAAAATCTTCTTTCTTCTTAACTGTGCGCCGGCAATCCCCCGCAGGTAATAGAGCCTTCAGCTAAACGGCTGGCCGGAGACTGCAATGAGAGAGGAACGAACGGGTTGCGGACGAACGGACAAGCAATCGCGAGCCGACTGCGAGTGGAGCAAGGGTGGTGCAAAAGGGAGCTTGAAGAATGAAAGCGTTTTGCAGCTATGTTGTAAACACGAGGCTTGGCGACTTTTTTGTTTTTCGTCCGGATTGTGTGTCGGCTACAAAAAAGATGACAAGCCGAAGCCCGAAGCGACCAGCAGGCGAGCCTAACACGGGCAGCGTCCGGGCTGAAAGCTACTGGACTGAGGTACGAGGGAAGCTGCTTGAAGAACGGGGAGAGCTGCCGTGACGACTGACGCAGGAACTGCAAAGCCTGTGACAAACCGTTGCCTGATAAGGTTTTGCTTTCTTTTTTTTTCAATTGAAAAGAAAAATACTATCAAAAATCATCGGTATCAGATACAATACATCGAATGACAACTATTTGGAGATGTCCTGCTCCCTGAAATCAGGAAAAAACCAGTTTGAAAAAAAAGGAGGTAGCCTATAAGAACT
>JAZDMK010000023.1:0-18008 GCA_043800975.1 Bacteroidota bacterium | reverse complement strand
CGCCGATTACCGTAACATATAAATAATACGAATGTCCGTGAATGTTACGGCAGGGGCCATCATAGCCCGAGAGCGCATGCGCCATTTCGAATTTGAATTCTTTGGTAAGACGGATTTTTGCCACAATAAAATTTATTTCACAAAGGAACTAATTTTTCACGAAGCGGAAAAATGTAGTAGCTGTATTGTTTTTATATTGAACCGTACCATAATAACTTCCCTTAGCAATACCACTGCAATCAACGCTTACATCGTTTGCAGAAATTGTATAAGGCATATTTACAGCATTGCCGTTCTGCGAAAAGAAAGAAATCTTATCCGCGTTTTTTCCTGTATTGATATGCAGCAAACGCGTAGCCGGATTGGGATATACAGTTAGCATAGCAGCCGGCTGATTCTCTAATACTGCATTAGTAATGTTAGCAACAATAGGAATCGTCACCGCACCAACACCTGGCGCACTGCAGGTAACATGCAGATGCTCACTCACACTTTGTGGCGCAGATGATAGCAGATGCACACGCAGCGGAAGGCTTTCGCCCGGCGCAATCGTAGTGTCAGCACCTGATATTCCGGCAAAGCCCAGAATCGCCGGATTCGAAAACGACATCTGTGTGAAAGTCACATTCTGATTTCCATAATTCGTAAAATGATAATCGTAATAATGATCAGTCAGTCCGGAAACATATCCAAAATCGATTGTAGAAACCGGAACGTCGGCTGCGGTATGCGCTGTTGCCACCGAGTTTGCAGAAACAGAAGTGATGCGGTTCAAATACTGTGGGTAATCAATAAAGGGATTCCGGTTATGCTGAATCAATGCAATGTCTTCATTCCTTTTTTTATCAATAACAGTAGGAGGGAACATCGCAAACCAGTTGCGCAGCGTGGCTTCCTGCGTATCCAGAAAGTTGCTGTAGTTCTGATAACGAATACAAAAATAAAACATAGCGCGCGCCACCGTTCCTTTGTGTTCATCACGCGGTTCAAAGATTCCACCGCCAAAAGAAGAGCCGCCATTCGACCATGTTGCGGAAGTAACTTCACCAAACGGATAATTACTGCGCGTATTATTCGCTGTTTCATCGGTAGGAAACAAATGATACAGATCCGATCGCATGGGTTCGCTGGAACCAAACAAACTTTGCGGCCAGGTATGTTCGGTGTTAAAATTATCGTTGGTCTGGCAATCGGTACGATCAGTATAGCCTACCGCTTCACGGCCGGTATAAACGCATTCCAGTGTGTTTACGGAAGCACCCTGTCCGTTTACTTTTTTATTATCAACGGTCATAAACATGGCATCGCGTCCGTTGTCGTATCCTAAGCTAACATAACCTACAGCCAGCAAAGTATTCATCGCAGTCTTCAAACTTTGTTCTTCCAGATTATCGGTTGAATTATAATAGGTGTTCGAGAATTTTCCCTGAACCGAAAGGTCGACCGAAAAATTTCCTGCATTCGAAATGATCAGCATTTCGGAGTTCAGCAGCACATTGTGCAAAGGATGACAACGCACATACACCGTTGCTGTTTGCCAGGGCAAAATACTGAAGTTGCTGTCGGCCACGGAGAATGCGCGATACCCATACTTGCTGTAAAAATGAATGCCGCTTATGTTTGCTGTAAACGTCGACTGGTTTGTAATTGAAACGGGCAGGCTGTCGGTTTCGGTTTCATATACTGTTCCAAAACTCAGTGCCGACGGGCTTACCGAAAGAAACTGTGCCGATACATTTCCATAAATAAACATACACAACAATAGTGTACAGCGTACTAATAATTTCATGTCTGAGAATTTTAATCGTTCGAACCATCACCCTGGATCGTTACGTTCCAGGTTTTTGCTTTTTTCTTTTTAACGTATGGAAATACGCGTTTTCCTTTCTTATCAATGTAGAGCCACATACCTTCTTTTTTAACCCGCGCATATCCGCGTGTAAAAGCAATGGTGTATTCATAGTCAATATCAACTTCCAGCTTTCCTTTGTTATCAATGTATCCGTATTTTCCGGTTTCATTGTATTTGATAAAGCAAAGACCTTCGGAAAAATAACTGGCATCATAGAATAAAAAATTGATAAGCACTTTACCTGTCATATCAATGAATCCATAGAAGTCGCCTTTCTTCACGGCTGCCATGCCTTCCGAATAACGCAGTGCATTGTCGTAAATAAAATCAATTACCTGTTTGCCATTTTTATCAATGAAGCCCCATCCTTCTTTGTCGGCAGAGTATACAGGAGCGTATCCATCACTAAAGCTTCCGCCATCATCAAAATCAAAATCGATCACTACTTTACCTGTTATATCAATGTAGCCAACCTTTTCCTGTTTGGATACTTTCGCAAGACCATTCGAGAAAGGCTCTGCATCTTCATACATAAAATCAATAATTACTTTTCCTGTTTTATCGATGTATCCGAACTTTCCGTTTTCATCTTTTTTAACCAGCGCGATTCCTTCGGTAAAGCTTCTGGCTTCTTCGAACTGGAAAGGAATAATTACTTTTCCGCTCTTGTCGATAAATCCAAACTTATCATCTTTCCTGACTGCAGAAAAACCTTCCGAGAAATCATAAGCGGTTTCGAATTGAAAAGGAATAACAACTTTGTTTGTATTATCAATAAAGCCATACAAGCCGGCGCCTTCTTTCTTAACAACCGCTAAGCCATCGTTAAACAAGCCGGCATTCTCATATTGAAACTCAATAACGACTTCACCTTTTTTGTTTACATAACCAAAATAACCGCCATCATCTTCAGGCATGATCATATTCTCATCCGATTCCTGAGAGAGAAGAGTAAGCGGGAGTAAAAACAAAACAGAAAAGAGTAACGTCAGTTGCTTCATACAATAGTTCTTTCTTAAAACAAACTTTTCAGGGAAGAGCGGTGATAAAAACAGTTATGCTACGAAGATAGATATTTATTGCAGTCATGTAAATGGGTAAAAAGAAGTATTTGCTAAGTAGGGTTACTTATATTTTTTACGGAAAAACACGTATCAACAAGATTCATTCATGTGTTAAATACTTATTTGCGTGCGCGATTCAGCGTTTCGTCGAATAATTTTTCCAATTCTGTATTCGTTCCCCGGATCGAATTAACGACTTCTAAAGCCCAGTCCTGATAAGATTTAAGTTCTTTCTTCGACCAGAAAACCGGCGGTGAAAAAGTGATATCATGCAAATTGTTTATTTTATCAGCAATGCGTATCAGGCGTGCTTCGTAGGATAGCGAAGGTGCTGTTTCGATTTGTCTTTGCTTTCGGATATTTCGCGGGAGGCTTTTATCATCGGAAACTTCTTTGACGATTGTTGCAATTTTAACGGAAAAGGTTTCTGATAATTCCTGAAAAGTAGTATCAGTATCCTCCAGTGTATCGTGAAGAACAGCAGCCGCAAGAATATGCTGATCGTTGATGTTTGCCGTTTCATTCAGTATCATGGCAACACCAATGGGATGGTTGATATAGGGCGTTCGTTTCCTGTCCTTACGTCTGTGATTCTTATGCTTGTGTGCCGCGAAATGTATGGCTTTCAAAAACAAGCCCGTCTCATCCGTCATCTTTTTTCTTTTTTAAAATAAATTCCACCCTGCGGTTTTTCGCACGGTTCTCTTCCGAAGTATTTGGTTTTGCTGGTCTGCGAAAGCCTTGTCCATCGGTAGTAATACGTTTTGATTCTACTCCGATTTCAATTAAGTGATTCGCAATCGCATCAGCACGTTTTTTTGAAAGATCAATGTTGTATTCGTCTGTTCCCTGATTATCGGTGTGCCCAACAATTAAAACATCGTACTGCGTGTTTCTGTTCAGATAACTTTTAACGCGTCCCAGCGAGTTGGCTGATGAATCAGGGATTTCAAATTTGTCAAAATCAAACTGAATGTACATCACCAAAGTATCGTTTTTAAATGGGTTCTGAACTGTCTGCGGATAATTAATACTCTTACTTGAAAAAGATTTTGCTTCCAAAAAAACACCGGAATCGAAGATATGATCGGCCACATCGCCAATTGCAATTTTAATATGATAGGTTTGCCCGGGCTGAACTTTGCATTCAGCTTTCAGTTTTTTTGTGAAACCATCGTATTGAAAATAAGTATTGAGCTGACGGTATTTAATAGGTGTTTCATCCGAAATAGGCATGTAATTCGGAAGAAAATATTTTTGATTTTTACTCAGGTTTACTGTATTGACAGTAATCGGATCAATCGTTCTTGGAACAACAGCCAGGTTTTTTGTGCCGGTAATTCCCGGCCCGCTAATAGCAAATGCAAAAACATCATTGAAAGCAGAGCCTACATATTCGGGATATTCCTCAGATCCAAAAATGTAGTTGAAACTGACACTGTCGGTGTTTGTTGTAAAATCAAATTCAAGTACGGAAGCATCAAAGGTTTTGTATTTGCAAATTACATCCAGGTATTCATCTCCGTTTAAATGATTGTTGACACTTTGATTTCCCACGTCATTCGGGCCTTCCGAAAGATCAACCCGTCCGGTTGTAATTAGAATTCCTTTTTTTAACGGAAAAAAATCACCGCTGAATGTAAACATTCCGGTGGCATGCTTTGCCCCGCGATATCTGATTTTGGTTACTTCAACACCTTCACCCAGTAAAACTTTTTTTACAAGATATTCGGTTGTTTTTGTAGAGTCGGTAATAAACTGAGACTGCGCGGAGGGCAGATCAGCAAAGAGAAAGATCAAAACTAAAAAAGGATGTAGAAAAAAGCGCATGTTTATTCGTCAAAGTATTCAATGCGAATTCCTGCGTCGGTAATGCCCGGCAGTTCTTGCATACGCATGCCCTGTTCCAGCTGGAAAGAATATTTACCGGCAACAGGAAATTTAATTTTTTTCTTCAGTAAGATCTGATTGAATTTTCTTTCGCCCGATCCTTTCCCGTACCAGTTGCCATTTTCGTCAGCAAGCAATAGTTCAAGAGTGTCCTTTGAAATACGTTTGTCAGGAAAATGTGTAGTCAGAAAAATGTATAGATTGGAGTATGGATAAGTTTCGTCGTTGCGAACGTTGATGAAAAAATTAAATCTTTTTGCAGTGTCGGGAAGATCAACATCAAACTTAAGAATGTTTGCCTGCTCCCAGGTTGCGCCGGGTAGTTCCGTATTGACTTCGTATACACGATTGCTGTCGCAGGATGCAAACAGCAGAGCCATGCAGCCGATAAAAAGAAAGTTGAAATAATTATTTTTCTTCATTTGGCTTTTTGTTTTCCGGATTTTTTCTGCGCTGGAAAGGTTCACTGCGTGGATTTCTTTTAGGTGCATCATCCACATCCATATCCAGTTTATCGGGGATTTGTTTTCTGCGGTTCATTGCCTGAATTTCTTTTACACGCTCAATAGTTAAAGGAACATGAACACTGAGTTCATTCAAATACGAATAATACATGGTCCTTCCGAAAACATCGGTTTTCTGATGTACAGCATCTCCGTTTTTTGTTTTCAGATGAATAGTGGTGTCGGGAAAATCTTTGATGGCATCTAAATAAATATCGTGTTCAAAATTCAAACAACATTTCAGCTTTGAGCATTGTCCGGCGAGCTTTTGCGGGTTCAGCGATAATTGCTGAACGCGTGCTGTATTGGTTGACACAGAGCGGAAGTTGGAAATAAAAGTGCCACAGCAAAGTTCGCGACCGCAGGAGCCAATTCCGCCAAGACGGCTGGATTCCTGACGTGCACCAATCTGACGCATTTCAATACGCACTTTAAATTCTTCAGCGAGAAGACGAATCAACTCACGAAAATCAACACGATCCTCAGCTGTATAGTAGAACACGGCTTTGGTTCCATCGCCCTGGTATTCCACATCGTTAATTTTCATCGAGAGTTTTAACCTTTTTGCAATCAGGCGTGTTTTGTATTTCGCGGGCTCTTCCAGGCTTCTTACATAATGATATTTTTCAACATCAGCGGGTCTTACTTTGCGATATACTTTTTTCAACTCATCCTTGGCGGGATTGAAGTTTTTAATTTTCATCTGCGAACGAACCAACTCGCCTTTCAATGTTACATAACCGATCGCATGGCCGGGCGATGCTTCAACGGCAACCATTTCGCCGATCTCGAGATCAAGATTATTTACATTGATAAAAAATTCTTTCCGGCTGTTTTTAAAGCTTACTTCAATAATATCAAAAGCTTTATAATGCTCAGGTAATTCAATATCGCCGAGCCAGTCGAACGACATCATTTTGCACTTCGACTCGGAATAGTATTTCAGAGAGGGTTTACGTGCGGCCTGTCGGCATTGTGTATTATCGCATTTGGGGCAGTTCATGTTTTCAAAATAAAATCAGTTTAATAATTGGCCGACTTTCACCGATAGATCCATCATCAGTATTTTAGGATTGGCATTGCGCTCCAGATGATGATAGGCGCTGTTCATTTCCTTTGTAACATCGCCACAGTTGTGGGGTGTAACAATTTTCGAAAATTTGCCAACAAATTCAATTTCCTGTTCGTCCAGCTTGGGTTGTGCATCTGGAGAAGTATTCATAGCGTTACATTCCTGAAGAATTTCGGTGCTGTAACGGATAAAGCTTTTTTGTTTCTCGCGGCCCAGTTTTGAAAAATCCTCGATCCAGTTGATGAGAGCCACGTAGTCCATTGACTGCTGAAACAGCCGATAGCAGAGCCTCATCCATTCGCGAAACGAATCAAGGAAACGCATGTTTTTTTCATCATGACTGATCAGCCGGCAAGCTTCAATGTAATTGCCTTCGGCCATGCGAACGATGGATGTTGTTTCGCTTTCGCTCATATTCCAGTTTTCAGCAATTGACTGATGAAGAGCCTGGTCAGTTATTCTTGGAATCTTTACCATTTGCGTACGCGATAAAATGGTGCGGATAATCATATCGGGGTTTTCGGAAACCAAAAGAAAAATTGTTTTTTGGGGTGGTTCTTCGAGCGTTTTCAGGAGCTTGGGAGCAGCAGAATAGTACAGGCGTTCCACCATCCAGATAACAACCACTTTGAATTCAGCTTCGTATGTTTTCAAACTCAGCGCACGAATGATTTCCCCACAATCGGCGGCATAAATATTTCCTTGTTTGTTTTCTATGCCAATAAAGTCGTACCATTCCTCAAGACTTCCGTAGCCTTTGTTGATCATCAGAAATTCGCGCCATTCACTCATGAACTTGGAACTGCTGGGATCTTTTGAAACGCTTTTTGTTGTTGAGGTTGGGAAAATAAAATGCAAATCGGGATGTGCATATTTCTGATACTTCATGCAGGACGGACATTCGCCGCAAGAGTCATCGGGTTGTTTGTTGCTACACGAAAGATATTGCGCGTAAGCTATTGCAAGCGGCAATTTCCCGATTCCTTCGGGGCCAAAAAACAATTGGGCGTGGCTGACCCTTCCGTCAACAACTGTTTTTATCAGCCTGCGCCGGATCTCTTCCTGCCCGATGATTTCAGAGAATAACATAATTTTTGAACAGGCGCAAATGTACGATTTTTTTGCGATTTTAAGGGAAAATTAAGGGATGCTTATGAATTGCCTGAAAACTGTATTTTTGTAGAATCTTAAATATGAAAAAAGTTTTAATCATAGAAGATGATGCATTGACATCCCGTTTGCTTGAAAATTCTTTAAGCAGGGCAGGATATGAAGTTGTAGGCTGTGTGAAGTCGGGCGAAGAAGCGATTGACATCAGCGCAACGAATTTTCCTGATTTTGTAATTGCTGATATTGCATTGAATGGTAGGCTGGACGGGATTGAAACAATTGTTGCGCTGAATAAAATTAAACCGGTTTCGTTTATTTATCTTACAAGTGTGATTGAAGAAATGGTTTTTAACCGTGCCAAGGAAACCCAGCCATCGGCATACATGATTAAGCCTTTCAATGAACAGGTGTTGTTATTTACAATCAAGGTGGCGCTGGATAAGTTGGAAACAGAGCGAAATCTGGTAGAAAGTGAAGAGAAATTTAAAAGTCTTGTTTCGTGTATTCCTGATATTGTTTTCATTTTGAAGAAAGGGAAAATAACATACATGAATCAATCTGCAGAAAAGCTGACAGGGTACAGGAATGATGAGATGATGAACAAAAGCCTGTTTGCATTTGTGGTTGATAAATACAAGCCTTTATTGATTGAAAATATCATGCGTCAGATCAACGGAAATGAAGTTGAGCCCTACGAGATTGAGATTATCAGAAAAACGGGCGATAAGATGCCCATGCTGATTCGTTCCGAAACATTGAAAACAAAGGAAGAACGAGCTTTTTATTTTATTCTTACTGACATTTCTTATATCAATGAATTAAGAAAAGCTGAATTATTTAGAGTTGAAGCAGAACTGCAGAAAACAAAATCGCTGATTGAGCAGAAGAATATGCGCATCGATTCGATTCTGGAAGGAGAGGAGAATGAGAAAAAACGCATCGCTTCAGAAATTCATGACGGCATTGGACAAATGCTTGTTGCAGCAAAATTAAATCTCGAGAATGCCAAGAAAATTAAGGATTTGAATGAGATTGAGAATCGACTGGAATCGATAACAAATTATTTAATCACAATCATACAGGAAGCGCGGGCTTTATCAAACAGTCTTCTTCCTAAAGTTCTTTACGAAAAGGGTCTTTCCAGTTCCATTGAATTCTTCGTTGAAGAACTGAAAACCCAGGTGCCTTTTCAGATTACGTATTTTTACTCAAATGTTTCTGAAACAATCAGCGAAAAAGTAAGGTTGCACATATACAGAATTGTTCAGGAAGCATTCAACAATATTGTTAAGCATGCAAAAGCTACCGAAGTAAATCTTAGTTTGATTGGCTCAGATGACACACTGATTCTTTTCATTGAAGATGACGGACAGGGCTTTGATTTAAAAAAAGTAAAAAAATATCAATCTTCCGGATTAAGAAATATGAGAAACCGTGCGGAATCTATGGGTGGTGAGCTGTATATTGAATCATCCCCCAGTAACGGAACGTCCATAGAGCTGAATGTGCCGGTAAAAGAAAAATGATTAACTTTATCAAAAATTTTCTATGGGAATTTCACTTTTAATCGTTGATGATCATTCGCTTGTACGTGATGGAATTAAGTCATTATTGCAGGATTTTCCCATCATCGAAACCATAGAAGAAGCGGATAATGGCAATGCTGCAATTATCAAAGCCTCTGTGATGAAACCCGATGTAATTCTGATGGATTATGAAATGCCCAAATCGGATGGATTGTATGCCACACGGCAAATTCTGAAAGATAACTCTGATGCTAAGGTGCTGATGGTTTCCATGCATATGAATCAGGAGATAATTATCAGTGCTTTGGAAGCAGGAGTGATGGGTTTTATTTCGAAAGATGCCAAGGCGAATGAACTCATTCATGCCATAAAATCTGTGTATGACGGAGAAAAATATTTTAAAGGTAAAATCATGGAGATGATTGCCCCTTATCTTATTAACTCAAGGAAAGGCAATAAACAAAAGGTTGACAGGAAAAATCAACTGACAAAACGGGAGTTAGAAATTACAAAGCTTATTGCGGAAGGTTACTCTCCTCATACGATTGCCGAGAAGTTGTATATTAGCATCCGAACTATAGAAGTCCACAAAACCAACATATTCCATAAGTTGAATATCAACAGTACCGCGGAACTCATACGCTGGGCAATCAAAAACAAAATAATAGTTATTTAAACGTAGTTTTTTCTAAAAACACAACCTCCAGACTTTTTTTACGTATTAATTTCAAAAGGTATTTTATACTTTTTGAGATCAATTTTTTTAGTAGTCAAAAGTTCTTACTTTATTGTTTTAAATTCTTGGTTTATATGAGTTTAAATTTTAACAATAATTTTTTCTACGCAAAAACACTTACGAAATAGAGTTCAACTAAGTTGTTTAAATTAGAACAAAAATTATAGTTATACGTATATAAGCTTATTGATGAAAGTTAATGTATAGTTTAAATTTAGAAAGATTATCCCAGTTCCTTTTAGAGCAACAAAGTTCATAACAAACAGTGATTTACAAAATCCTTAGCAGATGAAAAATATATACTACCTCCGTCGATGTATTTGGTTGGTAATAATTTGGGGTGGAATTGTGCTTTTCCCAGGAAAGTCCATTGCTCAAACAGCCAATAATGGTAATGGGAGTTCCCAGGTATCCACCCATGCCTCAATGCCGTTCCATCTGGTAAATTTTAATCTTATTCAGCGAATAAGCCATTCGTCAGATTATCTTCAATACACAGTGCGCAATGCTAAAATGCATTCGCAGTTTCAGAATAATAACAGTGGAAATGAGAAAATAGATTCTCCATCAATCGACCCGACTGGTGTTACTGTTAATCCATCCAGTATATGTAATGGAGCTAATTCAACATTAACGGTTGTTGGCGGTTCATTAGGGACTGGAGCAAACTGGTTTTGGTATAATACTTCCTGCGGAGTTGGCCCTGTTGGTTCAGGACCAACTATTGTAGTTTCCCCAGGATCAACAACATCCTATTGGGTTCGTGCAGAAGGAACAGTAAATACAACAAGTTGCGCGGTTGGAACAGTAACAGTTGCCGCATGGCAAACACCCACTGTTTCGATTTCTGCAAATACTGGAACTACAATTTGTGATGGAACTGCAGTTACTTTTACGGCAATTCCCACCTATGGAGGGACGACTCCATCTTATCAATGGAAACTCAATGGTTTTAATGTTGGTGCAAATAGCAATACTTATGCTAATGCAGGCCTGATCAATGGTGACCAGGTTCAATGCGTCCTAACTTCTTCCTATTCTTGCCCGAATTCTAATCCTGTCAATTCGAATACATTGACTATAACTGTGAATCCAAATTTGCCTGTAAGCCTTGTTACTACTGTAAATCCTGGTACGACAATTTGTTTTGGAACCAATGCAGTTTTTACCGCTACAGTCACTAATGGGGGAGCCACTCCAATATATCAATGGAAGTTGAACGGTTCAAACGTCGGCGGTAACTCAAGCACATACTCTAATAGCGCTCTGGCAAATGGTGACCAGGTATGGTGTATTGTAACATCAAGTGTAACTTGCCCAACAAATAATCCGGCAACTTCCAATACCTTAGTGATGGCAGTTAATCCCAATCTGAATGTCAGTGTTTCGATTTCTGCCAATCCTGGAACCACAATATGTGAAAATGCAACAGTTGTTTTTACTGCAACAGCCACGAATGGAGGTGGATCACCAACATATCAGTGGAAATTAAATGGTGCCGATGTGGGTATTAATTCAAGTACATATACCAATTCAAGTCTTGCAAATGGAGACCAGGTAAGATGTGTTTTAACATCAAGTGTGGCTTGCCCTGTTGGAAGTCCTGCCAATTCTAATACCCTTGTAATAAACACCATCCCAAATGTTGTTTCAACCATTGTTATTACATCAAATCAGGGAACTACAGTTTGTGAAAAAACTATAGTAACTTTCACGGCAACTATCTCAAACGGAGGTGCAACGCCTTCTTTTCAATGGCAAGTCAATGGTGGAAATGTTGGAACAAACAGTAATACATATATAACAAACACCCTGAACAACAATGACCAGGTAACATGTATTTTAACATCATCATTGCCTTGTGTTGTAACCAATCCGCTAACATCTAACACTTTGTTGATGACAGTTGTATTAACAACTAATGTTGCAGTAAGTGTTAGTGTAAACCCTGGTACCACTGTATGCACAGGTTCATTGGTTACGTTTACAGCAACTCCTACAAATCCTGGAGCAACACCTGTATATCAATGGCATCTTAATGGAGGCCATGTCGGTTCGAACAATGTAATTTATTCAAATGCTTCTCTGGCGAATGGGGATGATGTATGGTGTGAAATGACACCCAGTGTCAACTGCCCTTCAGATAACCCTGCTGTTTCTGATACATTCCATATGGTAGTGGACCTTTTTCTTCCTACTGCTGATGCAGGATTAGATGTGGTAATTTGTAAGAACTCTTCAACTACACTAAATGCCTCTGGCGGATTGACTTATTTATGGAGCCCGGCTGCAGGCCTGAGTGCTACGAACATCTCAAACCCGGTAGCAACTCCGCTTTCTACTACTACCTATTCCGTAACAGTTACAAATTCATGTGGCTCTGATGTTGATGAGGTAATAATAACAGTTGATCCTGCCATTCCAATCGCAGGTGCAGGACTTGATGTAACAATTTGTGCTGGTGGATTCACTATTCTGCAAGGCTCTGGGAGCGGAACATTTCTATGGAGTCCGGCAACGGGTCTTAGTTCTGTTATAGTGCAAAATCCAATTGCTACGCCTACGGTTACAACTACTTATACAGTCTCTGTTACTAATGCGTGTGGTACTTCAACAGATGCTGTTATTGTTGGTGTTGATGCAGCTGCTCCGATTGCCAATGCAGGAAGTGACGTCTCGATCTGTGTAGGAAACAATACTACTTTACTCGCAACTGGAGGTACTTCTTATTCATGGAGCCCCGCTGCCGGATTAAGCGCAACCAATATTCCTAACCCTGTTGCTTCTCCCATTATTTCTACTACATATACTGTAACAGTAACAAATGCTTGTGGAAGTTCCACAGACGATGTCATTATTACTGTGTTTCCAACAATTCCAACACCTAATGCAGGTATTGATGTTACTATATGTTCCGGATCCAGTACTCCGCTCAATGCGACTGGTGGAGTAAGTTACTCATGGAGTCCGGCTGCTGGATTAAGCGCCACCAATATTGCCAATCCTGTTGCCAATCCGACTATTACTACTACATATACAGTTACCGTAACAAATCCCTGTGGTTCTGCAACAGACAATGTTGTTGTAATTGTTAATTCAGCAATACCGGTGCCTAATGCCGGACTTGATGTTACAATTTGTCTTGGGACAAGTACAACATTAAACGCAACCGGAGGCAATTCTTATGCATGGAGCCCTGGAACAGGACTGAGTGCAACCAATATTGCCAATCCTATTGCCGATCCTGTTGTTACCACAACTTATACAGTAACGGTTACAAATGCATGTGGGTCAGCCACAGATGATTTGGTCGTAACAGTTAATATGGCGGCTCCTATAGCAAATGCAGGAACAGACGTCACTATTTGTACTGGTTCAAACACAACTTTGAATGCTTCAGGTGGAGTTAGTTACTCATGGAGTCCGGCTACCGGATTAAGTGCTACCAACATTTCTAATCCTGTTGCGGACCCTACTATTACTACCACTTATACAGTAACTACAACGAATCCTTGTGGAAGCGCTACAGACAATGTGGTTGTGTTTGTTCAGACTGCTTTACCAATTGCTAATGCGGGTCTGGATGTAACAATTTGTACTGGATCTAGCACAAATTTGAATGCATCCGGTGGGACTTCATATGCATGGAGCCCTGGAACGGGATTGAGTGCTACCAATATTGCCAATCCTGTTGCATCCCCAACAATTTCGACAACTTATACCGTTTCTGTTACAAATGCATGCGGAACTACAACAGATAATATTATTGTAACTGTAAATGCTGCGTTACCTATTGCTAATGCAGGAGTCGATGTTTCCATTTGTACAGCTACAAATACCACTTTGAATGCCTCAGGCGGCACTTCTTATGCATGGAGCCCTGGAACGGGACTGAGTGCAACCAATATATCCAATCCTGTTGCATCCCCGACTATTACTACAACATATACCGTTTCGGTTACAAATTCTTGTGGAACCACAACAGATAATGTTATAGTCACTGTTTTTTCTACTGTTCCTACAGCAAACGCTGGTTCGGATGTAACTATATGTAACGGTTCCAGCACAAATCTTAGTGCTTCAGGTGGTTTGGGATATTCCTGGAGTCCGGCTACCGGTTTAAGTGCAACTAATATTGCCAACCCGACAGCCAACCCGACAGTCACTACAACTTATACAGTTACTGTCTCAAATCCATGCGGAACATCAACAGACAATATTATTGTTTTTGTTGATGTTGCTGTCCCTGCAGCTAATGCGGGTGCAGATGTTTCTATATGTATCGGTTCCAATACTACACTAAATGCAACCGGGGGTTCAAGCTATCAATGGAGTCCTTCCGCTGGTTTGAGTGCTTCAAATATAAGCAACCCGATTGCCAACCCAATCGTGTCGACCACATATATAGTTACAGTTACAAACGCTTGCGGATCTTCAACTGATAATATTGTGGTTACAGTTGACATTGCAGCTCCCGTTGCTGATGCTGGCGCAAATGTGATAATTTGTGCAGGAAGTACTACGAATCTTGTTGCTACAGGAGGTGGAACCTATATATGGAGCCCTGCGGGATCATTGACCAATCCGAATATTGCAAACCCTGTTGCATCTCCGACCGTTTCTACAACATATACCGTTACTGTAACGAATGCTTGTGGTTCTGATGTGGACTTTGTAATTGTTACAGTTAACTCAGGTCTGCCTGTTGCAAATGCCGGTGCAGATATACAGATTTGTAATGGAACAGGTACTGTTCTAAATGCCACAGGTGGCACGACATACCTGTGGAGTCCATCAACTTCATTAAGTGCAAACAATATTGCAAATCCCACTGCTACCCCTACTTTAACAACTACCTATACTGTAACAGTAACAAATGCATGTGGTAGCTCGACTGACAATGTGATTGTTTCAGTTGTTAATTCTCTTCCGATAGCCAATGCAGGCTCTGATGTAAATATTTGTCTTGGGTCAAGTACTACATTAAATGCATCTGGTGGAGTTACGTATGCATGGGGTCCTTCAACAGGATTAAGTGCTACAAATATTGCAAGCCCTATTGCTACTCCGGTTGTTTCTATAACATATACAGTGACTGTAACCAACGCATGCGGTTCCTCAACGGATGATATAATAGTATCGGTAGTTTCAGGTTTGCCTACAATAAATGCTGGAGTAGATGTGCAGCTTTGTCAGGGAGAAAGTACAACGCTAAATGCAACTTCCACAGGTGGGTTAGGATACACTTGGAATCCTGCACTTGGACTAAGTGATCCGAATATAGCAAATCCGGTTGCAACGCCTGCTTCAACTACAACCTATACAGTTAGCACAAACAATGTTTGTGGAACAGTATCTGATAATTTAATTATTACAATCAACCCACTGCCACTAGCGCAGGCTGGAATAAACCAAACTATCAATTGTAATGGCGCCGGAGTAACTATTGGTGATATCAGTCAACCCGGAATGGTTTACAGTTGGGCGCCTTCTTCCGGATTAAGCGATCCAAATAATTCCGCTCCTATTGCAACTCCTATGTCTACGACAACTTATGTTGTACTAGTTACAAATACTGTTACTGGATGTACTGCTACAGATGATGTAATTGTAACTGTTCTTGGAACACCTACTGCTAATGCAGGCTTTGACCAAACAATAAACTGCAATACAGGTGGTGTAACAATTGGTGTTGCAGGAAATCCTGCTAATTCTTACAACTGGTCGCCTTCAGCCGGATTAAGTGATCCGAATATTTCGAATCCTATGGCAGCACCTATGTCAACAACAACCTATGTGTTAACTGTTACAAATTCAAATGGATGTTTCAGTACAGATGAAGTAATTATTACTGTTATTCCTTCCAGCCCTGCTAACGCGGGTCCTGATCAATCAATGGATTGTGGGTCAGCAGGAGTTCTGATTGGAAGTGCCAATATACCAGGATATGCATACACCTGGTCTCCTTCTGCAACACTAAGTAACCCCAATATTTCTAACCCTGTAGCTGTTCCATCTGTTACCACATTATATACTGTAACGGTTACAGATATTGTAAATGGATGTTTTTCTACGGATGAGGTATTGATTGTTGTCACCAATGTGCCCTTTGCAGATGCCGGCTTTGATCAATCAATCAATTGTGGGGGTGTTGTTACAATTGGATCCCCTTCAATTCCTGCCATAACTTATAGTTGGTCTCCATCTGCTGGCCTTAGTGATCCGAATATTGCACAGCCAGTGGCAAGTCCATCCATTACGACCACATATACATTATTGGTTTCTAATGTTGACGGATGTGTTGGAACAGACGAAGTCGTTATTACAATATTAAATGCGCCGGTTGCTAACGCCGGATTAAATCAGTCAATAGCCTGCGGAGGTTCCGGAGTACAAATTGGTTCTCCAAACAACCCTCTTTATACATATTCATGGTCTCCTGTTGCCGGATTAAGTAGCTCTACAATATCGAATCCCATGGCCAATCCATTGATAACAACAACCTATGTGGTTACCGTTACCAGTGCAGGTGGTTGTTTTGCAACAGACGATGTAGTTGTGACAGCTGCCATTGGATACCCAGCTGCAAATGCAGGATTGGATCAAACAATCAATTGTAATGGAGCTGGTGTTTCAATAGGAAGTGCAAATAACCCTGCATACACATATAGCTGGTCTCCGAGTTCCGGACTGAGTAATTCAGCGATTTCAGATCCTGTCGCTACACCTCTTACAACTACTACATATACAATTACAGTTGAGGATATCGCGACCGGATGTATTTCTGTTGATCAGGTTGTTGTTACGGTTTTAAATGTTCCTTTAGCGTATGCCGGGAATGACATGTCGTTGGGATGCGGTGGTGGAACGGTTAGTTTGGGAGGCGCCAACAATCCGCTTTGTACGTATATTTGGTCTCCAACAACCGGATTAAGTAATTCTACAATTTCAAATCCTCTGGCTACTGTTTCGGTTACTACAGTTTATGTTGTTACTGTTACAAATATCAGTGGATGTTCTTCAGTTGATTCGGTTGAAGTATACGTTTTGCCAACTCCTAATGCGAGCGCGGGCGCTGATACTTCTGTATGTTTGGGCTCTTCGATTCAACTTCAGGCTTCAGGCGGTACATCGTATGTTTGGGCTCCGGCAACGGGACTTAGTAGTACAATAATCAGTAATCCAATTGCTACTCCGATCGTTAATACAACTTATACTGTAACGGTTACAAATATCAGCTTGTGTTCAGCTACAGACCAGATCGTTATTGCTGTAAAACCATTACCTATTGCTGAAGCAGGAATTAATGATTCAATTTGTCTGGGTTCTTCTGTAAATTTATTAGCATCTGGTGGTATTGGATATCAATGGAGTCCCGCGGGTTCGCTGGACGATCCGTTAATTGAGAATCCTCTGGCTTCCCCGGTTGTAACAACATTGTATACAGTAACGGTAACTGCTGCTAACGGTTGTTTTGCAACAGATACAGTTACAATTGTTGTAGAAACAACAATGCCTATTGCGAATGCTGGTCCTGATACTTCCATTTGCCGTGGCAGTGGGACTTTACTGAATGCTACCGGAGGTGCTTTTTACCTATGGACTCCTATAACCGGATTAAGCGCAACAAACATATTTAACCCAATTGCTTCACCAACCGTGACTACAACTTATGTTGTGCAAGTTACCAATGCATGTGGCTCTGATAATGATGCAATTATCGTTAATGTTGACACAATTGCGCCTCCTATCAAGGCAGGCTTAGATGTTGCAATTTGTAAAGGATCTTCTGTCGTCTTGAATGCATCTGGAGCGCTTACTTATTCATGGAGCCCGGCAATCGGATTATCAGCAGTTAACATTCCTAATCCGATAGCTTCTCCTGATTCAACAACAGTCTACCAGGTAAGTTCGACAAATGCATGTGGTTTAGGTCTCGATAGTGTTACGGTTTTTGTAAGTATTGTGTATGCAAAAGCAGGTAATGATACAAGTATTTGTTATGGAACTTCAGTTCAACTCGAAGCATCAGGAGGAATATCTTTTGGATGGTCACCTTCTGTTGGTCTTAATGATAATTCAATTTACAATCCTGTTGCAAGCCCTGTTTTATCTACGGTTTACACGGTGATGATTAAAGATACACTTGGATGTATAGGTACAGACGATATTGCGATTACAGTAAATTCTTTACCTGAAGTTACTTTAATTAACAGTACACCGAGTGATGAGATTTATGTTGGGCAGGTTTTAAC
>JAZDMK010000017.1:0-20350 GCA_043800975.1 Bacteroidota bacterium | reverse complement strand
CATCCCTTATCATCGCTATTAAGTTGCGCCTCATTTCCTCTCTGACCGACACTGGCTTGTAAGCCGTGGCTTTGAGTTCGCCCACAGTCTTGGCTTTGCCGAATTTATACATACCCACCAGGTTCACATTGTGGCGGCGGTCGTAATGGGGGCTGTATGTTTTTGAGCCATCGAACCGATCCACAAAACTCAATGAATATACTGCCCAGATATAAATCTGCTTTGTGTCATATTTAAAGGCAAGATCTGCGCCGCGAGCGTTTCCTGTTTCAATAATAAAATCTTTTTTCAACGAATCGGGAATATCCGCGTTATCGGCATTATCATCATACAGTTTATTGCGGTTGATATTGGTAAGTTGTGTAAAGCGCTTCCAGTATGCTTCAACATTCAATGTTGCGTTTTTAAACAAATCCATTTCCACACCCCCAATGCCGTGAATGGCTTTCTGCAAGCGGTGTTTTACTTCTTTGCCATCGAATTCATCCTGTAAATTATCAGGGCCGGAAAGGAAGCCATAAAACAGATTCACAACATCACGGTCGGAAGTAGCACTGATCAGATTTTGCGAAAACCATCCGCCTGAAAATTTAAAACGGAAATGTTTTGCCATATTGTATTTCATGGCAAGCCGTGGTTCGGGTGAAAAGTTGGAAAGTGATGAATAATAATGAGCACGAAATCCGGGTTCTATTAAAACTTTTTTAATAATGTATTTAGCTTTAAAATAGGCCGCAATTTCAGTTGTAAAATCTTCCTGCTGTATCACACGGTTGATGGTATTTGTGTATTGGAAATCGGTATTGAACCCCAATACTTCAAAACCGTATTTAAATTCGTTTTTCTTATTAAAATAGGTAAAATCCATTCCGGAGTTGAATCCTGAAATTTCACTTGTGCGAGGAATACCGGTTGCTTCATCCAATGAAATTTTATACTTCGACCAGGCAAATATCCCTTCGATCAGCATCGGACTTTGCCCGGGAATAAGAATAAAATTAGTTCCTCCACCAACGGCATCCCAGTTAAATTTTGCTACTGAACTATAATTAACCTGATCATCAAATCTAAAACCGAACAAATTGAATTTACTTCCGTTTTCACCCGCCATCGAAATTTTTCCATAGAAATCATTGAAGTTATATGGAATTCCAGCTGTATCAACATAACCATAAAACATTTTAGAAGTTTGCTCAAGGTATGACGATTTTCCGGAAAAAACGAATGATGTGCTTCCGCCACCGCTTTCTTTTTGTTTCTTCAAAGGGCCTTCCAGCATCAGCTTCGATTGGAACGGACTGGTTGAAATTTTACCGGCAAGGCTTTTTTTGTTTCCGTCACGGGTCGTAATATCAATAACCGATGAAATACGTCCTCCATAATTTGCCGGAAAACCTCCTGTATAAATTTCTGCATTACGAACAATATCCATATCGAATACTGAAAACAACCCAATAGAATGAAAAGGATTATAAATAATCATTCCATCAAGAATTACTTTATTTTGAATAGGTGCCCCACCACGGATGTAAAGCTGCCCGCCCTGATCACCCGTAAAGATTACTCCGGGCAATACCTGCAGATACTGAGCAAGGTCAGGCGTACCACCAACGGAAGGAATACGGTTTACTTCCCTCGGTGTGATTTTAGTAACGGAAACCTGCGTTTGCGTAGTATCATCTTCCTTTCTTGAAGAGATATCGATCACATTCAGTTTGATAGAAGATTTTTTAAGGCGAAGATTTTGAGTGATAATGGCGTTGGGTTTCAGATCCAATTGCTGCTGCAAAGTATCGTATCCGACGAAAGTAACCATCAGAATATACTGACCCGGCGGTACTTTTGAAATATTGTAATAACCGTTCTCGTTGGTAGATACACCGAAAGTAGTACCTTTCAAGTAAACATTGGTAAAAATAACGGGCTCACCAGTAGCATCTTCATACACAAAACCACGGACATTAGCTGTCTGGCTCCAAACAGAATTTGTAATCAGGAAAAGGGAAAAGAACAATAATACTTTCCCGCAGTAAGATAAGTAACGCATAGCGGAACATTTTATAAATAATGTTCCAAAGATAGAAATGTTTTAGAAATGGATGATAAATGGAGAATGGTTTTTTAGTCAGAAGTTGGGAGACGGGAGACGGAAGTTAGAAGTCAGGAGTGGAAGTTTCTGAAATTGAACAAGGATCAAGGAACAAGGAACAAGGATATGCGAAGTGAAATACAAAGTGGCAGGCTCTCTCTCATCGAAGTACGAATTGATACGAAATTACGAAGTTCGAAAGAGACCCGAGACAATAGCCAGAAGTGGTAGTCCGCCGCGGCGGACAGTGGTAATGGTAGTGGCAGTTTCCTTCTTTACTTTTCCCATTTTCATGAATTCGTTTTGACATACGGCTAAAATCATTATTTTTGTAAAAAATAGGAAAAAGATGAAAAAGATTTTTATTATGATGATTGCGCTTATAGCCTTTACAGGCCTTAAAGCTCAGAAAGAAGGCTGCGTTAGTGGCGACTGTGAAAACGGTTTTGGCGTTTATGTTTTTGGAAGCGATACCGACTGGGCCGGCGATAAGTATGAAGGATACTGGAAAAATGGCAAGCGTGAAGGAAAAGGAACCTATACATACGCCAATGGCAGCAAGTATGTTGGAAACACGATTGCAAACAAAAGAAACGGATATGGAGTCTTCACATGGGCTTCCGGTGATAAATATGAAGGCGGGTGGAAAGACGGAAAAAAACATGGAGACGGGAAATACTATTTTGCTGATGGAACATCCAAGACCGGTACATGGGTTGAAGATGTGTATCAGGAAACCACAACGAGTGACCAGAAAGTAACTACCGGTAAAAAGACAGGCTGCATCAGCGGCGACTGCAGTAATGGATTCGGAACCTATGTTTTTGAAAGTGGAGAAAAATATGCAGGAAACTGGAAGAATGACGAACGCAACGGAAAAGGCACAAATTATTTCGCCAGCGGTGCTTCGTACACCGGAGAATGGAAAGATGACAAAAAACACGGGCAGGGATCATACACCTATAAGCCTGAATCCACCCTTGAAAAATATGATGGCACATACATAGCAGGAAGCATGGAAGGCCAAGGAACACTCACATACAAAGACGGACGAAAATATGTGGGCGGTTTTCACAACGACCTTTTTGATGGAACAGGCGTTTATACTGAAAAAGACGGAACCAAAAAAACAGGCAAATGGAAATGTGATATGTATTTAGGAACAGGTGTTTCCTCACAGATCACAGCATCAAAAACAACCGGCAACCTGGCTTCCGATTCTCAGACTGACGCTATAAAAATCAGTTCTAAAGCGAATCCTTGTTATGCAGCATTTTCATTTAAAAGTAAAGAAGTTAAATTGCATGCGCGTTTACTGGGAAGCAGTGGCAAAGAATTGGGCGATTTTGATCTGAGTGAAGGCTCTGTAATAAAACTAACAGGTGGCGGTGATTTTACAATTGAAGTATATTGTACTGAAGGCGCCGGAAAATGGGAAGTGGTTTTTGTTACACAAGAACAGTATGATAAGAACTAATTAAATTTTTTGCGGCAACATATTTGTAAAAGGAACGCTTCACAGGATGCAATCCTTACGTGATATAAATTATTCAATGGTTCATAATAAATAAAAACGAAAACAATGAAAAAAGTAGTTTTTTTAGCAACGTCCCTTCTCCTGGGAATCGCAGTGCAAGCTCAGGATAAAACAGGCTGCATTTTTGGCACCTGTAAAAACGACAGCGGTGTATTCATCTCTCCTGCCGGCACTCCCAATGCAGGTGAAAAATACGAAGGCTGGTTCAAAAATGGAAAACGTGACGGCAAAGGCACTCTGTATTTGAAAAACGGGAATATTTATTCCGGCGATTTCAAAGCAGGTCTGCGTGACGGCAAAGGAAAACTCACCATGAAAAGCGGTGATGTTTATGAAGGCGATTATAAACTCGACAAACAAGATGGCATGGGCATTCTGACTGGCGCCAATGGCAGCCGGTACGAAGGTGAATTCAAAGAAAACAAAATATCGGGCAAGGGCTCCTATTATTATAAAAGCGGCGCAAAGTATACCGGTGATTTTGTTGGTGGAAAGTTTGAAGGCAAAGGTAAGCTTGTCAAACCTGACAGCTCGAAATACGAAGGTGATTTCAAAGCAGGAAAACCCGAAGGACAAGGTCAATGGAAATATCCTGATGGATCATTTTATAAAGGTGCTTATACGGCAGGCCTCCGCAATGGACAAGGTTCATTCACAACCAAAGAAGGAGATCTTTATACCGGAACCTTCGTGAATGACACAATCAATGGACAGGGAAGTATGGTCTGGAAAAACGGCGACAAATACACAGGCACCTGGAAAACCAATAAGCCCAACGGACAGGGAGTATTTACAGATGCTGCGGGAAAAGTTTCCAAAGGAACTTTTAAAGATGGCGTGTATGATAACCCTGAAGCAAACGCACCTAAACTTAATATTAATACAGCTCCCGCCAATAAAGCAAAAGCAAGCCCTGAAAAAACAGGTTGCATCAGTGGTGATTGTTCGGATGGTACCGGAACTTATGTTCTGGAATCAGGTAGCGTGTATGAAGGACAGTGGGTGATTGCCAAGCGCAACGGAAAAGGAATCAGCTATTCGGTGAGTGGTATTATTTACAATGGTGATTGGGTAGCCGATGTTCAAACCGGCAAAGGAACCTATTGGTTCAAACCTGATTCAAAATATGATCGTTACGAAGGTGATTGGAAAGACGGATCTATGACCGGCAAAGGCACTTTGTATTATCGCGATGGCCGTAAATATGTTGGAGATTTCTTAAACAATAATTGTCACGGACAAGGCGTGCTCACGGATGCTGACGGCAAGGTGCTGCAAACAGGAAAGTGGGAAAACGATAAGTTTGTGGATGGAAAATAATTCCCTTTAAAATTTTATAGCAAAAAAAACTCCGGAGAATTTCCGGAGTTTTTTTTATTCCTTTATTTGATCAACACTTTTATTGATCCAATATCCTTTTGTTTTGAATCTGCAATTCGAATCATATACATCCCGCCGGGCATGCCTTTGCGGCTTATAATGATTTTTGAATCTGTAATTTTTTCCATCTTCAACACTTCCCGTCCCAGCGGATCACACATTGATAAGGTGCATGGGTATTGGGTTTCGGGAGGTAATAAAAGCGTTGTTTGGTCGGAGAAGGGATTGGGGTACACACTGATTCTATCGGATAGCATTAAATTATCTTCAATACCGGAAGGTGCTGCGAGCACTTTGGTGACTGTGGTATTGGTGACTACAGCCGGATTGAAATCAAAATAAATGTTGGCCGTGTTTGTGATCGAATCACCAATCTGTAGTGTAGTCAACGGTTTGATTCTGTATATCACAAATCCCTGACTGCCCTCTGGATCCGAGGCACTGTCGGGCAGGTTGATATTATTGAAAGTACATTCCAGTAATCCGTTGGTATAAGAAAGTGAGCAAGGATGACTTGACATTACAAATTCAAAAGACGACTGATCCAGTTTTGTACTGAGTGCATCTTCGACCTTTACAGTTGTTGCCATATAAGTTCCCACATTCTGAAAATGGATTGTGTATTCCAGTGTTTGCGCTGCCAGCACTTGTTCAGGAGTGATAGGGCCATAGGGTTGAACCGATTTTTCATTAGGATCAAATGCACCAACAACAACACCTGTTAGTGTATCAAAATTATTCATCAGGAAAACTTCTCCGGGATCGGCTACTGCAAAAACAGAATGATTATAAGTAGTTCCCAGAGTCACACTGGATGACAGCTGAAGCTGCACATAAAAATTTCGTACTTCAAAGGGTAGAAGATCACTATAATTCCAGCTGATCTGATTCCCTGCAACAGAAATCAGCGTATCACCCGGAAGTGAAAGGTTCGACCACACATTGGATACGGTAAACAAAGGGTCCGCAGTGAAATTGATCACATTCGACAAAGTATCATTCCCGTTATTCCTGTATATGACTTCATACGTTACATTAAATCCCGGACGTGCGGGAGGCGCACCTGCAAAAAGCACTTCCATTTCCACCGTTCCCGGCAGCATCTGCACACCGAGATCATAATTGTTGTACGTTCCTGTACCTGTAATGACAACCTGCGGATTACTGGTCTGCACATAGCTTGCAGAAGAAGGTGTCACATTGTATGTATTCGGCCCTACATCAAAAACCCATCCCTGATTCGGGAAATAGTGCACACTGTTATAGGGAGCAGAAATATCCGGCATTCCGGCACCTATGAAGTTTTCACCCACGTCCTTGATTCCGTTTCCATCTATATCATAAAAGTATTTTACGTTTAAAATATTATCCTGACATTCATAAGCGACAATATTTGTTCCTCCTGATCCCATGCATCCCTGCGAATCAGTTACTGACAATGAAACGATAAGGGTGCCAGCAATGGGATAACAAAAAGTAGCATTCTGAGATGCGACGCCATTGTTCCAGAAGTATGTATATGGAGGGATGCCGCCTGTAACATTTGCTGTTAAAACAGTACAGGTATCAACACAGGTGTATATCACATTTCCCGGAGAGGAACTTGAAATATTGACCTGAATGGGCGAGGCAACAGTGATCACAACAAATGCAGTTGAAGAGCATCCGTTTAAAGTACCTGTCACAGTGTATGTAGTTGTTGCTACTGGTGAAACCAAACAGGGGTTCTGCGGTCCGCACGCACTCCACTGATAGGTCATCGCACCTGTTCCCGTCAGTGCAACGGTCATTCCTGGGCAGATGATGGTTGGGTTTGCAGTAATACCAACAGTAGGATTAGGATTTACGGTAATGGCCAAATCAACAGTATCATCTTCTCCCAGTGCATCCGTCGCTACAACTTGGTAATTGTACGTTCCCGGAGTGCCGGCTGAGAAGACCGGATTGGGAATGCTTGCGCTGCTCAGGTTGGTAGCGGGAATCCATTCGAAAGTATAGGGTCCTGTGCCACCGGTTGCATTTGCAGTCAGGTTGAGTGCGTCACCCACACAAGTGGTGACAGACACAGAAGGTGTAGTTGTAACAACAACTTGCGCGTTTGTAATTCCTGTTATGAAGAGGAAAATTACGAAACTAAATATTAGCTTTTTCATAGTTATGGTGTTTTAAATTATTCTATTACAAGTTTACTTTGTCCGATTTGATTTTTCTTTTCATCCGTTACACGAATCATATACATCCCGCCCGGCAGGCCTTTGCGACTGATGGTGATTTTTGAATCAGTAATTTTTTCCATCTTCAACACTTCACGTCCTAATGCATCATACATTGATAAAGTGCATGGGTACTGGGCTTCGGGAGGCAATACAATTGTTGTTTGTTCGGAAAAGGGATTTGGATATACAAGAATGCTCTTTGAATTTTCTAAGATTGACGGTACATACACATGAATGTCTTCCACCTTTGTAATGGCTGTGTTGGTTATCACTGCAGAATTAAAATCAAAGAAAATGTAAGCTGTGTTGGGAATTGAATCTCCCTCTAACAGTGTCGTCAATGGTTTCACACGATAAATAATAAAACCGTTGCTGCCTTCAGGATCGGAAGTACTGTCGGGAAGATTAATGTCGTTAAATATCCATTGCGTGTTATAAGTTTCTGTTACTTTTAGTGTGCAGGGATGGCTTGTCATCAAAAGCTCAAAAGTATTTGGATTCAGCTTATCACTTAATGTATCCATTACTCTGACTGTTGATGCCATAAAGTTACCCACATTCTGAAAACGGACAGTATATATCAGCGGTATGCCTGACTGCACCTGAGTCGGTTTTATATTTCCTTCAGGAACTACTTTTTTATCATTGGGGTCACTTGAATTAACGTAGACTCCTTTTATTGTATCATAATTATTCAACAAGTTGTAATCTCCGCTCAGAGGGGAAATCACGATACTGGTTCTATAAGGAGTAGCAAGAATATTTGTGGTTTTAACATAGCATTTTACATGAAAATACCGCGTTGTATTGGGCAATAAATTATTAAATTTAATTTCAACAGTATCAGAACCTGTGTAATGGACAGAATCCCCTGACATTAAATTTAAAAGTCCGTTGTAAATAAAGCCAGTATCAAGCTTTACCCTAATACCACCAGACATTGTTCCGTTGCCAATGTTTTTATAAAATATTGGGAAATTAGCAACAAAGCCCGGTCTTGCATTTACATTTACACCCCAGGTTTTTAAATCCTGCTTGGGAGTTGGTCCATAGAAGCCCAGTTGATAATTCACAATACTACCGTTAGCAGCAAAATTGAAATTTGGGCTTGTTGTTTGAATAAAATTTGGGGACGGACAAGTTATTGTATAACTCCCGGCACTCACATAAAATGTATAAATATCTGTCCCTGTTTCATAGGAATAACTCAATGGATCCGGTATTATTGTAGGCATGAGAGGGGCGTTCATCCAGTTTTCAGTAGCATCTTTAATTCCATTATTATTCGTATCGTAAAAACTGTGAACCTTGAAAACATTATAATCACAACTGCCTACATTAATCACAATACTTTTTGTTGATGAGCATCCTGCTAACGTTCCGGTCACAGTATAAGTGGTAGTTGCCGAAGGAGTAACCGTATTGAAGGATGTGTTTGTTCCATTGCTCCAGATAAAAGAACTTGCTCCGGAAGCACTTAGTATTACACTCATTCCCTCGCATAGAGTATCATCAGCCATATCCGTCTGGATATTAATAACAGGATTCAGATTTACCATAACAATGATGGTTGCTGTACTACTGCAGCCAAGCGATGTAGTTCCCGTAACTGTGTATGTAGTCGTTATCGCAGGTGTAACAACCTTTGTGCTGCCTGTTCCCAATCCGGCTGACCATTGATATGAAACTGCACCCGATGCAGTCAAAGTACTGGACAAGCCTGTACATACTGAAGCTGGAGTAGCAGTTACAGAAATATTATCTATTAGAACAACTGCAACAGCGGTCCCCGAACAACCTCCGGAAACAATTCCTGTGACAGTGTATGTGGTATTAACAGCCGGAGTCACAATCAAAGGATTTACAGATCCCAGACCTCCGCTCCATGAATAAGTATCAGCACCGGATGCGGTTAGCGTTGCACTTGCACCAGGGCAAATTGTTTCGCTGTTTACTGTAATTGTTGGTGCCAGACCAGGATCAACCGTAACAGTAACACTATTTGATCCTGTGCATGCTCCATTGGTTCCTGTAACGGAATAAGAAGAAGTTGAAGCAGGTGACACAATGATTGAATTTGTAATGGCGCCATTACTCCAGACAAATGATGTGGCGCCAGAAGCAGTAAGGGTTGCACTCTGACCTGCACAGATACTTCCACCGCCTGTTATCGATAAATTTACTGCTGGATTAACAGTTACTGTTGCTGTTGCAGTGCCTGTGCATCCTGATAAACTGGTTGCGGTTACTGTATAGGTTGTCGTTGTTGAAGGTGCGACAGTGACAGGATTTGCGTTTCCCAACCCATGCGACCAGTTATAAGTATTTCCCCCGCTTGCAGTGAGTGTATCGAAACTTCCCGCACATACTGAACCCGCACCCGATATTGATGGTGATATGCTATTTACCTGAACCATTGCCGATCCTGTCCCAGTACAGCCATTCAAAGTTACAGTAACCATATAAAAGGTTGTTGTTACCGGAGAAACCGTAACCGTATTTCCACTACCTAATCCATAAGGCCACTGATAGGTTCCACCACCGGTTGCTGTCAGTGTTGATGTTTGTCCCGGGCAAATAGAAGAAGGGTTGGCATTCACATTCACAATCGGGCTTGGATTAACAGTCACTACAACCGAAGAAGTATTTGAACAACCAGAGGCATTCGTCCCGGTAACATAATAAGTTGTTGTTGTATTCGGTGTAACTGTCGTAAAAGCTGAAGATGAACCGTTACTCCAGATATAAGTATTCCCTCCTGTTGCAGTAAGTGTTGTTGACATTCCCAAACAGAGTGTTGACAAAGAAGCGCTTGAGGTAATCGTTGGATTATTATAAACAGTTACGATTTTCTGAGCAGTACCTGAGCAACCTGCTGCATTTGTGCCAGTAACGGTGTATGTGGTATTGACAGGTGGGCATACAACAACTGGATTTCCGGAAAGTCCTCCCGGGTTCCACACATAAGAAACGGCACCCGACGCATTCAATGTAGAGCATTGGCCTGCGCAAATAGTGCTGACATTAAAAGATGTCGTAACATTGGGCAATGCATTCACAATCACTTTCAAATAAACTGTATCCTTTGCACCTATATCATCAGTAACAATTACCTGATAAATTGTTGTTCCTGCAACACCTGAAGAAAAATCCGGATTGCTGATACTTGAACTGTTCAGACACGTTGCCGGACTCCATTGATAATTGTAGGGTCCGGTTCCTCCGGTTGCATTGGCTGAAAGATTAATTACAGTTCCAACGCAGGTGGAAACACTGTCGGAAGGAGTAGTTGTAACAACAACCTGCGCAGAAGCGCTTGTCATCACAGCCGCGAGAACAAAAACAAAAAGTAATTTTTTAAAAAACATATAGGGGATTTAGCAGATAAAAATAAAATTTTTATCAAGACGAAAAAATAAAAAAGGGGTTGCTTATATAATTTTCAATATCTGTTCCCACTCCTCTTTTGTAACCGGCATTACAGAAAGGCGTTTTTGTCTGAGCAGAATAAAGTCTTTTAAAAAAATGCAGTTTTTTATTTCAACTAACTGAATTTCATTGTCTAATTTTTTCACAGGAACCAAATCTATCAAAACAAAACGAGGGTCTTCAGGATCAGGATAATGTTCTTTGACAACCTTAGCAACACCAACAATGGCAGCACTTTTGCCACTATGATACACAAAAACCAAATCCCCTTTCTTCATCTGAATCATGAAATTTCTTGCCTGATAATTTCGCACACCGCTCCAGACACACACTTTATCGCGTTCCAGGTCATGCCAGGAATATACAGTAGCTTCGGTTTTTACTAACCAGTGTTTCACAATTACGAATTAGGAATTACGAATTACGAATATAAAAATAAGTATAAATATTATTCTTTCTGATATGGAAATAATTGGGCTGGCAAACACTCACTTTCCTTAGTGAAGAATTTTGTACATCAATTCTTTCATCAGTTCTCCACTGCCGATGGTTGCATTGTCAACCCCTTTGGAACGGATATCGGTTTCGCGCAGGGCATCAAATATCAGATGCAGTTTTTTAAGATTATAATTTCGGGCTGCAATTTCATAATCTTTTACAAAGTACGGCTGTACGTGCAATTCAGCAGCCACTTCTACCTGGTGACGCGAAATATCCGAATATTTTTTCTTAATAGAATGCAGGCAGGCTACTTTTGAAAAATAACTGTACATCACTGCCATGGTCATGGGAAGCGGATTGTCCTTTTCATTCTCCGCAAAATGTTTGATGATTTGATTGGCTTTCAGAATATCTTTTTTCCCAATCGCATTCTGCAGTTCAAACACATTAAAATCTTTGCTGATTCCAATAAATTGCTCTATATGATCTATGGTTACTTCGGTTCCTTCCGGTAAATTTATTTTTAATTTACTTACCTCGTTCGCAATCTTAGATAAATCATTCCCCAGATATTCTGTCAGTAATGTATTTGCCGGAGGAGAAATTTTAAGTTTTTGCTGAATGATATATTGCTCAGTCCATTCCGGGACTTTATAATCGCTCAGTTTTTTTGCATCGAAAAGAACGCCGCTTTTAGCAATCGTTTTTGTTAAGGAACGCCGCATATCGAGTTTTTTGTATTTATAACAAAAAACCAGAATGGTTGATTTCAGCGGATTCTCAATATAATGTTCCAAAGGAGAAACATCTTTTTTCTTTTTTGTGTCATCGTTGGAAACGGGAATAAGATTTTTGATGTTTTGCGCTTCCTTAACGATTACAACCTGATGACTGGCCATCATCGGAAAACGTTTTGCATACGCAAGAATTGTGGGAACATCAATATCAACACCATACAGCACCGCCTGATTAAATTCTTTTTCGGTTTCATCCAGAATATTGTCTTCAATAAAATCGGTGATACGATCGATGAAAAAAGGCTCTTCACCCATCAGAAAATATACAGGATAATAGACCTTATTTTTAAGGTCCTTTACGATCTGCTCAAAGGTAAATGTTCCGCCTGCAGCCATGATCAATGATCGGGAGAAAAATCAAAAATTAAATGTTTCACGGTTTGTCCGTTATTTTTCAACATCAGCAAAGCATCAATTCCAATTGTCATATGTTCATCTAGAAATTTCTGCGATACTTTTTTGTCACTTTCTTCGGTTTTCACACCGGCTGAAATCATAGGCTGATCAGACACTAGCAGCAAAGCACCGGTAGGAATATGGTTTGCAAATCCTACTGAAAAAATAGTTGCTGTTTCCATGTCGATTGCCATGGCTCTGGTTTTGCGAAGATATTTCTTAAATTCAACATCATATTCCCACACCCTTCGGTTGGTTGTATACACAGTTCCGGTCCAGTAATCGCGGGCTTTCTCACGGATTGCCGTTGAAACAGCTTTTTGCAGATTAAAGGCAGGAAGAGCGGGCACTTCAGGTGGAAAATAATCGTTGGATGTCCCTTCACCGCGAATAGCAGCGATAGGAAGTATCAAATCACCCAGTTGGTTTTTCTTTTTCAGTCCGCCACATTTACCAAGAAATAAAACAGCTTTGGGCTGAATGGCACTTAATAAATCCATGATGGTAGCCGCATTGGCACTTCCCATTCCGAAATTTATTATTGTTATTCCTTTGGCAGTTGCATTGGGCATGCTTCTGTCAACACCTTTAATGGGCACATTGTATTTTTCAGCAAACTTATTCAGGTAAGTATTAAAATTTACCAGAAGAATGTATTCGCCAAATTCGCTTAACTGCATGCCGGTATAACGCGGGAGCCAGTTGTTGACGATTTCTTTCTTGGTTTTCATTCTTTAAATTTGCATGCAAATGTAAGGATTTATCTGAACATAAGCACCCCCGCTTCTCTGATGATAAAACACGGAAGTTTTACACATACACTCGTTAATCAATTATTTTCATCATTGACCGAAAATCATTTCAAAGCCGTATTTTTGCAAAAAGATTTTTTATGAAAAAGACACCAGCTAAGGCAAAAAAAGAAGATTCGCAGGCGAAAAAGATTTTTGTTATTGACACTTCTGTGATTTTATATGATCATAACTGTTACAAAAATTTTGAAGAACACGATGTGGCCATACCTATCAGTGTGCTTGAGGAGCTGGACAATCTTAAAAAAGGAAACGACACCAAGAATTATGAAGCACGTGAATTCATTAGAATAATTGATGCATTGTCGGAAGGCAATTCACTGCAGGACTGGATTCGCCTAAACGGTAATGACAAAGGACGTTTTACCGTTGTTATGCAGGAAAACGGTGCCAGAGGAATGGATGCTGTTCAAATTTTTGGTGAACGAAAAACCGATCATAAAATACTGAATGCCGCCCTATATCTGACCGAGAAATTTCCCGAGAAAAAAGTAATTCTTGTTACAAAAGATATCAACCTGCGTGTAAAGGCGAAATCGCTGAACATGACAGCAGAAGATTATCTGACCGGAAAAATTAAAGATCCGGGCGAACTCTATACCGGAAAGATAGAGCTGGACGATGTTTCAACAGAAGTGATTGATGACATCTATTCAAAAGGATATTGTGAGCTTGATAAATCGGGCATTCCTTCTCCTATTGCCAATCAGTATTTCATTTTGAAAAATATCAAAAAATCGGTTCTGGCTTTTTACAATCCTGTAACCAATCGATTTGAACACGTACAAAAACATTCTGTATCGGGTATTCAGCCACGCAATGCTGAACAGGCGTTTGCGATGCATGCTATTTTAAATCCCAATGTAAATCTGATTACGATTCAGGGGATCGCAGGAACCGGTAAAACGCTGATTTCGCTTGCTGCTGCACTTGAACTGCGTCACAACTATCACCAGATTTATTTAGCACGCCCTGTTGTTCCACTCAGCAACAAAGATCTTGGCTTCCTGCCCGGCGATATCAGTTCTAAAATCGCACCCTACATGGAACCCCTGTGGGACAATCTGAAGTTTATCAAAAATCAGTATAACCCTCAGGACAAGGAATTCAAGAAACTGGGCGAGCTGGTGGAAGAAGAAAAACTTGTGGTTGCACCACTCGCATACATACGCGGACGCAGCTTTTCAAATATTCTCTTTATTGTTGATGAAGCGCAGAATCTTACACCGCACGAAATAAAAACAATTATTTCGCGAGCCGGCGAAAAAACAAAAATGGTTTTCACCGGTGATATTTTCCAGATCGATACACCTTATCTGGATACGCAGAGTAACGGGCTTTCTTATCTGATCGACAAAATCAAAAACACCAATATTTATTCGCATATCACTCTTGAAAAAGGTGAACGTTCGGAGCTGGCCAACATTGCCAGTCAACTTCTATAGACTATGAAAATACTGATCTGCGCAGCGACGCACTTCGAAGTGGATGAACTTGTTCGCGAGTTCACTCCTGAAATTACATTGAATGACCGCTTGCGAAGATTTACTTTTCGTAACCATTCCATTGATGTTTTAATTACAGCTATGGGAATGGTACCTACGGCATACCGTCTGGCAAAAACATTTGCATTACAACGCTACGATTTTGCACTGAACCTTGGCATTGCCGGAAGTTTCTCGAAGAACCTTGCCATCGGTGATGTGGTTAATGTTTACTCCGATTTATTTTCAGAACTGGGTGCTGAAGACGGAAAAAAATTCATGCCTATTCGAGAAATGGAACTAGACGAAGCCATCGGTTATCCCTTTGTAGAAGGAAAACTAATGAACATTTCCCACACAGATAATGCAATGATCAATCAGATGAAAAAAGTAACGGGCATTACTGTAAATACAATTCATGGCAACGAAGAAAGTATCGCTGAGCTGCGCAGATTGTATCGACCCGATGTGGAAACCATGGAGGGCGCCGCATTTTTGTATGGGTGTCTGGAAGAAGGAATTCCCTGCGCACAAATTAGATCAATCTCTAACTATGTGCAATTGCGCAATAAGGACGACTGGGATATTCCAACAGCTACCGATTCTTTATATAACACATCTGTGAAAATTCTCAATGCGTTTTGAAATCTGTTGAACTGCATATCGGTTTATCGCCTTGCCCGAATGATACATTCATTCTGTATGGCTTGCTGAACGGGAAGATTGATACAGGAGAATTAAATTTTATTCCACACTATGCAGATATCGAAGATCTGAATCATCGTGCCATGCAGCATGAAATGGATGTGATGAAAATCAGTTTTCATACACTGAAGTTTATTGATGACACCTACGAAATTCTTGATTGCGGCAGTGCGCTTGGGTTTGGCAACGGGCCTCTGCTTGTCGGCAAAAAAAATACTTTTGAAAAACCTTCTGATGAAATAAAAATTGCTGTACCCGGAATTCACACAACCGCTGTTTTATTATTAAACTTTTTTTATCCTGAAATGAAAAATCTGATTCCAATGCATTTCAGAAGCATTGCAGACGCTGTGTTGGCTGGCGATGCAGAAGCAGGCCTTATAATTCATGAAAGTCGTTTTACTTTTGAAAACAGAGGTCTTGTTAAAATTGATGATCTGGGCGAACATTGGGAAAAACACAGTGGGCTTCCTGTTCCGCTGGGTGGTTTTGTGATAAAAAGAAATCTGCCTGAAGAGGTAAAACAAAAAGTAAATCAGCTGATGCGGGAAAGTCTTTTGTTTTCAAATTCTCATTCAGAAGAGGCTATGCCTTGGATACTAAGTCTGGCTGAGGAACAAGACGAAGAAGTAGTCCGGAAACACATTTCGCTTTATGTAAATGATTACACGCTTTCATTAGGAGATAAAGGTCGAGAGGCTATTTATAGATTACTAAGCACTTCTTTCAAACAATAGCGGATTTTTTTATATCCCCGAAAACTTCTCTTTTGTTAGTATTTTCACATCATAAAAGGGTCTTTTGGAGGTATATTGACTCTTTTCTGCTAAAATATTTTAGAATTCTTTGATTATCTTTTTACCTTTGCATGCACTTTACTGTTAAATTTGCAGTTAAGTAACTAAGGTTTAAAGATAAACGCCGAATGATAGTTGAATACCATCTGTAGAAGCATTTTCTCAAACCGAATTTAAAAAGGAATAATAAAGAGACCGCAAGTTATGAGTACGGAGGAAATGCCGAAGTTAAAGATTAGTAATTTTGAAGCCACTATTCCTGTAATACAGGGAGGCATGGGAGTAGCCATTTCATTATCCGGGCTAGCTGCAGCAGTAGCTAATCAGGGAGGCATTGGCGTAATAAGCGCTACTGGCATCGGGATGCTGGAGCCTGATTGGCGTAAAAATTTCATGGAAGCCAACAAACGATCACTTCGAAAAGAATTGAAAAAAGTCAGGTCTCTGACCAAAGGAGTTATTGGCGTTAACATACTTGTTGCCCTGAGTGATTACTCCGACCTGATGAAAGTTGCCATTGAAGAAAATGTAGATTTGATTTTTCTGGGAGCAGGGCTTGCTATGAAAGGCATTCCTGAAGATATTCTTCAAGGATCCAGCACACGTATTGTCCCCATTGTATCATCTGCCAGAACTGTCAATATTATTTTCGATTACTGGGACAGGAATTACGAAATCCGCCCTGCTGCTGTTGTAGTGGAAGGCCCGTTGGCTGGTGGACATCTGGGTTTTAAGAAAAATCAGATCGATGATCCTGACTTCGCTCTTGAAAATATTATTCCTGAAGTGCTGGAAGCAGTAAAGAAATATGAACAAAAATGGGATGTTACTATTCCTGTGATTGCTGCCGGAGGTATTTATACCGGTGAAGATGTTCTCAAGTTTATAAAACTTGGTGCTGCAGGTGTTCAGATGGCTACACGTTTTGTAACTACCCACGAGTGCGATGCATCGGATGAATTTAAAATGGCCTATATCAACAGCAAACCTGAAGATATTGTCATTATCGACAGTCCGGTCGGTTTGCCGGGAAGGGCTATCAAGAATGATTTTATTGATAAAGTTTCCAATGGAATAAAAAAGCCTTTCAATTGTCCCTGGAAATGTCTTAGAACTTGCGATATAACGAATTCACCTTATTGCATCGCTATTGCACTTCACAATGCGCGCTCAGGGCATCTTACCGATGGTTTTGCTTTTGCAGGTGCCAACGCACACCTTGCAGATAAAATAATTTCAGTCAAAGAAATGTTCGACGATCTGAAAGAAGAATACCGTCTGGCCCAAGAGAAATAATTCTGCCACATTTTATTTTTTAATATTGCTGAATTATCGCTCAGTTACATTTTTTATTCGTAGTTAACCAAACGATCATCTGAATTCTTCCTTACCATTTTCAATTTACATGAAAACGAACCAACCGACGCTCAATTGAATTTGGAGAATTTGCAAAAAATGGTAGTGTTTCAATCACCAGTCCCACATTGGCTGCATAACGATTGTTCTTATACCTGAGAGTACCACCATTCGAATAGTTGGGATACATGCTGTAGGTTTCTTTGCAATTAGAAGTAGTGTAATTTCCGGATGGTGTAGAATAAGTCTGGTCCTTATCCGCCATCATTCGCATAATATTACAAACCGTATCGGATATGTTGATCACCATGTATTTTGAACTGAAAACCGTTGTAAAATCTTTGGGTGAAAAAAGAATATCACCATGAGAATTCACAAGATAATTCGATGAATCGCGCTGATAAGAATAGCTGGCTGCGGAGCCATAAGGAACCGGCCTGATCACTTTAAAATACGTATTGCTATTGATGGTCGTATCCTTCTCGACATAGCAACTGTCGTACACATTGGATGCTATAGCATTGCCCGATCCATCAACATCAAAACGCTGGTACACCCAATAATTTCCAATACTCAGGTTTGAGTAATCAGTACTTTCTTCGGGTGCGGGAGTTGGAGTAATCACAGTTTCATTATCCTTTTTGCAGGACTGAAACAAGGCAGCCGATACTGTCAGGGTCATTAAAAAAACTTTTACTTTCATTAAATAATTTATTTGGTTTCATCATTAACGCAGAAACACAAATATTATTATCTGGATAAAAGTTATTCGTTATTGAGTTATTTACTCACGCTCCATTTATTATTTTCAAAGGTGCGTTCATGCTCTCGCTGCGCTCGAGTGGTTATTGGGTTATTATTCGCTCTATCAATTCATTTTATCTATGCTCAAGAGCTCGTCCGCCGCGGCGGACTCGGTTAAGTTCTCAGTTCTTTTTCTAATAATATAAAATGACACGCAAGTCCTATTATAACTTGGAATCAATACAAAAACCTAAAAAGAAAAATCTAAAATCTTAATGAATAATCATCATTTTTTTAGCAAACATTTTTTCTCCGGAACGGATTTGAAGCATGTATGATCCGGGCGCAATACCACTGACATTATACTTCATCATACTGCTGCAATTGTTTTTTCCGTTGAAAGAAAGCACTTCAATTCCCAGAAGATTGACAAGACTTATTGAAACATCGGGTGCATTGCAGTCTTCCATTTGAATAAAAATTTCATCCACAGCAGGATTTGGAAATACAATCGCAAGAGGTGATTCTTTTTCGGGAACAGAAGCTGACATTGGAATCCAGAACTTATGCGGATCGGGAGCGCCGATTAAGGGATGCGTCTGACTGCGGGGTGAATTATCGGAAGCATGAATAAAATATTCAATGGTATCTCCGGCAGAGGGTGCGGGAATATTGCATGTCCAAAGGTTTCCGGAAGGATGTGTCATACTAATCTGGTTCCAACTTCCATTATTCACGCTGTATTTTACCCACGCAGAATCGGCCAGCACTGTGCCTCCGCTTAATGCATACACATTTGCATTGATGGTATATTGACTTAACAAAGGCTGTGCATCCAACGTTGGCTGGTGCTGCACATACAGCATTCCCTTATCCGCCACTTCATGCGTGCGGCAGTGAAGCGCATCCGTTGATGCCCAGCTGGATGAATAAATTCCGATAATCTGATAACCCGGAAGCGCCTGCTGATAAACAGCCATGGCAGCAAGGTCGTTTGAATTGGGTGTAGATGAAGTCGTAGGCATGAAATACTTTTTGTTCATTAAAAGTCCGTTTGAATAAGGTTGCCCACTGGGTTCATATACTCGGTACACCTGATAATTATTTCCCCAGGAAGAAACTTCATTGGCCCAATATGCAGCCATGGCTTCGTATTCGGAATACTGCACATTAGTAGTGGGAACGGATGCAATGATAATTTTATCAACATCAATAATTTTTCCCCAACAGTCAATATGCTTAATATAATCACCCAGCGGGTCCGTGGTGATATAGTTATTCGTTACACCCATATACTGTTTAAAAAGAGTATCAACATCATCATAGGTATAAGGAGGGACTTGGTAATCATTTTCATCAATCACCAGATCCGTCATGGCTGCCATTTTAATACCATCACACATGTAATTTCCACCCGTATGCATCACGTTCATTCCATATAAATCTACACCCAGATGGGATGCCATAACTACCGGAACATTGTCATCATTCGGTCTTGAAGGACGATTGTATGGGAAATCTATTATGGCCACTTCGCTGTTGTCGATCATGATGAACCAGGGACTGTAATCGCGGGCCCAGTATGAATCCAAGGGTGCAATAACAAAACTGCAGTTTGAAATATTTACACCATTTGAGTTGTATGTATTTGTCACCGACGTTTGCGCTGCGGATGACTCAACAACAGTAATAACAGGAACGTACTGGGAGAGCTGCGCGATCAGAGTATAAGGCACTCCAAAATTCTGTGTAGAAGTACCAGTAGTGTATACACCAATCATGACAGCCTGATTAGGCTCCCACTCTGCAATCGCCCTGATGTTTCCAACCGGTGGAAGTGTTTCCACAAATGCTTTTGAAGCAACGCGCGGTACCAGCAGTTCAGATTTATCAAGCATGTGGTAACGGTTTTCAAAAGGAATGGATTCGAAATTAAACTGTGCGCTTGCCAATGCGCAAAGCATCATGCCTGCAAAAAGTAAAAATGATTTTTTCATACAGAATGTGTTGGAGATTACAAATCTATGAAAAATTGACTGATTTAAAGAAAAATTTAGATTAATTAATTACAGCAAAACAATCAACGAAGTAATCACAAGCCCCATATACCCTATCGCTGTTCCTTTGGCTGCATTGAAGGCTTTTTTGGAATTGGCTTCGGCCTCGA
>JAZDMK010000012.1:0-22667 GCA_043800975.1 Bacteroidota bacterium | reverse complement strand
GGCGGGCGCCAAAAAAAGAAAATATAATATATTTTGCTACCTAAAACGTACCGGTAATGTCATCCATCAAAAAATGACATAATCAAATCGTTTTTTATGTAAGTTTGTCTGATTTTTCAAAAAACAGAAAGGATAGATAGTATGAAGAAGATTCAAATGGTTGACCTGAAGGGCCAGTATGAAAAAATGCAGCAGGAGATTGATGATGCCGTGCTGAATGTGATTCGTTCCACCGCCTATATCAACGGGCCGGAAGTAAAATCGTTTCAGCAGGAGCTGGAAACTTACCTTGGTGTAAAACATGTGATTCCCTGCGCCAATGGCACTGATGCCCTGCAGGTGGCTATGATGGCACTCGACCTCAAACCCGGTGATGAAGTAATTGCACCCTCGTTTACATTCGTTGCTACTGCGGAAGTAATTGCCCTGCTTGGACTCACACCCGTTCTCGTGGATTGCGATCCCGATACTTACAACATTGATCCCGCTGCCATCGAGCGCGCGATTACACCCAAAACCAAAGCCATCGTTCCCGTTCATCTGTTCGGACAGTGCGTGGATATGGACGCTATCATGGCCATTGCAAAAAAACATAACCTGTACGTGATTGAAGATAACTGCCAGGCCATTGGTGCGGACTACATACTGCCCGACGGAAGCAAAAAGAAAGCAGGCAGCATGGGAATTATCGGATGCACTTCGTTCTTCCCCTCCAAAAACTTAGGCTGCTACGGCGACGGCGGAGCCATCTTTACCAATGATGACAAGCTGGATGAAAGAATCCGCAACATTGTCAATCACGGAATGGCTGTTCGCTATTACCATGATGAAATAGGCGTCAATTCCCGCCTCGATAGCATTCAGGCTGCGATCCTTCGTATTAAACTCCGCAGGCTGGATGAATACTGTGCCGCAAGAGGACGCGCTGCAGCCTTTTATGACAAGGCATTTGCCAACAATCCCAAACTGAAAACACCGGGTCGTTTTGCAAAATCAACACACGTTTTCCATCAGTATACGCTGGTTACAAACAATGTGGATCGTGCAAAGCTGCAGGAATTCCTTACTTCAAAAGAGATTCCCGCGATGATTTACTATCCGGTTCCTATGCATATGCAGAAAGCTTATCCGGATGCTCGTTACAAAAAAGGAGATTTCCCTGTAACGGAAGCCCTGTCTGCTTCAGTGATTTCACTGCCCATGCATACAGAATTAGACGAAGAACAACTCAATCACATCACCGCTTCGGTGCTTGAATTTGTAAACAATAACTAATATGGAGAAAGAATTTTTTGCGCACGAGTCAGCCATCATTGACGAAAACTGCCTGATCGGAAAAGGTACAAAAATATGGCACTTCAGCCATATCATGCCCAACTGCATTCTGGGAGAAAACTGCAACATCGGTCAAAACGTTGTTGTATCACCAGGTGTGGTACTCGGCGACAATGTGAAGGTTCAGAACAATGTTTCCATTTACACAGGCGTCATTTGTGAAGACGATGTGTTTCTCGGTCCTTCGATGGTGTTTACCAACATCGTGAATCCAAGATCTGCTGTGGTGCGCAAAGGTTCGTATGCTAAGACACTCGTTAAAAAAGGCGCTTCCATTGGTGCGAATGCAACCGTGGTATGCGGCCACAACATTGGTGAATACGCATTCATCGGTGCGGGTGCCGTTGTTACAAAAGATGTTCCTGCATACGCTCTGGTTGTCGGAAATCCGGCACGTCACTCGGGCTGGATGAGTGAGTTTGGTCATCGTCTGAAATTTGATGAAAGCGGTATTGCCGCTTGTCCCGAAAGCGGAGAGAAATATAAACTTGAAAACAACAAGGTCACTAAAATCGGTTGAAATTATGATGCAACGACCTTATCATTTTGCACTGATCGGCGCTGGAGGTTACATCGCACCCCGCCACATGAAAGCCATCAAGGATACCGGAAACATTCTGGTTTCTGCGCTGGATAAGTTCGACAGTGTTGGTATTATCGACAGTTATTTTCCGGAAGCGGATTTCTTTCTGGAAAGCGAACGCTTCGACCGGCATCTGGATAAGCTGCACCGCAAGGGCGAACAGAAGATCGATTATGTATCCATCTGCTCACCCAACTACCTGCACGATTCACACATTCGTCTCGCGCTGCGAAACGATGCACATGCCATCTGCGAAAAGCCATTGGTGCTGAATCCGTGGAACGTGGATGCATTGCAGGAAATTGAAAAAGAAACCGGGAAAAAGATTTTCAATATACTTCAGCTGCGTTTGCATCCGGCTATCATTGCACTCAAGAAAAAAATCGACGAAGGCGATCCGAATAAAATTTACGATGTTGATTTAAGTTATATCACAAGCCGCGGCCATTGGTACTTTGTTTCGTGGAAAGGTGATTGTGCGAAATCGGGTGGAATTGCAACGAACATCGGAATTCACTTTTTTGATATGCTTACCTGGATCTTCGGAAAAATTAAAACAAATGTTGTGCATCTGGCAGAAGAGGATAAAGCAGGCGGATATCTGGAGCTTGAAAAAGCGCGTGTACGCTGGTTCCTGAGCATTGATGTGAATACACTTCCCGAAGAAATTAAAGCAAAGGGACAACGCACGTTTCGTTCAATAACGATCGAAGGAGAAGAGCTGGAATTCAGCGAAGGCTTTACAGATCTGCATACACTTGTTTATAAAGATATTTTATCGGGTGGCGGTTACGGTCTGGAAGATGCCCGTGAGAGTATACAGGTTGCATATACAATCCGGAATATGTCTCCAGTTAAGCCAACCGGCGATTATCATCCTCTTATTAAAAATTTATTATAAAAATATTAGCTATGAATATTTACGAGAAACTGTTAAAGAAAGAGACAAAATTATCTGTCATCGGGTTGGGATATGTAGGATTACCCATAGCACTCGAGTTTGCAAGAAAAATTAAAGTGGTTGGATTTGATATCAAACCCGACCGCGTGGAGATGATGAAAAACAATCAGGATCCAAGTGAAGAACTACCTGCAGAAGCATTCAAAGGCTGCGATATTCTATTTACGGCTAATCCCGAGGACCTGAAGGAAGCAACATTCCATATCGTGGCAGTTCCCACACCGATTGATTCGCACAATCTTCCGGATCTCACACCCTTGATTGGTGCTACACGTAGTGTAGGAAAGATTCTGAAAAAAGGCGACTATGTTGTGTATGAATCGACCGTATATCCTGGCTGTACAGAAGAAGATTGCATTCCGGTTTTAGAAGAATTATCCGGTTTGAAATTCAATGTTGATTTTAAAGTAGGTTTTTCTCCCGAGCGCATTAACCCGGGTGACAAGGAACACACACTGCAGACAATTACAAAAATTGTTTCCGGTTCGGATGCCGAATCACTGGATGTAATCGCTAAAACCTATGAACTGGTTGTAACGGCTGGTGTTCACCGCGCTTCTTCCATTAAAGTAGCTGAGTCAGCAAAGATTATTGAAAACACACAGCGTGATGTAAACATTGCCTTGATGAATGAACTTTCGATCATCTTCAATCGTATGGGCATCAATACATATGAAGTGCTTGAAGCAGCCGGAACCAAATGGAATTTTTTAAAATTCTCACCCGGTCTTGTGGGCGGGCATTGCATTGGCGTTGATCCGTATTATCTTACTTATAAAGCAAAGGAATTCCGTTATCATGCGCAGATCATTAACTCCGGTCGTTTTGTGAACGACTCGATGGGTTATTATGTAGCGAAACAAACGGTGAAAAAAATGATTGCTGCCGGCAAAAATGTGCTTAGCGCACGCGTTCTGGTAATGGGAGTAACCTTTAAAGAAAACGTAAGCGACATTCGCAATTCGCGCGTGGCGGATGTAATCTGCGAATTGAAATCATACGGAACAAACGTTGATGTTGTAGACCCATATGCAAACATTGCTGAAGTGAAGCATGAATACGGCTTTGATATGGTTGAAAAACATTCTGGAAAGTACGATGCAATCATTATTGCTGTGGGTCATGATGAATATAAAAACCTGGATGAAAAATTCTTTGAATCCATTGCTGCACCCAAAGCTGTGCTGGTAGATGTAAAGGGAATGTTCCGCGGTAAAATTAACAACCTTACATACTGGAGTCTCTAAATATGAAACGCGTTCTTGTTACAGGCGGAACCGGATACATCGGATCGCATACCGTTGTTGAACTGCAGCAGCAGGGATATAATGTTGTGATTGCAGATAATTTATCCAACTCCGAACAGAGCGTCATTCAAAGAATTGCTTCTATTACCGGAATCACACCTGCCTTTGAAAAAACAGAATGCTGTGATGCCGTTCAGGTAAAAGCGCTTTTCGATAAGTATCCTGATATCACAGCAGTGATTCACTTTGCGGCATGGAAAGCAGTGGGAGAATCGGTTGAAAAACCATTAGCATATTATCGCAATAACCTTTTTTCTCTGATCAATATTCTGGAAGAAATGAAACAGAGAAAAATTAAAGATTTGGTTTTCTCTTCTTCCTGTACAGTATACGGAGAGCCTGATACGCTCCCAGTACACGAACTTTCTCCGATAAAAAAAGCAATGTCTCCTTATGGAAATACAAAGCAAATTTCGGAAGAAATAATTTTTGATAATAGCAGTAGTTCATTGAATGCAATTTTATTGCGTTACTTCAATCCCATTGGAGCCCATGAGTCTGCATCCATCGGTGAGCTTCCGATTGGTGTTCCGAATAATCTGGTTCCTTTCATTACTCAAACCGCAATCGGAAAACGAAAAGAATTAAGTGTGTTTGGAAATGATTACGACACCCGCGACGGCACATGCATTCGTGATTATATTCATGTTGTTGATCTTGCCAAAGCGCATGTGATCGCATTGAAACGTCTGGAAGAAAAGAAAAACGAAACCGATGTCGAAATTTTCAATCTTGGAACAGGCACCGGATACACAGTTCTTGAAGTGATTCATTCGTTCGAAAAAGTTTCAGGTGAAAAACTAAATTATAAAATTGTTGACCGCAGACCCGGTGATGTAATGCAGATGTGGGCAGATACTTCATTAGCCAATAAAACGTTGGGATGGAAAGCAGAAAAAGGACTGGATGCGATGATGGAATCTGCCTGGAAATGGGAGATAGCTTTGAGAGGTAAATAGAGATTTTAATAGTAATCAGTGATAAGTCCGCCACGGCGGATCAGTAATCAGAAGATTGAAGAAAATAAAACAAATAACTAATAACTTAGTAACTTAATAACTAAGATTGAATGAAAAAAATTCTCATCACCGGCGGTGCCGGATTTATTGGTTCACATGTTTTGCATTTGTTTGTAAAAAAATATCCCGACTATCAGATTTTTAATCTGGATAAACTTACGTATGCTGGCAATCTGGAAAACCTCCGTGAGATTGAAAAGGAGCCGAATTATACTTTTGTGCGTGGTGATATTGTGGATGCAGATTTTTTACAAAAGCTTTTTCAGGAGCACATATTCGACGGAGTGATTCACCTTGCTGCGGAATCACACGTGGATCGGTCGATAGCTAACCCGATGGAATTTATTACAACTAATATAGTTGGAACGGTAACGTTGCTCAATGCGGCAAGAACTGCATGGAACGGCAATTTCGAAGGAAAAACATTTTATCATATTTCCACTGATGAAGTATATGGTTCCTTAGGAGAAGAAGGATTATTTACAGAAACAACATCGTACGATCCGCGCAGTCCTTACTCAGCATCCAAAGCAAGCTCCGATCATCTGGTGCGTGCATACAGCCATACATACGGACTACCGGTTGTTATTACCAATTGTTCGAACAATTATGGACCGTATCAGTTTCCTGAAAAATTATTACCGCTTGTCATTCACAACATAAAAAATAATAAACCAATTCCTGTTTATGGAAAAGGTGAAAACGTGCGCGACTGGCTATTTGTAGAAGATCATGCCAAAGCGATCGATATCGTTTTTCATAAAGGAACAAAAGGTGAAACATACAACATTGGCGGTAACAACGAATGGAAAAATATTGATATTGTTAATCTTGTATGCAGTATCATGGATCGCAAGTTGGACCGAAAGAATGGTGAGAGCGCTTCCTTAATCACATTCGTGAAAGACAGAGCCGGCCACGATTTGCGCTATGCTATCGATGCATCAAAAATTGCTAACGAACTGGGATGGAATCCCGAAACAACGTTTGAAAAAGGAATAGAAAAAACGATCGACTGGTATCTCACGAATGAGGAATGGCTCAATAATGTTACATCCGGAGAGTATCAGAAATATTATGAGAATCAGTATCAGAAACGCTAATGGGTTTTTTAGGAAACATATTTGGAAATAAAAATGCACCGCTCCATGATCTTTCATTTATGGAAGCAGATATGCACTCGCATCTGATTCCTGGCATTGACGATGGTTCTCCGACTATGGAAGATACTTTAATTCTTTTAAAAAAGTTGCAGGATCTGGGTTTGCGAAAAGTAATCACCACACCGCATGTGCAAAGTGATGTATATAGAAATACAGCAGATACTATTAAAAAAGGACTTGAAGAAGTACGCGCAGCTGTGAATGCTGATCCGGAACTGAACATCGAAGTGGAAGCTGCAGCTGAATACATGGTGGATTATGATTTTGAAAAATACATTCAGAAAGAAGAATTGATGTGCTTTGGCAAACAGAAATTTATTCTGCTTGAATGTCCTTTTTTCACTCCTCCCGAGAATTTAAATTCTGTTTTGTTTGAATTGCGCATTGCAGGTTATCGTCCGGTTCTGGCACATGCAGAGCGATATCCCTATTGGCATCATTCCATGGAAATTTATGAAGACCTGAAGGATCGTGAAATTTATTTGCAGGTAAATCTGGTTTCATTGAATAACATGTATGGTGATGCAACCAGAAAAATTGCTGAGAAACTGATTAAAAATAATTTTATCGACTTTGCAGGAACCGACCTTCATAACCTTTTGTATTATGATAACCTGCTTGCAAGTTTTAAAAATCCATGGCTGAGAAAGCTAGCGGAATCAGGTAAACTGATGAATCCACAGTTATAAAAAAATACCGAAGTACTTCGGTATTTTTTTATAATTACGAGCCGAGGCCGCAGGCCGATCGCATGAGCAAGAAGTGCGAATAATTACGAGTATTTCTCAATAACTAATAACTATTAACTTATAACTACTACGCAAGTAGTGCGCTTGCTGCCAATGCTTCTTTATTTACTTTTTTAATCAGTCCCTGCAGCACAGTGCCCGGGCCAACTTCCACAAATTCAGAAGCACCACCTGCGATCATATTTTCTACAGTCTGCGTCCAGCGAACAGGAGCAGTAAGCTGTGCAATTAAATTCTGTTTGATCACAGCGGGATCGGTTTGCGGCTGTGCATTCACGTTTTGATACACAGGACAAATCGGTGCAGTTACAATCGCTTGCTGAATGGCTACTTCCAGCTCAGCGCGGGCAGGTTCCATCAAGGGTGAATGGAATGCACCGCCAACAGGAAGAACCATAGCGCGCTTGGCACCGGCAGCTTTCAGTTTTTCGCAGGCTTCGTTCACACCTTCAATCGAACCAGAAATAACAATCTGTCCCGGACAGTTGTAGTTTGCTGGAACCACTACTTCGTTGATCGAAGCGCAGATTTCTTCAATCACTTTCTCATCCAGACCCATTACTGCAGCCATTGTCGAAGGACGTGCTTCGCAGGCTTTCTGCATAGCGAGTGCGCGTTTGTAAACCAGTGTGAGTCCTTCTTCGAAAGAAAGAGCTTTCGCAGCCACAAGTGCTGAAAATTCACCCAGTGAATGACCAGCTGTCATAGCAGGTTGAAAAGATTCACCCAATACAGTAGCGAGAATTACTGAATGTAAAAAGATAGCGGGCTGTGTTACCTTTGTCTGCTTCAGGTCTTCATCCGTTCCTGAAAACATCAGATCCGTAATGCGGAAACCTAAGGTTTCATTTGCCTTTTCAAATAATTCTTTGGCGACGGGATACTGATCATACAGATCTTTTCCCATTCCTACAAATTGTGCTCCCTGTCCGGGAAATACATAAGCTTTCATGCGTTATAATTTTAATATTTAAAAAAAACAGGAAGGCGAACCTTCCTGCATAATACTGTTTTCAGTACTTACCTGCGGCTACCTAAAATACGCAACAGGAAAAGAAAAAGATTAATAAAATCGAGGTACAATGTCAAAGCACCCATGATTGTTAGTTTGCGGGTATCGTCTGCACCTGGGGCCTGGCCTGATCCGATACGTTTCAGTTTCTGAACATCATAAGCAGTAAGACCAGTGAAGATAAGCACACCGGCAATGCTGATGATATAACTCAGTTGTTCGCTTTTTGCGAAATAATTAACAACCATAGCGATGATAACACCAACCAAAGCCATCATTAAGATGCTTCCGAATTTAGTCAGATCCATTTTGGTTACCCATCCTGCAATGGCCATGACACCAAATGTGCCAGCGGTTACTGCAAATGTCAGGAAAATGGAATTGGCCGTGTAAACAAGAAAAATAAAGCTCAGACTCATTCCCATCAGCCCGGCATAAATGACAAAGATGATCGTCATTGCCATGGGTGATAGTTTTGCAAAACCAAATGACATCAGGAGAGCCAGACCCAGCGGGGCAAACATAATGACCCAGCCAATGGGGCTCAACCCATTTCCGTTAAACATCATTTGCAGGAATTGCACATTTGTGCTAAGGACATAAGCCATAAAACCGGTTATCCCAAGTGCAACAAACATCCAGGTAAAAACACCGGACATAAAAGTTTTGGCAAGTGTGATATCACCTGTATTAACAGGCTGCGCCACCTGACTGCCATAGTTGTTGTTATTGTTGTCGTCGTTGTCGTAATAATTCATGGTGAATTCAATTTTAAATTACGTGGCAAAGATAATAAAAAGATATTTACTCATGCTCTATTCATTATTATCAAAGGTGCATTCGTGCTCTCGCTCCGCTCGGGTGTTGTCAGATACCGTTTAACGTGTAAAGGTTAACGGTTCATCGTTTTTTTTGTTTCGCGCTAAGTCGCAAAGACCGCAAAGTTTTTTCTGGGTAAATATGCGAGAACATGTATTTCATCCCGCTCCCGTCTCAATTACATGTCGTGCCGCTGGCACTCTTTTATTCTTTTTCCTTCTCGGTGCTACAAACATTCCGTGCCTATGGCACTGCATTTTCGGTCTTCTGTCTTCCCTGTCTGCCGTGCTGCCGCTGGCAGTCAGGCAGGGGTCTTCGGTCCCTTGAATCCGACACGGGCATTAAGCATCTGTCAAGAGGTCGTACCTACGGCACTCGTATTTTTATTTTTTATGGTTTTTTACCAATAGCCCGTCCCTAGTGGGACTTGGCTAATCGATATGCGAGCCAAAAATCGAAAAGAATAGCTCCTGCAGGCATAGACCACTTCGGTCATCCGTCTTCGGTCTTCGGTCTTTTTAATGCAGCGTACTGCTGATCAAATGCAGGAATTCCTGCCGTGTTTTTTCTGTTAAAAACGCACCTGTAAAATCTGAAGTTGTTGTTACAGAATTTTGCTTCTGAATACCGCGCATCATCATGCACAAATGGTGAGCTTCAATAACAACAGCTACGCCCAGTGGTTTCAATGTATCCTGAATGCAATCTTTAATCTGTGTTGTCAGTCTTTCCTGCACCTGCAAACGCCTTGCATACGCATCCACCACGCGCGGAATTTTGCTAAGACCTACTATATAACCGTTGGGAATATAAGCCACGTGTGCTTTTCCAATGAAAGGCAACATGTGGTGTTCGCACATAGAATAAATTTCAATATCCTTCACAATCACCATCTGCTTGTAATCTTCTTTGAACATAGCAGATTTCAGAATTTCTTCGGGATTCAGATCGTATCCATGCGTCAGGTATTGCATCGCCTTGGCTACGCGTTCGGGTGTTTTCAATAGACCTTCTCTGTTAGGATCTTCGCCAATCAGTCCGAGTATTTCTTCATAATTCTTTTTCAGTTTTTCAATCGTATCCGGATTGTAAACTTCAATCTTTTCGTAGTCGTCCATTTTGTTTTCTCTCGCCATTTCTTTATTAATATCATTCATACATTATCCTCCGAAATATTCAACAAAATTATTTTCTGTTTCTTTAATTTTTACGCAGTGTAACTTGGCTCCATGCTTTTCTACCCGTGGCTTCAATGTGTTCCATATCGCAACCGACAGATTTTCTGTTGTGGGTAAAATATCCTTCATGAAAGGCACTTCAATATTAAGATTTTTATGATCCGCCTGATCCAGAATTGCTTCTTTAATGATCAGACTAAGCAAAGTCAGGTTCATCACAAAACCGGTGGATAGATCCGCATTTCCTTTCACTGTAACAAACAATTCATAGTTATGTCCGTGCCAGTTAGGATTGGAGCATTTTCCAAATACGCGCAGATTTTCCTCTTCCGACCAATCCTTGTTAAACAGGCGGTGGGCTGCATTGAAATGTTCGCGACGGGTAATAAAGATCATAGGTGTTTTTTACAAAAATACGCAATTATAGTTCATACAAAACCCAAAGAGATTCTGTATTCTTATCTCAAAGTAGTGAATAGAAATAATTAGTTTTTTTAAGAATGATAAACCTTATTTGTTCTGCGGAACCGATTCATCCTGCAGTTCTCCTTTGAAATTTTGCAGATAAGCATCATACTCCATTTTCTGGTAAGCATTCGTTGCAATGTATTTCAAAATGGGCTCCAGTTGATAAGGCTTCTGAAATCCTGCAAAGCTTTTGATCACCTTCATCTTTTCATCTACAAAGGACATAGAAGGATAACCAATTTGCTGTTGACCTTTCAGTAAAACAAAAGTGAGGGTATGCATCGAACGCTTAACGCCGGGATAAGGATTGGCGTAGGATTTTCCATCAAATCCAAGCGTATCGGAACCTTCAGCATTAAACTTCACAGCATAAAAATTTGCATTTACATATTTTATGATCCAGGGATCAGTGAAAGTTTTTGAATCAAGTACCTTACACCAGCCGCACCAGTCGGTATAGACATCGATGAAAAGTTTTTTTGGTTTCTTGGAACAAAGCTGAGTGGCTTCTTTCATGCTGTGCCACTTTATTTTCGGAGCTTCTGTGGTTTTTGTTTCCTGTGAAAAAACAATTTGAAAAGCAAAAAACAAAAGGGATGTAAAGAGAATTTTTTTCATGTGTATTTAGATTTTATTCAACTATTTTTAAGAAATCGACTTCTGTTTCTTGAACAGAAGCCGATTTCTTTAGCAAAAACAATTCCAGAATATTCTTTTATTCGTCAGCTTTAGCTCTGAATGAATCCCAGACAAAGTAGCCGATCAAACAGCAGAATGCAAGCAGTGCCAGTACTTCAGGCCAAATGTTGCCTTCTTCCCAGATCCAGTTTTTATCCTGATCCATTACCTGGAATAACTGCAGATTCAGATCAACATCAAAGAATAAAAGCAATGCACCAAGTACACCAAACAAAGCTGCACCTGCGATAAAGCCAGAAGCAATCAATGTTCCGCGCTGTATACGTGCATTATTTATTTTTTCACTTTTTGTGCTTTTTGTAAACCAATGGTTAAGCAAACCGCCAACAACAAGAGGGGTGTTCAGAGGCAGCGGAATAAACATACCCAGTGCAAATGCAAGCGGAGAAATTTTCAGCCAGTTCATGAGAATGGAAATAACGGCTCCAATTCCCAACAAAGCCCAGCTCACACCACCGCCCGACATCAGGGGTTCGATGATAGCAGCCATCGCATTGGCCTGCGGCGCTGTCATCGGTTGCGGATGCTCAGGTGTTTGTACAAAACCATACGCTTCATTCAGAATAAATATGACGGCACCTACGGTGGCTGCGGAAACAAGTGTTCCTAAAAATTTATAGGTCTGCTGTTTTATGGGAGTCGTTCCCAGCCAGTAACCCACTTTTAAATCGGTAATGAATCCACCGGCCATTGAGAGTGCAGTACAAACGATACCGCCAATAATGAGTGAGCTAACCATTCCCTGCCATCCTTTTAAGCCGACTGCAACTAAAACAACGGAAGAGAGAATCAACGTCATAAGCGTCATTCCGGAAACAGGGTTGGTACCTACGATAGCAATCGCATTGGCTGCCACAGTTGTGAATAGAAATGAAATAATTATAACAGTGATGAGTGCAACGACCGCTTGAACCAATGTAATCTGCACACCAAAGATGAGAAATAAAAATACAGCGATAGTCGTCAGTAAAAGGAACAACATAACGAAAGACATTTTTAAATCTTTCTGGGTACGTTCCACTTTTACTTCCGCCTGATTTTTTCCGCCAATTCCAAAGGCAAGTTTGAAGGCACTTCCGATTACGCCGGATGATTTAATAATTCCGATGATACCTGCCATGGCAATGGCACCAATGCCGATAGGACGTACAAATAGTTTAAAAATTTGTTCTGCCGACATAGCTTCAAAAGGATTTACGCCTCCTGACATGGATGCAGAAATATTTCCAATTTCATTTACCAGTGGTATAAACACCAGCCATGATAACAATGAACCAACAGTGATGATTAATGAAAATCTTAATCCGACAAGATATCCGAAACTGAAAATTAATGCGCTTACATTAAATTTAAAAACCATTTTTACTTTATCAGCCAGCACAGCACCGAGAGGAATTATACGTGTTGTAATTTCTTCGCTCCAAAGTTTAAAAACAGAAAAGCAAAAATCGAAAAGACCGCCAATCAAACCGCTTACGATAAGCAATTTTGCAGCACTGCCGCCTTTTTCACCGGTCATCAGAATCTCAGTGGTAGCAGTAGCCTCCGGGAAAGGAAGTTTGCCATGCATGTCTTTCACAAAATATTTTCTGAAGGGAATCAAAAACAAAATACCGAGGAAACCACCGAGCAGCGATGAAAAGAAAATCTGCCAGAAGTCAACCTGTATTTCAGGATATTTTGCTTGTAAAATGTATAATCCGGGAATCGTGAATACAGCACCCGCTACAATCACTCCGGAGCAAGCACCGATGGATTGAATGATGATATTCTGACCGAGTGCGTTTTTTTTGCGTAAGGCAGCTGATGCACCAACGGCAATGATGGCGATAGGAATAGCTGCTTCAAACACCTGTCCGATTTTCAAACCGGAGTAAGCTGCGGCTGCAGAAAAAATAACGGCCATCAGTAATCCCATCAGAACGGACCAGAGTGTTACCTCAGGAAAGAATTGGCTGGCGGGCATTACCGGTTTATACTCTTCACCGGGTTTCAGTTCGCGATACGCATTTTCGGGAAGATCTGTGTTAGTGTTGGGTGTGTGTTCCATGAAAATATTATTTTGATTCTACAATTATTTTATACCATGCATCATTGTTACGAGCCTTTTGGAGATCAGCAATACAATAACCCCGAGTGCAGCTACAAATATAGCAATGCCTGAGAAAATTGAAAAAGCACCAAAGCTGTTGATGAACGAAACCATAAATCCGCCTATGAAATAAGCAAGGAAGATGCTGAGGAACCAGGTTCCCATAAAGAATGTTGTCATACGCTGCGGAGCCAGTTTCGAAATCATCGAAAGACCGATCGGAGAAACACAAAGCTCACCAATCGTATGGAAAAGATAAGTCATAATCAGGAAGATCAGGCTGGCTTTAGCTGTTGGATCAGTGTTGTCACCACCGCGCTGAATAACGGCTCCTACCATGAAAAGAAATCCTGCGCCCAGAATGATCATTCCTAATCCCATCTTGACGGGAATGGATGGGTCTTTTTTTCTTTTCGCGAGGAAAATCCACAATGCTGAAAAGGGTGCGCCCAGAAATAAAATGAGTAACGGATTTACAGACTGGAACCATTCGGCAGGAACTTCCCAGTTGAAAATGGAACGGTCGATAAAATCACGTGTGTAGAGTGCGAGTGAACTTGCAGTCTGGCTGAATCCCATCCAGAAAAATGTAACGAAAAGGATCACAATAAAAATAACCGATATCCTTTGCTTCTCTTCTTTCGTGAGGGGTTGTTTAACGACAACCTCATCTTTTTTAGGCTTAGCTATCGGTGTTTTTCCGGCATCACCCAGAAATTTTTGTGCAGCAAATACATAAACAATCATTCCGACTATCATTCCTATTGCAATGGCCAGAAAACCGAATTTATATCCCCAGTTGTTCAGATATCCGCAAAGGATAGGTGCTGCAAAGGCACCGCCATTGAACACCATGTAGAAAATAGTGTAGGCAGCATCTTTTCTTTTATCACCCTGTTCATACAAATCACCGACAAGTGAAGATGCAGAAGGTTTGAAGAAACCATTTCCGAAACAGATAAATGCCAGCCCGCCATAAAATGTATACGGACCTAAGTCGGATGCCAGAGAAAGAAGGCCTGCTGTGATTAAAAAACCACCGATCAGTATCGATTTTCTTTTTCCGAAATAACGGTCAGCGATGCGTCCACCGGGAAGGGAAAGCAGATAACACAGTCCCATGAATGTTGAGATGATGATACTTGCAATGTCTTCTTTAATGCCAAGGCCACCCAGCTGATTGATTGCATTCGGATCGTTGGTCATGTAATAAATAAGAAATGCGCTGAGCCCGTAAAAGCTGAAGCGCTCCCATAAAGTAACGAAGGAAATCAGATACAGCCCTTTCGGGTGCCTGAGTTTTTCTGTAGTTGTTGTAGTTTCCATCTGCAGTTCTTTAGAAAAAAAGCTAAAGTATGAATTTTTTTTAATTCAGTAAGAGAAGTCCTGCCTGATGTCTGATGACCGATGTGACATATGCAGGCTGTGGACGGGGCTATTCGGGTTTATCTGCCACGAAGGCACCAAGTAGCACTAAAATTCTTTGCCATAGAAACACTCCGCCGCGGCGGCGACGACAAAGAAAATTCACATAGCCACATAGGAAAAGCTTCCCGTCTGAACAGCGTTAAAATGGACGAGGAAGTCTGAAGAAAAAATTGCAAGCAGTAGCATTTGCTTTTTTAGGAGGGAAATAAGTTTAAACTTGACGGAATCCACTTCTGTCTCCGTGCTTCTGACTTTCCATATCGGTCATCCGACCAAGAACATCTTCTGCATTGTTCCTTCCAGAAGGGGCAGACTCGCGCGAAAGCTTTCCATTTCGGGCTTCCAGCTTCTGTCTTCAAACCAAATTATTAACTACAAACTAAGATAAGGCACAATTTTGTTGTACAAATCATCATAGATCAGTGTAACTTTTTTCAGATCTTTTAATTCATTGAACTTGCCGTGTTCCTTGCGGTATCCAATTATTGCCTTTCCTATTGAAAGATTTAAATAAGGATGAAAACCCAAGGTTTTATAGTCGCAGGTGTTGATGTTAATCTTTTGAATGTAGGCAGGGTTCACGGTTATGTATGGTTTGATTTTATTAAATCTCGCTGTGTCCATACCCCACACTTCCATCAGTTGTGCAATATTTTGGAAACCCCCAAGTTTTACTCTGTGTTTATAAATGATGCGTGCATAACCTTCTCCGATGCCAGGGATTTTCTGAAGCTGCATTGTATCCGCAACATTGATTTCAATTTTTTCTGCAGTAGTTATTTTTTGAGGATAGTTTGTTGTTGGTTTTTCAAAAGATGAAAATGGTTTTTCTTCAGGAATCAGAATGTAAGGTTCAAGCTTTGAATACTGGTTTTCGCGTATTCCATAAATTTTCTTTACATCTTCTTTTTTCCGGAAGCGTCCGCCTTTGGATTCGAACTTTTTAATGATACGAATCTGCCAGTCGGCGAAGCCAAGTTGTTTCCATTTTTCGGGAGGGAGATTGTTTGGATTGAAATAAAAAAGTTTTCCTGTATCAGGTTTTGGGAAATCCGACTGTCGCGGATAATTTGAAAATGTTTTTCTTCCTTCTTCAAACTGGGCGCTGTCCGATTTTTCATTCTTCAACGATTCGTTGAACTGAATTACTTCTTTATCAAATTCTGAAAAATCAGTTTTGTGGGATGAATAGAAAAGCGGCATACATAGCCGGAAAGCAAGCAATAAGATAATGAGAACAGATAAAATTATAACCCCGTTTTTTTCGCGCCGGGTGAAGAAAAAAAACTGGTGGAAGAATTTTTTCAGCATAAATTAATGACTATTACAGTTTCGTTTTCTTATAAATTGTTTAAAATTTTTCTGCCATAAAATCACTAAAACACAAAAGAACACAAAAGCAGTAGTGGAGCTTTGTGTCTTGGTGACTTCGTGGCAAATGTTTTTTGATTCAATTTATTTTAATTTACAATCGCATTCGGGTCAAACACTTTTTTAAGAATGTCTTTCACGCGGGCAGCGGGGTTGGTGCGAATATTTTTTTCTTCATCCGCGATTTTTGTGAAGAGCGCATTCATGGCTTTTCCAGTTACAAAGTTTGGAAGATCTGTATCTATTTTTGTTACAAAAGGAATTTTATTATAAGTAGTTGTAATGTCAGTCCAGTATTTGGTGGCATTCACAGCATCAAGCGCTTTCTTGATTTCAGGTTTGAAAAGTCCGGTTAATGCCGTTGTGGTTTTCAGTTTGAAATATTCTGTAGCTGCATTGTCTGCACCTTTCAGTATTTTTTTTGCATCTTCAAAGGTCATTGATGTAATGGCATTTAAAAAAATAGGACCGGCTTTGGCCACTGCATTTTCGGCACCATGATTCATGGTAGTGATGAAATCATCAACCAGTTTATTCATGCCCAGTTCACGCAATTTTGTTTCAGCACGCTTGGCTTCTTCAGGAAAAGGAACTTTGAATAAAGGATTATTTAAAAACCCGTCGGCTTTACCAAGAAAGCTGATCGAATTGTTGGTGCCTGTATTCAGTGCTTCTTTGAGCCCGTTGACAATTTCAGTTGTGGTAAGTGCTGTGGGAACATTAACAGGAAGGTTCATTTGTTTGAGTGTGTCACATCCGGCAGCGAGCAGGAGTGTGGCGGACAGGAAGAAGAATATTTTTTTCATGGTTAATAAATTTGGGTAAAGTTAATAATTTTTGGAAATACGTGTGTGAATTTTTTTGTCTGATGTCCCCCGCCTGCCAGTCGGTCAGGGATGCTGGATATGGAAGAAGGTCGTAAATTGAGGACGTTTTTTTCAAAGCCCTAATAACCTAATAACTCAATAACTAATAACTACGGTAGCTGAACACCTTTAGAAACTACATAATTCCTCAACGTTTCAATCGCCCACTTCTGATCATTAACTTGCAGACGATGAAAGAATTTTTCGGAGCTGGCTGCCTGGCGTATCGCAGGACCATAGCCCATGATGGGTTTTCCGTTTTGATAATATCGTACAAAAGGCAAAATGGCAATATCCTGAATGTTGGATAAGGGAATTCTTGCTTCCTGTGAAAAAACAGGTCGTTGCTTTTTAATAATAATCGCATTGCCGTCGAAGATCACATGATGCACTTCTTTGCGCAGTACATTCGCCAGACCAATTAACAATATACTGATGAGCAGGAAAGGAACCAAAACCTGAAAGCCAAATCCATCGTGTGAAAACATTGTGAAAAAGGGAATGCTGAACAAAAGAAAAAATATTCCGAAGCCGGTCAGTACAGCCGTTTGTCCCTTGTTGACAGGTGATTTGGCAGAAAGCATTTGCCGCCCGGAAATATCGGTGCCGGTAGTAATCGCACTTCCCGTGGGCGGAGTCATGCGCCCCATAAAAGAATTTGGCGAATCAACTTTGTTGTTTGTGGAATAGGTTTCCGATTCTTTGGAAACAGGAACCTGAAAAATATCGCGCTGGGTGGTTTTCTGAGGAGGTTGATTTGTATTGACATCTCCCAGTAAATCATCTATAGAAATTTCTTTATTCTGCTTGGCTTGCAATTCTTCCAAGTCAGCAAGGCGAATTACGTTTTTGCATTTTTTACATTCCGCCAGTTCGATGGTGGTGTAAATCTGGGAATCGGGAATTTCAGAACTGCAGTGAGGACAGGTGATGGGCATATTTATGAGTTTTTATAAATACAAATATGGGAAAAAAATTGATTTATGAACAAGGATTAGAGATTTACGATTTATGAAGTGAAAGAAGCTCTCTACATCAATATTTCATTGGTTGGATATTATTTCCTCAGAATCTCCAACCCAAACCCGCATTCAAGGCATCTCCGCTTCGAACAATAATGATGATACAAATAAATCAGCGACTGTGATTCAAGTGCGGAACATACAGGAATGCCATTGCTTTCCCACAGCCTGAGAATGGAATTTTTTTCAGCTTTGCATTCGTTCAGTAAATCGAGTGCAATGTTTTCCGCTTCTTCGTTTCCTTTCGAACGCAGGTATGAAAAAATAAAAGGAACGATTGTATTGATCAACAGTAGTCGCCGCGATTCTTCTCCCAATGTTCCTTTTTTGGCATCTGTTTTTTTACCAAAATGAAAATGATCTTTCCAGTAATCGGAAGAAGAAACATTGAGTAGTTTCAATACTTCTACGGTTTTCCGAAGCTGAATGATTTTTGAGAATTGAAAACCGGGTTGTGTTATCAGTGCTGCAAGCTGGCTGATGCGAACCGTAGGAAAGTTGGAAGGCCGCGTGCGCATGAACTTCCAGAGCGATGCATCAATTGGCTTCAGGGAATATTTAGATTGAAGAAATGCATATTCCTTCTGCAGGGAAGAAGTGTACTCATCCGGATTTTTATTTTCAGATAGAAGTCCGGCCTGACCAAACAGCAAAGCTTCGGTTTGAGAAAGTGAATGCAGATTTTTTTTAAGAATGGAAAATGGAACGGCACGTGCCAGCGATTCGAATGCATCAGTATTCACATGAAATCCAAAATTGCGAAACAGCAACTGATAAAAAGTTTCTTCCCAATTGTTTTGATTTTTAGAAAGTAATTCCTGAATACGATTGGTTTTTTCTTCAAGGCGTTCAATCGCCATTCGATCGCTCCAGCTTTTAAAAAGAAGTTTGGGAATTTCAGTCAGTTGATCCTGACAGGGAATTTTCAACTTTGGATTTTGAAGAATCTCAAAACGACTGAGCAGGGAAGGATCGGTAATTTTTTCAAGAACCAGGGTTGGAATCGCTTGCCCGTTGGCAAAAAATAATTTTTTGTCTTCTTTGAAAACAACATGAAGAATGATGCGGTCGTAAGCCGGATCGTTGGTATGCTTATGCTTTTCCCAGTCGGAACTTGCTACATGTACTTCCACGTTTCCGGCCCAACTGATATCTTCGATTTTTATTCTTGCATTCAGAAAATCAGGCCCTTGATCCTGATTGTGCTGCCCCGGATTCTCCACTTCCAGCAGGCGCCCATCGGAAAGGCTAAGCCTGCCTGACGAATAGAGCCTGAACTTCCAGATATAGTGCAGAAGAGACTCATTCATAGCCATGTAAGTGAAAATTGGTTATCATAGGTGAATTGCTTAATTTTGCTGCCGAATGTAAAGAAAATGAGCGAACTTGAGTCAATTATCGAACGGTTAGAGATCAAAGTTAAAAAATTATTACATTTGCAAAAGAACACCGAAGCAGAAAGGCAAAAACTGGAAAAGCAGTTTAATGATCTGAAAACTGAGGTGAACGAGAAAAATAAACGAATTAAAGAACTGGAAGAAAAAATTAAAACTGTAAAACTGGCAAAGACGATTACGGGTGAGGATAACGCGGACCTGAAAAGGAAAATCCGTGAGATGAAGAAGGAAATCGACAACTGTCTGAAGTACCTGGATAAATAAAAAGAAAGAAAATGACGGAGCAGGTAATTAAGGTATTCATAGCAGACAGGCCCTACCGCATGAAAGTCGCGGGAAGTGCCGAAGAGTCGTCGATCCGTAAAGCAGCCATTCAGATCAATGAGAAAGTGGAAGTATTTTCGAAATCTTATTACTTTAAGGACAAGCAGGACCTGCTTGCAATGATTGCATTGCAGGCATTTGGCGATGCCGGAGGAGAAATATCGCAGCAATCACCCGGGCTAGAAAAAGCCTGTGAAAAACTGAAGAAGATCGAACTATTACTTGACTCAGCTGAATTAGCCCGCTGAAAGACGGAATAAACCGTCAATCCATTTGCCTGGTGCTTTTGCACACAGTTTTAATCCAAAAAAAAATTAATTATGGAAATAAACACTGTTATAGCAGGAGCAGCAGGACTAATCGTAGGGATCGTATTGGCGATCATACTGGTTCGTCAGGCTGGCCGAAGGAAAACGCGACAGATTTTACTGGATGCTGAAGAGCAGGGAAAACTGATCAAGGAAAGAAAAATTCTGGAAGCCAAGGAAAAGTTTTTACAAATCAAGTCTGAACACGAGAAGCAGATCAACGAACGCAACATTGGCATGGCCAATGCTGAAAACAGGATCAAGCAAAAAGAAATGACTGTTAACCAGAAGTTCGAAGAAAATCAGCGAAAGCAAAAAGAGCTTCAAACCCAGAAAGACAATCTGACAACTCAGCAGGAATTGCTCACCAAACGCCAGTCGGATCTTGATCGGGCGCATAAGCAGCAAGTGGAACAACTGGAAGTTATTTCTGGATTATCGGCCAAAGAAGCCAAAGAACAATTGGTTGAATCATTGAGCGGAGAAGCAAAAGCTGAAGCCATGTCTCACATTAAGGATGCAGTGGAAGAAGCAAAATTGACTGCTAACATGGAAGCCAAACGCGTTGTTATTGAAACCATTCAGCGCGTAGCGGTTGAGCATGCTATCGAAAATTCAGTTTCTGTTTTTAATATTGAAAACGATGAAATGAAGGGCCGCATCATTGGTCGTGAAGGTCGCAACATACGTGCGCTGGAAGCAGCCACTGGCGTTGAAATTATTGTTGATGATACACCCGAAGCGATTATCCTTTCGTGTTTTGATCCCGTTCGCAGGGAGATTGCGCGCATGGCACTCGAAAAACTGGTTACGGATGGTCGTATCCACCCCGCCCGTATTGAAGAAGTTGTTGCGAAAGTAAAGAAGCAGATTGAACAGGATATCATTGAAACTGGAAAACGTACGGTCATCGATTTCGGCGTTCATGGCCTGCATCACGAACTGGTGCGCATGGTTGGACGTATGAAATACCGTTCATCATACAGTCAGAATTTATTACAGCATTCGCGCGAAGTGGCAAACTTAGCGGCTACGATGGCTGGTGAATTAGGGCTGAATGCTAAGCTGGCTCGCAGAGCTGGATTGTTGCACGATATCGGAAAAGTTCCCGACAACGAACCGGAACTTCCACACGCAGTATTGGGCATGAAGCTGGCCGAACGTCTGAAGGAAAAACCTGAAGTATGTAATGCCATTGGAGCTCACCATGATGAAGTGGAAATGGAAAGTCTTATTGCTCCCATCATTCAGGTGTGTGATGCGATTTCAGGTGCACGCCCCGGTGCTCGTCGTGAAGTGGTGGAATCATACATCAAACGCTTGCAGGATCTGGAAGCGCTGGCGATGTCGTATCCCGGTGTTTTAACAACCTATGCCATTCAGGCGGGTCGCGAGTTGCGTGTAATTGTTGGCGCAGATAAAATTAACGACAACGAAGCAACACAGCTTTCATACGATCTGTCGCAAAAAATTCAAAACGAAATGACGTATCCCGGTCAGGTGAAAATTACGGTAATCCGTGAAACACGTGCCGTTGCGTTTGCAAAATAAAATTTATTCAGAATTGAAAAAAAAGAAGCTCTGCATTGCAGGGCTTTTTTTTATGGGCGCGTGTTCGGTTTATGAATGTAATTACAAAAGCTTTCCGTATCACAGTTGCGTTTAAATTCAGCTTTCAATCCATTCACATCTTTGTCCTTTACAGTAAAAGTAATGCAGGGTTTGGCAAGCCATTCCTTCAGGTTGTTGTCGTCAAAATAGCATCCGTTGGCTTTAAATTTTTTGGAGAGTTCTGAGAAAGATTCTTTTTGCTCACCGATAAAGACAGAATATTTTCCAGGTGGAAGCAAGGTGCTGAAGCTGCCATTCACGTCGGTTTCCCCGCTGAAGACTTCTTTGCCTGCGCATTCAATAATCACTTTGCATGCGTTAACGGGGTTGGGGATATTTGCTTCATCAAGAATATACTGAGGCGGACGTGCTCCGCCGCAATACGGATTCGTTGCCAGAATTTTTCCACTGACATTATATTTTTTAATGAAAGAATTTTTCACTGCTTTACAAATCAGTGAAGAGGGAGAAATTACTGTTTTGACAGGCATACGCTTGATAGCCTGCTGGGCAGCAGCAGCAGCAATTGCAAAGACGAAAATGAATGCAATGGAAATAAAATGTTTTGTTTTCATACTAAAGATTTGTTGTTGGTTCCTCAACCGGTTCGGGAACAAAAACTTTTTTAACGACTGCTTTGTTTCTCCATTTTCCGGAAAGGTAGTAGCCGTATGAAATAATCAGGCCAATAGCCCATGCAATAGGAATGCCCCACCAGATCCCGTCTGTGCCGAAATACTTTGATAAAATAATGGATGCGGGAACACGAAACACCCAAAGCGAAAGAAGTGTAATAAACATCGGAATGAGCGTATCGCCGGCTCCGCGAAAGAAGCCTGAGTTGCAAAACATCAGTGAGAAAACTAAATAAAAAGATCCGACAATCATCAGATAGGAGTATCCAATTTTTACAACTTCGGAATCGTCAATAAAAACGGACATTAGGTTATGACCG
>JAZDMK010000010.1:0-5309 GCA_043800975.1 Bacteroidota bacterium | reverse complement strand
AGCTTTTTGTTTGGCGGAGAGCGAGGGATTCGAACCCCCGGACCCTTGCAGGTCAACGGTTTTCAAGACCGCCGCGATCGACCACTCTGCCAGCTCTCCGAGGCAAAAATACAAAAATTTGAATAATCCCATCATTTTATTAAAAAAATAATGCAGATCTATACTTGTTAAAGCCTAGATAAATCAGAAAGTGAGAAATTTATAAAATCAATCAAACCCGCCTTTACCCCTGTATAGCTTTAACTTTCCATCAAGTTCAAGTTTGATTACAGTCATGTATTTGTCACAAGAGATTGCAGGAATGTTCAAATAGACAAGACCTGGCACATAGCTCCATGAAATTTTACCGACAATTTTCGGTTGAAGAATTGTGCTCGTTCCAAGAACAGTTGCTTTTTTTATGGAATTGTATAATCCTTTCACAACAATGCTTCCCTGCGTTTTGGCAGGAACAAAAAGATAAAGTATTGTTGAGTCTTTCGAAAGGGTAGATGGTCCGTAAAAATGTCCCTGCGCCATACCAGGCAATGAATTGAAGATAGCTTCCTCGTGTTTCTTATTCCAGTTGCCTAACTCTGTAAGGATATTTATTTGTTCTTCCGGAATTGTTCCGTCTTCACGGGGACCAATGTCCAGTAATAGATTCCCACCCATGCTGATCGCGTCAGCAAAAATGGTGATTACTTCGTAGGGTGTTTTCCACAATGTGTCGTCCGGTTGCCAGCCCCAGGAATCGTTGGTAGTCATGCAAAGTTCCCAGTATTTCAGATTCGGACGTGACACAGGAAAATTTTGTTCTGGTGTGGCATAATCTCCATACCCCTGCAAACGCCCGTTGATAATGGTGTGTGGATTCGATTTCAAAATCATTTGACGGATTTTTGATGCATCCCATTCAGCTGCGGAATGTTCCCAATCGCCGTCGAACCACACCAGATCGGGATTACACAAAGCCATCACTTCGGCAATTTGTCCATGGCAAAATTTTAAAAATTTATTCCAGCGTGCAGGATCTTTGGTTGCATCATAGCGTGAAGAATCCTTTAGAAATCCGGGATAATCCTGATAACTCCAGTCAATGAGTGAAAAGTAAGTTCCAACTTTGATATTTTGTTTTCTTAATTCAGAAATAAGAGGTGAAAGAACATCTCTTTTCGCAGGAGATTTTTTTGGTATGGAAATATCATTCATTTTTGTGTCCCACAAAGCTACACCATCGTGATGTTTTGTTGTGATCACACAATACCGTGCTCCGCTTTTCTTAATCAAATCTGACCATGCAGCTGGATTATAATTTTTCGCAGTAAAACCATTGACCTGTTTCATGTATTCGGAATGCAAAATCCGTTTGTTATGAAACGACCATGATTCTCCGATTCCCTTTACAGAATAAATTCCCCAGTGTATAAAGATGCCGAGTTTTGCGTCTGCAAACCATTGCATTTTATTGAGAGAATCCGGATTGAATGTTGGTTTTGTCTGACTGAATGAATTGCCGGAAAGCATCATCAGCAGCGCAATGACAGAAGTTCTAAAGAAGCTCATTATAAAATTATTATCTCAGATTTTTAAACCCGTTTTCAATTTCAAATGACAAACGTTCGAACACCTGATCGAATTCACCCATGCCATCTACTTTGATAACACCATGCAACTGGTTGTATTTTTCAATAACGGGAACCGTTTTCGTTTCATGTTCCTGTAATCGTTTTACTATTTTGGCAGTGCTGGAATCATAAGCCATACGGGCGTCTGTTTTACTTCGTTCATCCAGACGACGAATCAGTTCGAGTGTGGGAACTTCAATTTCAATACTCATCGAAATAGAGGAACCAATTTTTTTCAATAAGCCATCGAGAATATACGACTGAACAAGTGTACGCGGAAAGCCTTTAAAAATAAAACCTTTCACATCTTTGTACATGTTAAGTTTCTTTTCGATTAGCTGAACAACGATTTCATCCGGTACAAGTTGTCCGTTTTCGTAAAGCTCAAGAATTTTTTTGCCGATCTTACTTTTTTCTTTGATCTCCTGATCCAGCATTTTGCCGGTATCCACATATTCAAGAGCATATTTTTTTGAAAGTGCTTTTCCCTGCGAACCGCGTCCGGAGCCAGGATAGCCGAAGAGGACAATGTTTAATAATTTCTTGCTCAGTTCTTCTTTAACAATAGCATCAATTTCCTTTTCAACTTCTTCAATGGTTTGCATCCCGTTCAGTCCGGTATAAATTCCACGATCTTTATAAAATTCAAGAACGGGCTTGGTTTTCAGATCATATTCTTTTAATCGGTTACGGATTACTATTTCATTGTCATCGGAACGACCTGAAGTTTTCCCGCGGTTCAATAAACGGGCAACAGACTCTTCTTCGCTGACTTCAAGGCTGATCAAACGATTGAGCGCCGTATTTAACTTAAGCATTAAGCCTTCGAGAATGTATGCCTGAATGTATGTTCTGGGAAAGCCATCGAAGAGAAATCCATTGGCCATGGGATTTTCTTTAATTGTTTTTTCAATGATCTGAACAATGACTTCGTCCGGCACAAGGCCACCGGCTTCAATAATACTTTGTGCTTCCTGGCCCAGCTTTGTTTTTTCTGCAATTTCTTTTCGAAGAATATCTCCGGTAGAGATATAAAAAAGATTGTATTTCTTAATCAGAAATTCTGATTGTGTTCCTTTCCCTGCGCCAGGAGGGCCAAACAATGCGATGTTTAACATAAGTATATTTTTAAAATTTTATTTGCCGTATTTAAAGGTTGAAAGATCCCATGGTTTTGCATAACAATTCGGATTCTTTTCCGCAACAGAATATTTGCTTTCGTAACGTCCTTCACCAAATTTCTTGTTGTAAAAAGTACGCATTCTTTCCGATGGAATATGCAAATCCGGATTCATTTCTCTGTCTCCCGGATTACGCATGTATGCATTAAACTGTCCGCGTTTCTCAATGATTTCTTTCGGTAAATGGGTGAGGGCTTTGCAATGAGGATAAACTTCTTCGATCAAAAATTCCATCAACTCCTGAGATATCCACATGTAGCTTTGTTCAACATCAAAAGCGAAAGTAGGATGTTTAAAAATATCCATAAATGACATTCCGAAATATTTATTCAGCATTTTTTCTCTTTCCGGAAAAATTCCGTTGATTGTATTCTGAGTAAAAATGGTTGCTTCCACAGGATCCTCTGCATCTAGCCAGGGCTTGATCTTGGGTGCAAAGGAACAATACGAAAGACTCCAGTCCGACAGATCCCAGATCATCTTTTCCCAGATTCTTTTTATGCCTTCCCACTTTTTGATTTGGGGTTCAAACTCTCTGTCGATATCATCATGCAAATGATTAAGCTCACGTAAATCGGGAATTTTAAAGCGATTGCCTTCAGCCAGTTTATCAAATGCTTCAATTTTCTTTTTTGCTTTTTCAATGTTATAAGGGTTTCCGGGTGAAGCTACAATAAATTCGTGGCTGTAAATCAACCCTTCGCGCATTACACCGGTGCCTTCCATTGCCTTGTCAAGGCCGGTTTCAATCTGTAATCGCAGAAATTTCGGGTAAGTCATTCCGGGTTGTTCTCCCAGATCGATTACTTTCTGTATTCCTTTAATCAGTGGCTCTGGATTGTTGGTCATTTCTACTTCCACTGTGTTGTCGAACATATTGGGGGTGCTTTTCTTTTGCTCTGTTGTCGATTTTTCTGTTTGTTTAATAAATGCATCTGCACCGCCTGAATTACCGATTGTGTCTTTTTGTGAACGGGTTGTAAACTCTAAAGCTTTCTGATTTTGTGCTTCGTTGTATTCAGATGAAGCCATACGCAGCGTTTCTTTGTAATTGTCTTCATGACGCTTGATAGAATCTTTCAAAAAATTAATACTTTGTTTCAAAAGAGCACCATCGTCATAGCCACCGCCACTATTTTCGCCGGATGAAGAAGCTTGCTGTGCCTGTGCATTCAAAGCGCGGCTATAATGATCACTGAATTTTCCATACAGATTTTCCTGCATCATAGTGCTACTGAACACATTCATATCGTCGGTCGATTGCCCGAGCTCTTCCATGCGTGCATAACATTTGCATATAATGTCAAAATCTTCACCGGTAATATTTCTGGATTTACAATCTTCCACCATATTTTTGAAAGGTGCAAGCATTGGGTCTAGGATAAAGGAATCTAGAGGCATGGTGGTTTCTGTTAAGCGTTAATAATTTTTTTGAAACGTTCAATCTGATCAAGAATTTGCTCATCCGTGTATGGAAGCAGTCTTCGGTGACGATATTCCATAATAATATCAGGATTCAATTTCCATCCTTCCTGCCAGTGCTGATTGTGTGCTTCCTGAAGTTGGGCCTGTTCCAAAAGGCTTTGGCGTAAATCGTTTGCCCAACTCTGCATATCTGCTTTGTATTTTTCCGGTACTTCTGCATTGGCATATACTTCAGCCAGATCAACATATTCCCATTCAATAATAAAGTAATGATTGGATTCGTCCATCGAAATTTCAATCATGTTTTTGCTCGATTCTTCGCTGACCATTGTCACCAGATCATTTACATTGCTGGAAGAATCAACTTTATCAAGTATTCTTTCACTAAGAAGAACACGAACCGTTTCCTGATGCTTATCAAAATGCTTTTTGTCCAGCGCATACTGATCTTTCGTCAAGGCCATCGCACATTGCTGCGATAGTTCACCGATTTTATTTTTATAATCTCCCTCTTCGGTTGCATTTTGCATCAGATCACTCAGCCGCTTTTCAGCCGCAGAGTAATTCGGGAAGTTGGGATTGTTCGCATACTTTTCAGCACGTACGGCATAGTAGGCTCTGTAATCGTCAAGGATTTTGTTGTCCATGATCTTCATTTTAAATATGAATCGTAAATGTATTAAAAATTTCTAATGGAATTACGTTGAAAAATTCCGCCTTTTGGTTGAAAAACTACAAAAATAGTTGCATAACTAAAAACATAGTTATACATTTGAATTAAAATTATTCATCCAGTCTTTTTAATACATTAATTAAATTGTTATGAAAGAACTAACAAAAGCGGAAGAGCAAGTGATGCAGATTCTCTGGGAGATTGAAAAAGGATTTGTAAAAGATGTGGTTGAATTAATTCCTGAACCCAAGCCCGCTTATAATACTGTTTCAACCATCATTCGTATTCTTGAAAAGAAAGGTTTTGTCGGTTATACCGCTTATGGTAAAACACATGAATATTTCCCGCTAGTAGGGAAAGAGGAATACACACGTGAGTATCTGGGGCATGTTGTGAGAAATTATTTCAGCAATTCATTCAAGC
>JAZDMK010000309.1:0-5815 GCA_043800975.1 Bacteroidota bacterium | reverse complement strand
CTGCTCGATCGTGGATTAATGGCTGATATCCGTTAATTGCGCCGTATTTTTTTTTGCTAGTTGCAAATTTCCTTTTATCTTTGCACACTTATTCGGCTCCATAGCTCAACTGAATAGAGTATCTGACTACGGATCAGAAGGTTGAAGGTTTGAATCCTTCTGGAGTCACTTTTAAAATGCGAAACCCCTTGAAAACATTGCTGATTCAAGGGGTTTTTTAATGGTAGGTAAAACATAGGTAAAACATTTTCAGGATTCCCCGAAAACACTATGCTTTTACTTTTGCAATATTGAACAACCGCAGACAGGCTGCGGGATAAGAACGTTTTTAACTTTTATCTGACCTTTGTTGCCAGATCTGAACCTGCTTTGAACTTGATGATCTTTGGATGCTGATGGAAAGGAATATCAATGATACGCTGATTTGCGAGCGCATTTGAAATTAAATTCTTTTCCCAAAGCTGATAAGGAACATTGTAATATTCCCTCAGATTAACTTTCGTGGCCAGATCAGAGCCAACCTTGACGGCTGATGCTGTTACGCCATTGTTTAAAAGAAAATGAGCAGGGTTCAGATAAACAACATTGCCTGCAGCATTGCACACAAAAGAAGCGCACAGAAGAAGGATATTATCATACGTGAATATGATATCATACTCCTGACCCGGCACAAGACCTTCGCAGAAGAAATCATGGTTCTGGTTCATTAAAGCTGTTTTGATCAGCTCACCATCCGGAGAATAAACCTTCACCTTGAATTTATTGTAATGAATTGGATTTGTTATAGCCATTTTTAAAGGAGTTTGAAATTAAAATTTGATTACGCATGAATGAAAGTAGCCGTGAGGCCGCGATCTTTTGACATCACAATTTCAAAATGTGTTTCATCCAGTTTTGTGACATCTGCATTATCCGGACCTGTCCAGAGTGAGAATTCATACCCGGATTCCGGAACCACTTCGAGATAGGCTTTTTTGTCTTTTGCGAAATAATAATCAGAACCGGATGCATGGCTTTGACCGGTGACGACAACAGATCCATTTACGCTTGTACCGATCGCGAGTTTTTGCTCAATGATCGGCGCCGGACCGTGGCCTTCATGGATGATTCCCTGTTCCCAGAGCTGAATGAAATCTGAAAAAAGATTATCGATGTTTCCACAGAAACCGCAGTTATCACCTGAGAGAACAAAGGATGCGGGATGAGAATAATCGCAGAGAAACAACTGCTCGAAATAAGGATAGAGCTTGTTGTCGGTGCCTGTTGGCAAATAGATACGATTGAATCTTGCAATCTGTTCACCTGATTTTTTATACACAGAATAAAGAATGATCACGGATCCATTAATACCTTCCGGACCAATTTCAATTTCAAAATTTTCATTGGCAAGATCCCATTCGTACACATCGGACTGTTCATGCATATCGCCCTGCAGAGAAACGCCCCAGAAAAGTAAAGAATGATCTGCAGGAGTTGTCAATGTTGTTTTTGTGAAATCGATTTTCAAAAGAAGAAACCATGAACCTGAACGAAGCTCATACGATTGAGCAATAGAAACAGGTGGAACGGGATTGTCTTTGATTGAATTGTTGAAGCTTTCAAGAATAGATTCAGGAACGAAGTAAGTTGGCAAAGACAGGTTATCATTGGGATTGAAAACTTTGTCAATATTATACGTATTGAAATAAATCATCCAGAACATACCCCCTGCCCAGCAATTATCGAAAACATATTCGTAGTTTTCATCATAGATGGAACAGAAAAAACGACCATCGGGAAGCGTGCACAAAAGATGACGAACATCAAAATCATTTGAAAAAGAATCCAGAGAATATTTGCCAAGAACAGAAGATGCGATGTAAGGATAACCCCCCTGAGAACTGAGGTTCTGAGCGGGCGCATATGAGAAAGAAACCTGATCGATGAAAGGATTGTAAATGATATTTTGCAGCTCTACATTTGAAAGATTAGGATCACCCAACTGCAGATCCTGAAGAAGAATAATTCCTTCGGGAGATACTCGCGGCATGTTTGCTTTGATGGCCATTGCCCAGGGCGTAGAGTTTTTTGCCAGTGGTGAATTGTAAAGCTGTAGAAAAGATTTGTTGATGGGTTTCAGAAACTGCAGAAGAGCGACCATTCGGGAACGCTGCTTCTGTTGAGCAGGAGAATTTGCATCCTGAATATCGGGCTGGTACTGGCGTGCCGTATTGAGCTGGCGCCATCTTGCAAAAACGACGTTGCCGAGTTTGCCGGAAGCGTTGCCAAGAAAACCTTGATTAATTCTAGCCATAATTTAAAGATTTATGATTTGTGATTTTGGATTTGCGATTTGGAACTGAAAAAAAAGAGTGTGAAAAAAAGGGAAGTTGCCGCATTATGCTGACAACTTCCCGGAACCCGAACTGCCTATGTTGAAACTAAAATTAAGCGAGGATAATTACTGAGTCGAGGAAAACGCTGTCAGCGATTTTTGCACCGGCTGCATCCATGAAAGAAAGATAAACATGTACTTCATCGCCTACCCAGGACAAAGGAACCGTAAGAGAACTGGTAGCATCCACGCGAGTTTTGGTGGTTGTATCCTGCATCACAGTTTTCTTATCATAATTAATAATGAGCTGCATTGCTTTGTCAGTGGCCAACGCATCACTTGAACCGGTGTTGTCGTTCCATGTAATGTTTACTTTGTGGCCGGCTGCAGCGACAGCGGCGGCACCATCTGCACCGGTGAGCGTACCTTTGGTAACGATCAGCTTTGTGAAGTCGATGGTGTAGCTGGGATAAACGCCAGAGATCACATCATAGATGTTTGTCTTCATAAACATGTTGAACTGCGACATGCCGATAGCGACCTGTTTGAAGCCGATACGAATGAAGCCCAGGAACATTCTGGAAAGCTCAACCATCAGGGCGAACTTAGAACGCTGTTGTTTCTGGGGAATGGTTTTTGGATTTTTCACCTCGATGGGTTTGGTCCTCATTGTGTTTTTTCCAAACTGTTTGGAGAAAACGGCAGTACCGAATTTTTTCTTGGTTCTGCCGGTGACGGGGTTTTGAACAATTGCCATGGTAATTAATTTTGAAGGTTAGTATTGATTTTTTTGGTTTTTTTCTGAGGATTTTTTGATAAAAACAAGCGGCCTTGATACGGAGTTGATACGGCCTTGATGTTAGATTTTATTTTGAAGTTTTTTTCTTCCTGGCTTCAAACCATTCCGGAAATTTTTTCTTCAGTATGTTGATGATGACGGTTGCGAGAATACCACCAACAATGCTGATTACATACTTGATCAGTTCTTCGAGGCTGCCGAAGCTGTTCGGGTCTATGCCGTCGATAGCGGAGGCCGCACCAGCCGTTGCGGCTGCTCCGAAAATGAAATTGAGGATTGTGTTTAACATAGTTTTGCGTTTTAAATTATACTACAAAACTACATCAGAATAAATCGAAAACGTGCGGAAAGGCCTGTAAATAAAGGGTTCATGTAAGATTATTCATTCCGTTGCTTTCCGTTGCGGAAATGAAAAAGGGGGCGCATGCCCCCTTGCTTAATTTTGCAGTTCAAATTTTCTTTTCCTCGTTTCTATTAAATCACTCCCGTATTTATTACGGATGTACTCGATTGTTTTCGGGCTCCTGTTGGGCGATTTATAGTCGGGCGGCCGGAAGTACCACATCACCTTTTTAGGTGCAAAGTAGAAGCCCACCTGCCTCAGCTTATCTTTATACGGATATGTGTTGCCACTTATCCAGATCCAGTTTCCGATTAATTCGATGATGATTCCTTCCAGGCCGATCACCTGGTTGATGATCTCCGGGTACCGGATGTATTCCTGCTGTTCCTGCTCGGTTTGCTTCGAAAATTCAAAAATAGGATTCTTCATCATGCTTTCATATTCGCAGTTTATCTGCTGCATGGTGGCTGTGTCACCTCCGCGATCTGGATGGTGTTTCATGGCTAATTCCTTGTATCTGCGTTTCACTTCTTCGAGTGAGTTGCAGTTCTGAAAGTACTGTGTTTGCATAGGTTTGGTTGATTAAAATTTATAACTTTTTTCATCAATGTTCGGCGAAGTCCGCAGTTCGCCATTTAAAAAAAACATAACATTAATGAAACCTTAAGCAACCAAAAAGCGGTGCGGTGGCTGAATTGCAAGGTTTTTGACGAAAAAAATACTACCTGCTGCAACAGTTAAAAACAAAAAAATCCGCAGCAGTGTGCAGATTTTTTTTGCAAAACCCAAAGGGCTTGACCTTGAAAGAGCGCTGTCGGCTTATCTTTGATTAAGGTTTTATTAATGACATCAGGAAAATATCATCGGGGTTTTGGCGTGGTTTTTTGACTTCGGGATGGGAACAGGAAGCGGGCTGTGGAGCTTGCGGAACAGGCGGCTGGGGTGCGGCTGCGAAAGGGAGGCGACTGAACGAACGGAAGCAGAAAGACGATCGGCGAGGAAGGACAAAACAGCTGAAATTTAATTGAAGGACTGACGAGCCGGAGGAATGGAGCGAGAGAGAGAGAAAGAGCCCCGCTTGTAGCAGCACGGGTTTCAAAAACCATGACAAAACAGTGGGTTGGGTTTATGCTCTTAGTAATCATCTTTGCGGCATTCTGCTGTCCGCGGATGTGGGCGCGTTTGCGCCAACTGCCTGAGCGAGGTAAGACATCATCACCAGGTCACGCGAGAAACATAATGCGATGGCATCGCCGGGACGCTGAAGGTGGAGCAATGCCGCAAAGTGTGAAATAATAGTGGGGCTGCGCGAGATATTTAACATAATTGACTTATAGGACAATGCATACCAAAAACATTATTTAATTTAAAACGTGCATTGCTCCTATAAGAACGTGTTATGTTAAATAGCATTGGGTTGTTTTTTTGCTGGCACAAAGGCAGCCGGTGGTGGAGGTTGGAGGCTGCCTTTCTTTTTTGATGTTGTTGCTTAACTATTTCTTTGCCGTCGCAGTGACGCCCCGTCGGAGCGAGCAGAGCAAAGATTAATCATAAATATCATATCGAAAAATGTGACAGAAAAAAACAACAGAAGGGTTTGGCGCGGGGAGTGCAAAAAAAGGACAGGGAAGCCTGCACTTCGACTGGCTCTTCTGCCAGGCGAGAAGGGCGATGGACTTTTTTATGCACGTGGGGTTATTTCGTTTTTTCCAGAATACAGAGTATTCCTTCATCTAAAAGTACTTCGAAGAGTTTTTTTCGTTGGGCTTTTATGCTTGCTGTATCTGTTTTTTTGATGATGAAGAGGGTTGCAAAATCTTTGATCAGATAGCAGTCTTCGCGCTGGGCGATGTTGTAGAAATTGTGGTTTGCCTTGTATTTGAAAAGAACAAATTTGTATGATAGTGAGTAGATACCCATCAGTTTATTAAATTCATACCGACCATCTGAAACGTTGTCAATTGACAGCTTTGAAGCAACTGTGACATTGTGTTCATCGTAGCAGAGGGCGAAGTATAGTTGTTTGATCAGGGGCATGGTTAAAAAACAAATACGATGTTTATGCAATAGTATAGTAAAAAAATGAAAAAAACAATAATAGAAATCATTTATACGATTTGGTTTTAATTAATGAAATGATTGGAGCTTTTATTCATTTCATTTAAACATTTTTTAAGGCGTTCTTGAGCATGTTTAGCATGCTTATTATAAGTATTGGTATTTCAAATTCCTCACAATTTGAATATAACTGATCAGAAATATTTCAAAGCACCTACCCACAGCATAGCAGCTTGAATCGCTCAAAGAGCTGATTGCACATTTAAAAACTTTGCTGAAGAAAGAACTGACTGTTAAAGGA
>JAZDMK010000308.1:0-2281 GCA_043800975.1 Bacteroidota bacterium | reverse complement strand
CTGCATAATTATGTAAAAGAAAAAGTCCACAGTAAACTTGGCCTAAACCTTCAACTGGCTGCTGATGAAATTGTGACTGCCGCAAAAATCAGCGTCGGCAAAAGCGCAGATTACTGGATTGATATTGTGCATAAGGGCGGTGACAGGATTTTTAATATCGGCAATGAGATATTGCCCTTTTTACATAATCCCGAAGGCTACTGCAAAAAACTCGACAAACAGGTTAAGAAAGAATTTTTTTCGCGTTTAAACCAGTGGCTTGAAAGAGAAAATATTGGACAGCCACCGGCAACTCTGGCAAAAGCGGCAGCAAAAAAAATCCACGGGTCGCTTTTGTCTGACAGAGGCGAAAAGCGATTTAAAGAAGTTTATAAAAGCTGGGCGGATTCCAAAAAATATGAAAACTCACTTAAACAGTATGTCGAAGAGGAAACAATTCCATTTGGTAGGGACATCTGGGCGGTTGATATATCTCACCCGTTTGTAAAAATTGATAAATCCTGGCTAATTGAAATCGCCAAGCAACTTGATAATAAGGAATTTATAAAAAAGAAACTTGAAATAATCAAAAAAAGAGCGGCAGACACCACCTGTCAGAAATTAAGTCCGACATTATGGAATGACGTTTTATGTATTCTTAAGTTTGATGCCTCTCAGATAAACGGACTCAGTACGCTTGATGATACAGTCAGATATTACACCAATACTTTCTACAAACTGGATGCCGCAGTCAGAAGACTTTATTGTGAATTTTTAAACGAAAATGAGATTATCCAGCACTTCCAAGAATACTATAGCCGGATATTGATTCAGTTTCTTGATAAATGGTTTGCCTGTTTCAAAGATTACAAAGAAAATCAGACAGGACTTCTTGATGAACTAATATCCTCACAAAAAAAATGTGCAGTAATCGTCGGGGACGGTATTTCATATGATATCGCCCGTGACGTTTCTGAAAAAATAAAGACTCGCTATAAGGTGGATGATGGTTACAGGTTAGCGGACTTTCCATCAACAACTGAACATAACATGACCCGGATATATATGGGGTCTGCAAAAGTTGAACCTGTCCAGAAAAAAAGAGAGCAGTGCCTTATTGAAAAATATGGCGATGACATTAGGTTCGCCAAACTTGAAGAAGTTTCTTATACATCAGAACCCTCGCAGTTTTTGATCTGCACATTTAAGGATATTGACAGCATTGCTGAAAAGATGCAGCAGGGTGCACTCAAATTTATTTCACAGATGGTGGATGAACTGACTGAAAAAATCGATCAGTTGATGAAATGCGGATATCAGAAGGTTTATCTAACATCTGATCATGGGTTTGTTCTTACCGGAAAGCTTGCTGAATCCGACAAGGTTGAATTTAATTTTAAAGGCGCTGTTGAAAAAAACGAACGCTATGTGAGAACTGCCGAGAAACAGGATGCCTCAGCCTGGTTAGTTGGAATTGATCAAAAAAGCGATGAATACGAGCACGTTTATTTTCATAAAAGCAATAACCCATTTAAAACACCTGGATTGTATGGATATGCTCATGGTGGCATATCACCACAGGAACTGGTTGTGCCGTTTATATGCATTGAGCACAAAGGCGCAGATATTAAAAAACTTGATGTTGTTATTGCTAATAAAGAAAATTTGCAGGCGGTTGTCGGAGATATATTTGAAATATCACTTAAGGCGGGGATCAGTAAAGAAGGTCTGTTTTCAATGCAACGAAAAGTGGAAATCCTTTTTATGGCAAGCGGAAAACAGGTTAACAAAAGTGATATTATTTCGTTAAAGCCGGAAGAAGTTGTAAAAAAAGAATATAGCTTTGACGGCAGAAATGAATTGGATACTATCGTTATTGACGCTGAAACAAAAGAAACAATTGATAGAGTCACCATCAAACAGAAAACTATTCGGGATACGGGCGGACTCTTATAAAAAAAGAAACTTAGGGGTTTAACATGGCAATCATACTTGATGCACTCGACGAAAAGCTTCTGGAATATTACAGGGGATATGTCGTTAAAAAGGATCTTGTCCAGATTTTAAAAGTCGGCCAGAATGTTCCGGTTTTTGTCCTTGAATATCTTATTGCCTATAGCGCTCATATAAATTGACCCCGCTTTGCTCAGCTAAATTGATACAATCTTTTGATAGTCTTCCGTCTATCTACCGCCTGTAAAAATCCAATTTAAGCTTTACAAAAGAAGAACCCTCGTTATACCTAAGATCACCACAATCTTAAAACAAGGAATAACGAGGGCATGCCAACATATATCAGTGA
>JAZDMK010000286.1:0-5355 GCA_043800975.1 Bacteroidota bacterium | reverse complement strand
AATAGAAATAAATTTATAATGAAGAGTTTTAAATGTGGTTTAGGCGCTGCGGCACTAATGCCTGTTGTTAAATCCGATTTTAATGCTATACCACTTTCAGATGATCCAGACTGTGAAAAAAAAATGGAGTTTGTTAAGGGTTGGGTAAAGCGTTTTATGGAAGTTATTGATACTAAGTTGGATATAGAAGAAGGGCAACAACTAATGGAACAATGCGGAAGGAGCTGTTTCTGCTCGCATCAGGATCCCGGCAAACCAGTTGTAAAAATGGATCTTGAGGATCTTGTAGAACGCCTTAAAACGAGATGGTCCAAAGAGGCAGCAACTAAAGAGGGAGATATAGTATTAATAAAATACATATTAAAAGATCAGCCTAATAAATGCTTATGCTCCATGGTAAATAGATTTTCTTCGGAGATTTCTGGCACATATTGTAGTTGCTCAGCGGGTTATCTTAAGCAAATGTTCGAAACCTATGCTGATAAAAAGGTGGAGGTTGAAATACTGGAGTCAATTATTAAAGGAGGAGATGTTTGTAGCTTCAGAGTAAAACTTTAATTTGTCACAAAGAACTGTCGAACCCAATTGAATAAGTTGAAAAGACCAGAAGAAGAAAAGAGCCTCGGGTCCATAAATTATTTGTGGTTTTCAATATGATCTTGTTAGTATTTGCAACAAAAATAGAGAAAAAATAAATAAACAGAAAAACATAATAAAATGATGAATAGAAAGAATTTTCGTTATCTCTGGGCGTTAATATTATTTGTACTTTCATTCTGGGGGTGCAATACTTCTGATGTTGATTATTATTCAGTTAACGATTTTGCAAAAATTCCGAAAATCGATGCTCATTTTCACTACAATACATCAGATCCCAGATATCTTGAATATGCAGTTAAGTTGAATTTTAAATTAATTTCACAAAATGTAGATGCCGGGGTCCCAATTAATGAACAGATAGAAATTTCCAGTTTGATGAAGAAGCTTTTTCCTGATGAATTTGCCTTCTTCGGAACTTTTTCGGTAGATAATTTTGGTACAGCAGGTTTTACTCAGCAAACAATTACCTGCATTGATCAATGTATGAAAGCCGGAGCTCCCGGTATTAAAATATGGAAAAACATAGGAATGGCATTAAAAGACATGGACGGATCATTTGTAATGGTAGATGATACAGCCTTTAAGCCGGTATTTGATCATATTCAGACAAAGAAAATACCTTTGATGGCACACTTGGGCGAACCTAAGAACTGCTGGCTTCCCATTGAGAAAATGACTATGGGTAACGATCGGCGTTATTTCCAATCCCATCCGCAATATCATATGTACCTGCACCCGGAAGCACCTTCGTACCAGGACCAGATAGATGCACGTGATAATTTATTGAAGCAGTACCCGGAACTTGATTTTACCGGCGCTCACCTTGCCAGTCTGGAATGGAGCGTTGAGGAATTATCCGAAAGATTTGAAAGCTACCCGAACATGAAAGCTGATCTTACTGACAGAATTGGACATTTGCAATATCAGTCATTGAAAGACAGGCAAAAGATCCGGAATTTTTTAATAAAATATCAGGACAGAATTATATATGGTTCTGATGTAACAATCAATGAAAACGATCTTAACTATTCCGCGATAACAACAGGTCTTGGTCAGGTATGGATGGATCAGTGGATTTTTATGGCAACTGATTCTGTTATTAATGTGAAAGACCTTGAGCAAAGGGAAGTAAAAGGGTTAATGCTGCCCTGTGAGGTAATCGATAAAATATTCTACAAAAATGCAGAACGGTTTTTTAGCAGCAGCAGACAGTAGAAAACATTGGATGGAGATGTATTCAAACACCTGCTGGCACTTTCGGATACAGAAAAATAAACAGGGTTTATAATCAAATTCTATGGAAAACCAACAATTCAAACGTTTAGGGTCGCTCGATGTTTTAAGGGGCTTTGACCTTTTTTGCCTGGTGTTTTTTCAACCTGTGCTCGATGCGTTCAGCAGGGCAATCCACATCCCCTTGATAAATGCGGTTAATTCACAATTTGAACATGTCCCATGGGAAGGATTTGCTTTCTGGGATATTATCATGCCACTATTTATGTTCATGGCGGGCGCCTCCATGCCGTTTGCTTTTGCAAAATACCTGAAAGAGGGTAGCAAAAAACAGTTGTACAAAAGAATACTGAAACGCATTGTGCTGCTTTTCCTCTTTGGAATGATGTGTCAGGGAAACCTTCTCTCTTTCGATCCCCAAAAAATCTATTTCTATTCAAATACCCTCCAGGCTATTGCTGTTGGCTACCTGATTTCGGCGGTGCTGCTGATCCATTTTCAGAAACGGTGGCAGATCATTCTCTCGTCTGTATTACTCCTCCTTTACTGGGCGCTTCTGACATTTGTCCGGGTAGACGGTTATGGAGGTGGCAATTTTACAGCTGACTTCAACCTTGCCGAATATGTTGACCGGGTTCTTCTTGGCAGGTTTCGGGATGGTGTAACAGTTACTGAAACGGGTCTTGATTTTGGAAAATACCGCTATACATGGATTCTCAGCAGCCTGAATTTTGGTGTAACGGTAATGACCGGTGTATTTGCCGGGCAGATCATGAAAGGCAACCTGAGGGAAACTAAAAAAGTGCAGTGGCTGGCCATTGGAGGAGTCTCGATGATTGCGGCAGGCTTGCTCTGGGGGTTGCAAATGCCAATTATTAAACATATCTGGACCAGTTCAATGACTTTGTTCAGCAGCGGAATTTGTTTTTTATTGATGGCGCTCTTTTATTACCTGATCGATTATCGGAACTACGGTAAATACCTGAACTGGCTGAAAATCTATGGTATGAACTCCATTCTGGCCTATATGCTTTATGAATTGATTAATTTCAGCAGTGTTACGCAATCATTGTTTCACGGCACTGAGCAATTCTTGGGAAATTATTACGAGGTGCTCATCCGGCTGGGAAATGTGTCAATTACATTTTTTATCCTCTGGATCTTTTATAAAAAAGGGAAGTTTTTAAAAGTTTAGGTTTTGTCCATCAGGAAATTCTAATCAGTTAAAAATGTTTGACTTATAACTCGAACCAGGTAACCTTAAATATATTCAAATGGAATCAGAAAAATTAAAAATAGGCTGCATACTATTGTTATTCATGAGTGTATTATGGCCATTCACTGGTTGCGTTAATAGTGAGACTTCCCTGAACCTGACGCAGAAAGAGGATCCTGAAGTTTCTGCCTTTGCCCGGATTAATGATGGTTCGCAAACTATTAATGTAATCGATTTAAATGGAGCCTGGAAATTCAGAGCTACAGACGAAGCAGAATGGATGGATGCAGTTGTTCCCGGAACGGTTCAGGAAGACCTGATCAGGGTGGGGAGACTTGAGTATCCATATTATCGCGACAATGAGCTTGATGCCCAATGGGTAGAGAAAAAAGAATGGGAATATGAACGCAGTTTTACAGTTGATGAGGCTTTTCTTGAGAAAGATAAAATCCTGCTGGATTGCAGGGGACTTGATGTTATCTGTGAATTATATCTGAACAATGTGCTGATTGCCAATACACAAAATATGTTCATCGAATACGAATTCGATGTGAAGCAACATCTTCAAAAAGGAACAAATACCTTGCGTGCTGTTTTTCGTTCGGTTCTTGAGTGGAATAAAAAACAGGCAGACGCAGATCCCAGGGTTACCTGGAGGAGCGGTAATGCTGTTACCAATGATGCATTGAAAGGTCTTCTTTATTATTCCCGTAAGGAAGCCTCCGATTTTGGATGGGACTGGGGCATTCGTCTGCTTTCCAGCGGAATTTGGAAACCTGTCAGGCTGGTAGCTTACGACACCGGCAGGGTTACTCAATTAGGTGTCACACAGGACATTACAAATCCCATAGAAGCCCTTCTGTTCGTAAGTGCTGAGGTAGAGACTTACCGTACCGGAAATTTCAGCATTGATTTCGAAGTAACATTGCAAGACACAACGATTGCCCGCACCAGCCTGGCTGTTAGCAATGGTAAGGCTGATAGCACTATCTGTATCCCGGATCCCAAACTGTGGTGGCCAAATGGTTGGGGGGAGCAGCCTCTCTATACAGTGAAGGCTGTTTTGCAAAGTGAGGGAAAGACGGTGCATAAACGACAGGTCAGAATAGGTTTAAGAACTATTGAAATTGCCCGTGAAAAGGATGAGCGTGGAGAAACTTTCGGTATAAAGGTTAATGGAGAATTGATCTTTTGCAGAGGTGCTAACTGGATTCCGGCAGACGCGATGCCTGGCCGGTTAACCGAAAAGCATTACAAACACCTGCTTAGATCTTGTATTGATGCAAATATGAATATGATCCGTCTATGGGGAGGAGGATTATATGAACCGGATGTATTTTATGAATTTTGCGATGAAAACGGGCTTTTAATCTGGCATGATTTTATGTTCGCCTCCGGGCCGTATCTTGCAACTGAACCTTATCTTGAAAATGTAAAGGTTGAGATAAAAAACGTGGTTTTACGCAGGCGCCATCATCCTTCTATTGCACTTTGGTGCGGAAACAATGAGTCCGAACACAATATGTCCGGAGGCCAGAGATGGATAGCAAACAATCCTGCTGTTACATGGGAAGAATTTGATAAAATTTTCTGTGAAGCAATTCCCCAAACTGCTGCATTATATGATCCCGACAGACCATTTTGGCCAAGCAGTCCGCATAATCCTCTCGATCGAAAGCAGGAACATTCAGATTATCAAACGGCTTCCGGAACTGTTCATACCTATGAGGTCTGGGGCGGAGAAAAGCGATTTGATGCATACTCCGAAATGGGGAAATATAGGTTCGTAGCGGAATTTGGATTTCAGTCTTTACCGCATGCAGAAACTATACGTTCTTTTACGAAAATGGAAGACCGTTATTTCCCTTCAGCCATTCTTGATCATCACAATCTTACAGGCAGAAAACCGAATCAGAATCAGGGGAATGCCCGTATTGCCACTTACACGGCAGATATGTTCCGGATGCCTGCAGGTATGATGAACTGGATCACCGTTTCACAAATTCTGCAGGGTGAGGGTATGAAAATGGGCTGTGAAGCACTTCGCCGGAACTTTCCAAATTCAACTGGTGCTCTCTACTGGCAATTGAACGATAACTGGCCTGTAATATCCTGGAGTAGTATTGATTATTTTGGGCGTTGGAAAGCGCTGCACTATATGGCAAAGAGATTTTTTTGCCCAGTTCTTGTAAGCGGTATTGTCAAAGATGGTAAAGTCCTTGTATATGGATCCAATGACCTCTTGCAGGAAAAAACCTGCAATTTGGAATGGGTTTTATTCCGGTTTGACGGAACCGTAGTGAAAA
>JAZDMK010000274.1:0-3157 GCA_043800975.1 Bacteroidota bacterium | reverse complement strand
GCAGGCGGTTTCGCAGCTCATACTCTCGTTATACATAAAAGAAAAACAATTGCGCCGGAAGAAAGCCGCCACGTCCTGTGTCGGCTAAAAGACAAGAAAATCTGCAGGATATATGTACTTATGAGTAGAGATTGGGAATCTGTATTTACAACATGGTCAAAAGGGCCAAGTGATACCGAAAAGACTAAAGCAGAAAATGCTGAAAGTCAAATTCGGCAGGCAATTAGCGCAAGTCCAAAACTTCAAAACAGAAATATTGTTGTTTTTACCCAAGGTTCTTATAGAAACCGCGTGAATGTTAGACAAGATAGCGATGTTGATATCGGCGTACTTTGCTACGACACATTTTTCCCCGAGTATCCCGATGACAATGTAAAAATGCTACTTGAAAGCAGAACAGTAGATTCTACTTACACTTATCAATTATTTAAAAATGAGATTGAAGAAGCATTGGTTGCAAGATTTGGAAGAACATCGGTAAAACGCGGAAACAAATCATTCGATATAAAGAAAAACACATACCGTGTTGAAGCGGATGTCGCAGCTTTCTTTGAACACCGCCTTTACACATCAACTACAAACTACATTTCAGGAGTTGAAATGATTCCTGATGACCGACAACCATTTATGGTTCGTAATTGGCCGGAACAGCATTATACCAATGGCGTATATAAGAATGACAATACAGACAGGCACTATAAAAGAATTGTAAGAATTCTAAAATCCTTATCAAATGAGATGGCTGCTGAAGGGATTGAGATTGCAGAAAAAACGCCAAGCTTTTTAATCGAGTGCCTTGTCTGGAATGCACCAAATACTTGCTTATCATTTGAGACTTATAAAAGTATGCTTCGTAGCGTTCTTGCGCACCTTTTTAATAACACATTATCAGAGGATAAATGCTCAAACTGGGGCGAGGTAAGCGAATTAAAATATCTTTTTAGGGGATCGCAACCGTGGACATATCAACAGGCACATAAGTTTGTTTCGGCGGCATGGGATTATGTGGGGTATGAATAAATGAAAAACTTAAAAATCAGCAATTTTGTTTATTTGTTAGTTGGTTGCTCAGCGATTGCTTGGTTCGGCTTATCTTTGGCTACTGGGCAAAACTTGGCACATGCACAATCCTTTTTCAAGCTGATACCGAATGTAGTTACAATTGATTTATTTATGATTTTGATTTTTACGAAATGGCTATGGAAGTGTAAAATATTTAAAGGCTGGCTTGTGCCTTTTCCTAATTTGAATGGAACATGGATTGGGCAAATTGAATCCGATTGGAAATACCCGGAATTTGGGCAAGCAACACCACCAATACCTGTAATGCTAACAATTAAACAAAGCCTATTACACATAAGCTGTGTGATGCATACCGGAGAAATGAAAAGTTATTCATTTTCAGAAGGGTTGCATGTTGATAGCGAGAAACAGATTAAACAGGTAGCCTATATTTATACCAGCAAGCCAAGAATTACTATAAATCAACGCAGTTTGCCACATGATGGTGCGATAGTATTTGATATTATTGAGTCGCCCGCTAAAAAGTTATCCGGCAGATACTGGACAGAGCGAAAAACAACTGGCGAAATCACAGTAGCATTTAGTTCTAAGAAAATATTGGAAGAGCTACCCTCAGATTTAGGACCTCATCCCGTAACAGATAAAACAAAGCGTAAAGACTCAACAAAGAACGAAAACGGAGTTTCGGAATGACTAAAAAAGAACTTGAAGATTACCTCTGGGGCGCAGCCAACATCCTTCGCGGAATGATAGATGCCGCCGATTTTAAACAATACATTTTCCCGCTTTTATTTTTCAAGCGCATCAGTGATGTATGGGATGAAGAATATAAAACAGCCCTTGCAGAAAGTAACAATGACCTGGATTATGCCTTATTTCAGGAAAATCATCGTTTTCAGATTCCCAAAGGTTGTCATTGGGAAGATATTCGTAAGAAAACTGTAGATGTAGGCGCGGCTCTCCAAAAAGCACTCAATGGTATTGAAAAAGCAAACTTTGAAATGCTCCATGATGTTTTTGGCGATGCACAATGGACAAATAAACGCCGGATGAGTGATGAGAAGATGCTCGACCTGATTGAGCATTTCAGCCAGATGAATCTAACGGTCAGCAATGTTCCCCACGACATCATGGGCGAAGGGTATGAATACCTGATTAAGAAATTTGCCGATGACAGCGGGCACACTGCCGCAGAATTTTATACGAATCGAACTGTTGTAAAACTAATGACTCAAATTACCGACCCGCAAAGCGGTGAAAGCATTTATGACCCGACGTGCGGCAGTGGTGGAATTCTGCTTTCCAGCACCTTGCATGTAAAAGAGCAAAAGAAAGAATACCGGACACTCAAACTATACGGGCAGGAACTCAACCTCATTACCTCAGCTATCGCTCGCATCAATATGTTTATGCATAATGTGGACGAGTTCTTAATTGTTCAGGGCGACACTCTGGAAAGCCCACAAATACTTGAAAATGACGAACTCAAAAAGTTTGATGTGATTATGGCAAATCCGCCGTACAGCGTGAAGCGCTGGAACCAGCAAAAATGGATGAATGACCCTTTTGGTAGAAATATCTGGGGAACTCCACCGCAGGGTTGTGCCGATTATGCCTTTCAGCAACATATTATGAAAAGTCTTAATCCTGAAACCGGCAGAAGCGTTGTTCTCTGGCCGCATGGCGTTTTATTTCGGGATGCTGAAAGCGCTATTCGGAAAAAAATGATTGAAGAGGATTATGTAGACACAGTGATAGGGCTTGGAAAGAACCTTTTCTACAACAGCAGTATGGAAAGTTGTTTGCTGGTTTGCAAGATGAAAAAGCCAAAGGAAAGAAAAGGGAAAATTATTTTTATTGATGCGAAAGAAGAACTGAGGATTGAAAGGACTAATGCCTGGCTTGAACCGCAGCATATTAAAAAGATTAGCGATGCTTATTGGAAGTTTAAAGATACCGAAGGTTTTGCCAAAGTAATGAGCAACAAAGAAGTGTTGGAAAATAATGGTAACTTGAGTTTGCAACTGTATGTAAAGCAAGCCGCCAATGCCAACGAACACAATACCGAAGATTTGATTGCGGATATTAAAACAGGGCAAGAGCAAATCAATGCTTCAATGGACAATTTATTTGC
>JAZDMK010000248.1:0-21334 GCA_043800975.1 Bacteroidota bacterium | reverse complement strand
TTTCAAAATCATCAATTAAAAAATGACATTTGCCAGGATTCCAGATGTAACACTGATAAATAAAGCTTTCATCCAGATCTTGTGGAATAAAAAATTCAGTTTTAACCTGGCACCATTTACCTGGGCTCTTAACATACTTTTCAATAGGCTGGCTTTTCCAGTCAATTGATTCCTTGCCGTTCAGGATGCTGCATACAATCTGGCCCTTCGTTGTTTTATCAAAAAAATATGCCCATAATTTGATAATAACTTTACGTGGACCTTTTACAGAAATGTTTTTAAAGGGCGAGGAAAACCCGGTACCGAATTCTGTTGTTGAATCCAGAACAGAAGCAAGCTTTCCTGAATGGGCAAGGCTGTCAACGCGGAATGAGGTGAAATTAACGCCATAAGTATCGTTTTCGCAATTATTTTGATAAACAAATGATGTGACTTCATTCGATTTTTTTTTCGAAGAACAAGCACTGAAAATAGCAGCAACAAACAAGAATAACATGATTTTTTTCATTGGGATACAATTTAATATTGGGCAAAAGTAGAAAACCTGAAAAATTAATTCCTATTTTTATCCAAATTTTTTCGATTTCAAAAACATACCAATGGAACTTTCCGTTATTGTACCTGTATTTAATGAGGAAAAAAACATTCCGTTGCTGTATGATCGAATGACGGTTGTTCTCAAAGCACTTCAAAAGGAGTATGAGATCATTTTCGTGAACGACGGCAGTCGCGATACAACGCCGGCCTTGATTGTCCAGCTTTCAATGCGGGATTCTCATGTGAAATACATTAATTTTAGCCGGAACTTTGGTCACCAGATAGCCGTGAGTGCCGGACTGGATCATGCATGTGGAAATGCAGTTGTGATTATTGATGCAGATCTTCAGGATCCGCCTGAGCTGATTAAGGATTTGTATGATAAGCATACTGAAGGCTTCGAGGTGGTATATGCCAAAAGACGTGCCCGCAAAGGAGAATCATGGATGAAACGTCTTACTGCACGTTTTTTCTACAGAATTATTAATAAAATTACTTCTGTGGATATTCCTTTAGATACCGGCGATTTTCGAATCATAGATAAAAAAGTGGTTGCTGTACTTCGCAAAATGACTGAACAGCAAAAGTTTTTACGTGGCCAGATATCATGGGTAGGATTCAAACAAACCGCGGTTGAATATGACCGTGATGCAAGATTTGCAGGTAAAACAGGATACACATACAGAAAAATGATCCGGTTTGCCATTGATGGAATTACTTCTTTTTCAAATTTTCCTCTGAAATTTGCGACTATCGCGGGTTTTGTTGTTTCTTTTGTTGCATTCCTTATTATGATTTATGCATTATATGCAAGGTTTATTTCTAAAGATTATGTTCCAGGATGGACATCACTGATCTTAAGTGTAATGTTTATCGGAGGAATACAATTGATAGGAATTGGAATTATTGGTGAATACATTGGACGAATTTCCGCAAACCTAAGAAACAGGCCCTTGTATGTTGTTAATGATTCAAATATTGACTCCTCAAAAAGTGAAGAAAAATGATTGGTGATAAAAAAGTTGTTGTGGTTATGCCTGCATACAATGCAGAAAAAACGCTCATTTCAACTTATAATGAAATTCCTTTTAATCTCGTAGATGAAGTAATTGTTGTGGATGATGCCAGCAAAGACAGAACTGTTGAAGTTGCAAGAAGTATTGGGATTAAGCATATTATTACCCATGACAAAAATAAAGGCTATGGCGGGAATCAGAAAACATGTTATGATGCTGCATTACATTTAGGAGCCGATATTATTATCATGGTGCATCCAGATTATCAATATACTCCGAAGCTGATACCTTCAATGGCATATATCATTGCTAATGATTTATATCAGGTTGTTCTTGGGTCTCGAATCCTTGGCCGGGGGGCATTGAAAGGTGGAATGCCGTTATACAAATACGTTGCAAATCGAATGCTAACGTTAACACAAAATGTTTTAATGCGACAAAAAATTTCCGAATATCATACAGGATATCGGGCATTTTCGAAAGAAGTACTTGAAAAAATTTCTTATCATAACAATTCTGATGATTTTGTTTTCGATAATCAAATGCTGGCTCAAATTTGTTTTGCCGGATTTGATATTGCCGAAGTTACTTGCCCGACAAAGTATTTTGAGGATGCATCTTCTATCAATTTAAGCCGCAGCATGAAATATGGTATGGGTGTTTTGAACACCTCCTGCAAGTATCGACTCCAGAAATGGGGTCTGGGTCGTTTCCGAATTTTTAAAAAACCTACAGATACTCATGCCTGAAATATTAAGCGAAGTCGACTGCCGGTATTGTGGTTCCAAAGATTGCATCAGTCAATATTCAACAACAGATATTTTTGAAGATACTTACCAACTCCATCGTTGCAATAGTTGTGAGGCTCATTTTATATTCCCTTTTCCTACAGAAGATCAACTTGCACGTGCATATGCTGATGATTATTACGGGGAGCAGGAAGAAAAATTTAAATCTTTTTTTGAAAAAATTGTTGATACTTTCAGAAAAAGAAGAGCAAAGCGTTTGTCAAAAAAAATAAAATCAGGAGCAAAGGTTTTAGACATTGGTTGTGGGAATGGAAAGTTTTTAATGGAGCTGGAAAGTTATGTGCATTGTAATCTTTATGGAATAGAACCGGGAAATAAAGCTGCACAAAGAGTTGCGCGCATTCCTGAAATTACTTTGAAAAATGGTGTTCTGGAAAAAAATGATTTTCCGGAAAACATTTTTGATGCGATCACTTTGTTTCACGTTTTTGAACATCTGCCCAAACCAAAGCAAACACTGGAATGCATTTGTGAAATTCTTAAGCCTGAGGGAATTCTTGTTATTTCAATGCCAAATATTATCAGTATTCAGAGCAGATTGTTTAAAGGGAAGTGGCTTCATCTGGATCCGCCACGCCACTTGCTTTTCTTTAGCATGAAATCTCTTGACAAAATTATGATTGAAAAGGGATTTGAACCTATTGGAAAAACAGCTGTATCCTTTGAGCAAAATCCATTCGGTTTTATTCAGAGTTTTTTCAATTTGTTTTTTAAAAAGCGGGAATTACTTTTCGAAAGTATGAAAGGAAATGAAAAGTATACGGGTGGCAAAAAGTTTTTGATTCAAAAATTAATTGCCATGTTTCTTTTCCCTTTTTTGATTGTGTCAGATCTTGTACTGGCCCTTTTTAATAAGAGTGCTACGTACGAAAGAGTGTACAGGAAAAAATAATTGTTTTATCATTAGAAAGAAATTATTTCTAATCTGATACCTATTATGCATTAAAAAACTATTTTTGTTTTTAAATTAATCAATAAAAATGGCTTTTTCAGAACAACTCAGAGGCGGTTATCAAACGATACTTAAAGATATTGATAACGCAGGATTATTCAAGAAGGAACGATTTATACACTCCATACAGCAGGCCGACATTGAAGTTGAATACCCTGTCGGATCCCCGGTTCGTAAGGTGATCAACATGTGTGCAAACAATTATTTGGGTTTATCTAATCACCCTGAAGTAGTAAAAGCCGCGCATGAAGCACTCGACATTCGAGGCTATGGGTTGTCATCTGTGCGTTTTATATGCGGAACGCAGGATATTCACCAAACGCTGGAAAACAAAGTGACCGAATTTTTAGGAACAGAAGACACTATTTTATTCTCATCTTGCTTTGATGCCAATGGAGGCGTTTTCGAAGTTATTTTGGATGAAAATGATATCATGATTTCAGATCGCTTGGTTCATGCATCCGTTATCGACGGAATGAGACTCTGTAAGGCGCAGCACGATACATACAAGCATAATGATATGCAGCATCTGCGCAGCAAACTCGAAATGTTTAAAGATAAACCCCGCAAGATTATTATTACTGATGGTGTATTCAGCATGGATGGTGACATTGCGAGTCTGAACGAAATTGTAAAACTAGCTGAAGAATTTAATGCAATGGTGTTTGTGGATGATTCTCATGCTACTGGTTTTATGGGAAAAACAGGTCGTGGTATTCATGAATATCATAATGTGATGGGGAAGATTGATATCATCAGTACAACGTTTGGAAAAGCACTGGGAGGAGCATCGGGTGGATGTATTTCTGGAAGAAAAGAAATTGTTGATTTATGCAGACAACGAGCAAGACCCTATCTGTTCAGCAATACATTATCGCCAACCATAACGTTGGCAACAATCAAAGTATTGGAAATTCTTAGCAGAAATACGGAGAGAAGAGATAAGCTGGAAGCCAACACACGTTTCTGGAGAAAAGGATTGGAAGATATGGGATTTGTTTTAAAAGAAGGCGATTCGCCAATAATCCCGGTTATGTTATTCAATGCTAAGTTGGCACAGGATTTCTCAGTCGAATTATTCAATGAAGGTGTGTATGCCATTGGATTTTTCTTTCCTGTAGTTGCAAAAGGGCAGGCACGCATTCGCACACAAATTTCTGCCGGACATGAAATGCATCATCTAGAAAAGGCACGTGATGTGTTTAAAAAAGTGGGAGAAAAATTAGGAGTTTTAGGTTTATCAAAAGATCAACTACTGGAAAAATTTCCAGTTTAAAAAAATAATTATGGAAGAAAAACTGATTGAATTCATTCGCAACGAATTTCTGGAAGATCCCGATATGACTATAACATCGGACACAAAACTGATTAGTACCGGTCTGATTGATTCATTCTCATTGGTATCATTACAATCATTTATTCAGCGTGAATTCGGGAAAAGCATTCCAGCATCCCAGATTACCGGCGACTCGTTTGATACAGTAAAACAGATGGTGGAAATTATTGGGAAATATTAAAAAAATTACTATTCCTGATTTCTGGGATAAATAAAATTTACTTTTATCCGTTTTAACAATACTCTGTCTTTATCACTCCTGTACCAGGTATAAACTTTGATTTCATCATCGCGGGAACGCAAATCTGATTGCCGGACTTCCATTTTTACACGAAGCGTAATCGTAGAATCAGGCCACCAGGGAACAGCTTCCATATCGGACTGTTGATATAAATATGCAGAATTATCTTTTGATAGTCCGGAAGCAACTATCGAAACTTTCGGTGCAGTGCTGCCTGCGGGAATGTAAAAATCTGCGATTGCCTCAATGATAAAATCTTTGTCGGAAAGGGCAGATGCTTTTGCAGAAAAGCCATGACAAAAGGTAGAATCTTTATTCATAATGAAGCCACGTAGTGTATCGCTTTTAGTTATGAGTGAATGCTTAATAAATACAGTATTAGCAATTTCCTTTATTGCATATTTTTTATCAAAGTTCTTTTGTTTAATTTGTTCAATTAATGCATAGTTGTCAATGTTTGTAGAATCTTTTAGCCTTTCAAACAGAATGATTTCGTACAAATAATTATTTAAAACATGAATGGGCTCAATAGGTTCGAAGTAATTAAGAACCCTGAAGTATTTGCTGTTTAAAAGTGTTTCTCTTTTTGTCTGACCTTCATTTGGACCAAAGTGGGCATCCCATATAACAATGGTGCCGGGAGAAATGTCTTTTTCAGGACTCGTGCCAAATAACCACTGAACTTCATTATTACTAAAAAGGTCTTTATCTGTATAGTATGCAAATGTGCCGTTGTATAATCCAATCTTTCGTGAACTGTATGGGGAGTTTTTTATCCAGTTACTCGCTTCGATAACTTCTCTGTCTGTCGCATTTGCTTTGATAGGAACTGGAAAAGTGTGAATTGCTATGTAAGCAATAAATGGAATAAACGATAACTTGATAAGATTGTATAGGCTCCCATGACGAAAGATATGCTTGTCTGCAGCCTGAATGCCAGCCATCGCAAGAAGAGCAAAAAGCGGAGCAATAGAAGCCATAACACGAAGAAGACCAAGTGAACTGCCATTTCCTTTCCACCATACATAAGAGTGTGCTGCAAAGAATGCGATTGCAGGGGCTGCAATCAGAATGAGCTGAAGTGCAGAAATTTTTCTTTCCTCTTTTCGAAAGATAAAAATGTAAACCAGATACAAAAGCCCTGCAACAACAAGGGCTCCAATAACCTCACCGGTTATAAATTTTCTGTTATTATAATAATGAAAAAGACTGCCGGATCCATATATGCCTGCATTGGCCCCTGTGTATGGCATTTGCGTAATCAACCATAAGAAATCACCATAAACAAAATATCCGATAACTGAATAGAGGAGAAAACCAGAAGCAAGAAACGGAATCGCTTTATATTTTTTTATTGCTAAAAAAGCAATAAAAAACAAGGGATACATGACGATGCTTTCTGTACGAACAAGGAAGATGAAAGACATTATGATGGAAGACGCAATATAATTTTTTCTGAAAAACAGAAAAATACCAACTGAAATTAGAAGAGCAAACGTAGGTTCAGTAAGTGTTGAGAATTGCAGAATAAATAATGCCGGCATAAAAAGAGTTATAAAAAACCCCAGAAATGCATAAGGATAGTTTAATATTTTTAAAGTTCTAAAAACAAAATATGCACAAATAAAGATTGCAAGAATATTATAAATCTTGGCGAATGTGATGCCGAAAAAAGTAAAAGGAAAAATCAGAAGCGTGAATACAGGCTTGCCCCAATGATTGAGAAAATTCACCGGATGTAAACTAGCATATTTTGAAATGAGATAATGCGTATAGCTATCAGCACCTCCTTCAACACCATTTGAAAGAAAGGCAATAAATATAGATGCAACAAATAATGTAGCAACCGCAGTGTATTTCAAAACACGACTGTTGTGAAACTTATAAAGGATTTTTTCGAGCATATTGGTTTTGCCTTTCAGAAATTCAAATAGCCCATTTGATACAAAATGAACAGAAAAATAATTCCAAGAACGAATAGTACAATGAAAAACAATTTTAAAACAGCCTTGAAATTATATTTTAGAATACAATAAATCGCCCGGAACCCGTCTTTCCAACTGATTTTTTTCCCTTCTTCAAATGTCCGTCCATAGTATGAAATTCCAACTTCATAAATCCGTATTCTGGGAACTCTGGAGATTTTTGAAGTTATTTCTGGTTCAAATCCAAAACGATTTTCACGCAGTCGAATTTTTTTAATGATATCCGATCGGAATAACTTGTAACAGGTTTCCATATCTGAAAGATTCAGATTGGTAAACATATTTGAAATAAACGTAAGAAATTTATTCCCTATTGAATGCCAGAAAAATAAAATTCGATGCGGACGGCCACCGGCAAAGCGGGATCCGTAAACTACATCAGCAACATCATCCAGCATGGGCTTTAAAAGAAGATTGTATTCGTCCGGATGATATTCCAGATCAGCATCCTGAATGATAAGAAATTCGCCGGTTGCCAATTCAATCCCTTTGTGAATTGCAGCGCCTTTTCCTTTGTTGATAGGCTGATTAAATAAACGAATATTTGTGTTGGTGTGATTTTGAATGTATTCTTCAACGATAACTTGCGTATTGTCCTTTGAACAATCGTTGACAATAACAATTTCTTTTTGGGTGTTATTAATCAGTTGTACCTGAAGTACACGATCAAGAATGAGGTGGATGGTTCTCGCTTCGTTATAGGCCGGAATTATGATAGATAATGTTTTCAATCAGCTGGCGTGAAAATTTGAAACACAAAAATAATAAAATTTGCCACAATCCATCTGTAAAATATTGTTATCGACAAAAGGATTTTATTATGCTGCAAAAATTTCCTGAAGGATTTCAAGAGAACGAACGTTGCCGAATGATGGAATGTGATACTCGTAGTACCGCAAAATGGCTTCCAGCAAAACTCTGCGTTCAGAAGAAGAAATTGTGAACGAGAATGTGTTCTCCCAGTCATCTAATAATTTTGCAAATTGTTTCGATGTTTCTTTTGTAAAACATAATTCATTAATAGCAGAACTATGAGTGAAAGTTCCGTTTTGTATAGAAAAATAACAATTGGTTTCTGAATAATTTTGTTCGGGCCAGAAGCCTAGAAATTGAGCAAACCCGCACAAAAAACCAAGATGAAAATTCACTATTCCAAATTCTGTTTGATCAAATTTTTCAAGACTGTCTGCAATGTAATTGAACAAAGCCTTGTCTGTGTGACCTTCATGTAAGCTGCGTGAAATAACTTCAGACAGAAATAGAAGGATGCCATTCTGTGAAGGATTGTTATGTATGTTTTGATAAATCAAGAATGGCCTGACTTCCCGGATCCGGTGAATTTTCTTCTTCTCATGAAAATAAATAATCAAATCCAGTTGCGACAGAGGTGAAAACAGAGCCGATTTCATTCGGGAGTTTTTTTTCCGAACGCCATTTACAATAAAAGAATGTAACCCGAATTCTTCTGTGAAAATGCGTGTAATGATACTGGTTTCGCCGTATTGCGAAGTGCTGATAACAATCCCTTTTGTGGCTGAGGGCATATCAATTCATAAAAAGAATTTTTGAAACCTTATGATCCTTGCCATCAGCTGTAGTACAGAAAACAAGGTAAACACCCGATTGAACTTTTTCGCCATTGTAGTTTTTCCCGTTCCAGACAGCCTGGCCACCTTCAGCAAAGCATTCATAAACAAGATTTCCACTAATGTCAGTGATTTTAACATGGGCATTTGTTACAAGATTTTTTATGCCTATAAGCCCCGTGTATTCCGGCCTTACCGGATTAGGATAAGCATAAACACTTGAAAAATCATCTTTACCTTCAGTGGCTGTTCCTTTATATGAAACAATACCTTTTCCTGTACCGAAATAAACTTCTCCGCTTTCAGGATTAATAACAATACTATTGATAGTATTTGACGGCAGCGGGCTATTATCAGCAGTAAAATGAAGAATCTCTTCCGTTCCGTCATCTGACATTAAAAATGCGCCTGCATTTATCGTCCCAATCCATTTGCGGTTGCCACCATCAATAGCAATACATGAAATATTTTCAAACTCAAGTAAATATTGCGCATATCCGTCTTGTTCAATTAATATTTGTTGTGCGTCAAAATCCTGTCCGCTGAATACCTGTTCTGGAGTATAAAATACACCAATACCCGCATCAGTTCCAATCCACACTTCCCCATCAAGATCCAATGCCATGCAATTAACAGAATTGCCGGGCAAATTTCCATTGCCTTCCTGAGCACTCAGTTTTTTAACTTTATCATCCGATGGATTCGAAAGGGTATTGTTGTCGTTAAAAACGACAATGTTATTATCTCTCGGCATCAGTATCCACTTTTGTTTACTGTTATCAACCAGAACCTGACTGACGATTAAGGTAGATGCAACCAGATTATTGAGCGTAAATGTTTGCCAGGTTCCATCCGATTTCATTGCAAGCAAAGGGCTGGTTGAAAAAGGGTTGGTCATCCACAATGTTTTGTCTTCATCAAAGCAAAGCCCACCGAGTCCTACAAAATACCAACTTGAAGAATTAAATTTCTGTAAAGGACTGTTTTGTTCGTTATAAACGGTGGTAAGCTGCCAGTCATCAAAATAGAGGAGTCCATGCCCCCAGGATGCAGCATAAACACGCGACCGGTCTGTAGGGTCAACCACAACAGAAATCAAATCCATCAATGTATCCATTTGTGGTGTGTTCTTTCTGCTGATTGTTTCCCAGATGTTATCTACATAATATGCGATCCCTTGCTGATTGTTAACGGAACCCCAGGTGTCAGTATGCCCGCCAGGAACAATCCATAGGTCATCTTTATTAATTGACATACACATTACATTTGAAAAATCCGGCCCCCCGGGTTTGAGAAATAAAGCCCCATATCCTTTGTACCTGACAAGACCTTTGTTTACATCAGCTACCCAGATGTAATAATCTTCATCTACAATCCCGTCTTTGCATTCCACACTGGTTCCCGGACCATAGGTCCATACAACATCAAATAGTTCAAGTGAGGGTGCAAATACCTGAACATTATAATACAGTGTTACAACAAGTAATTTGTTTGACTCTTTAATTTCGTGAACATAATACGCATTCGGATAATTAAAATATTTCCATTCAGAACCTGTATAATAGAAAATAGTGTCTGTATTGAACGATGGGCCCTTTAGACTTGTGAATACTTTCCCGTTATAAGTGCAAACTGTATTGTAAATCCCATTAGGATGGGGAATGGATGTGTTTTTATTCCAGGAATTATAATCTGCAAGATTAGGGGAATTTACAGAAGCCTCATAAAAACCATTAGCAGTTGCTGCATAAAATTTGGAACTGTCTACAGCAAGATCCAGTACTTCCAGATAAGTGCCAAAGGGGCCAATGTACCAGGTGTCTTTGATTTCTTTGCGGACAAGGTCAACAACGACTATTCCAAATGAAGTGGATAAATAGGCATAGTTTCCTTTGAATAAAATATTGTTGATAGATTTGCTGCCAGGCATTTGCTTCCGCTTTATATCCGGAAGGTTCGAAATGCGGTCACCTTCAATCATGTCCAGATTTCCATTTGAATATCCCACAACCACAATACCCGTCTCTTCACTATACCTTACTTTTGTGATACCAATGTCCGCAAGACCATTGACTTTTGTAAGCCTACTCATACTTTCATCACTAGTGTTGAATACAATTATTGAGTTAGGTGTAGCACAATAAACAATTTTTCCTGCTTTGGTAACAGATTGTGCATTGTTGTATGGCAAGTGATCCCGCCATTGGCCGATGGCAATATTCTGACCATACGTAATGGAATAGATCATGAAAAGAACCAGACAGATTGTGCGTTTTTCGAAATTCATATTTTCTAATTAATTATGCAATTTTACAAAAACTATTCATGTGTTTGCCTTTGTATTGAATCTTATTCCTGATTTAAATACAAAGATAAATTTTTCTTCTAACGAAATTTCATTGCATTTATTGTATGAGGTGAAAAAATGTATCTTTGCAATCCATGGAAAATTTTATTGTTTCTGCACGCAAATACAGACCCTCAACCTTTGATACGGTTGTCGGTCAGCCCAGCGTTATCCATACTCTCAAGAATGCCATTAAAAACAATTATGTCGCTCAGGCATACCTGTTTTGCGGGCCACGCGGGGTTGGGAAAACTACCTGCGCCCGTATCCTTGCTAAAACAATCAACTGTTACAATATTACCGAAGCCGTTGAACCCTGCGATCAGTGCGAATCATGCCGCTCATTCAACGAATCCGCTTCTTTCAATATTCATGAGCTCGATGCTGCATCCAACAACTCAGTGGATGACATTCGATCACTTGTCGATCAGGTGCGGTTTGCGCCACAAGTTGGAAAATACAGCATTTATATCATCGATGAAGTTCACATGCTGTCGCAGGCTGCATTCAATGCTTTCCTGAAAACGCTGGAAGAACCGCCACCCCACGCAAAGTTTATTCTGGCTACAACCGAAAAACATAAAATTATCCCCACAATCCTGTCGCGCTGTCAGATTTTTGACTTCCGCAGAATAACAGTGGAAGATATTGCAAAGCATCTTCAGTACATTGCCGAAAAAGAAAATGTTAATGCCGAGCCTGAAGGCCTGCATATCATCGCTCAGAAAGCAGATGGCGCCCTTCGCGATGCATTGTCAATCTTCGATCAGGTAGTCAGCTTTACTAACGGAAACATCACATACAAAGAAGTTATCGATAACCTGAATGTGCTCGATTATGAATACTATTTCAGCATTGCCGATAATTTTCAATTAGGTCAATATGCCCCGGCGCTTCAAATGCTCGATAAAATTCTGTATCTCGGTTTCGACGGACATCATTTTGTTACGGGCATTGGTCAGCATCTGAGAAACCTTCTCGTTTGTCAGGATGCATCCACCATGCAGCTGCTGGAGGTAAGTCAGAATATTAAAGAACGATATGCTGAACAGGCAAAACGAATTCCTGCCGACCTGATATTCCGTGCACTTTCAATCATTGCACGTTTCGATTCACAGTATAATCTTGCCCCCAACAAGCGTCTTTTCATCGAAATTACGCTGATACAGATTTGCAGCATCGTACTGAAACCGCAAGCCACACCTGTGATTCCTGCTGTGCAGCAGCAGACCCAAACAAATACACAAACGCAGGCGCAACAACCCGTTCAGACTCCCGTTCAGAAGTCACCGGCAGTTCAGGAAAAGAAAGAGGCTTATACGCCTACGGTTCCTCAGGCGCCCGTCAAGTCTCAGACTCCGCGCTTGAGTGATATCGGAAAACAAAAAACACCCGCTGCTGAAAACGAAACCAAAGAGGAGGACAAAACCCCCGAAGAGACTATTCGTACGGATTTTTCACAGGAAGAACTCAATTCTGTCTGGGTGAATTATTCTGTACGTTTTAAAGATGACAATCCCAGCTTTTTTACTTTTCTTACTTCTTCAAACCCCCTGTTGCAGGAAAACTTTATGATCCGTGTTTCTGCTCTCAGTAAAATTCAGATCAATGAATTCAATGTTCGTAAATCAGACCTGATCGATCATTTAAGAAGTGAACTGAAGAATTCAGCTATCAATATCGAAGTGGTTCTTGAGGCGACAACCCAAAGCTCCAAGCCTTTTACTGCTAAAGAAAAACAAATTGCGATGGCTGAGAAAAACCCGGCCGTTAATCAATTGTTCCAATCGTTGGATCTGGAATTGGATTATTAGGCTCAAGAATTCAATATTATTTTTCAAGATCTAATTTATCTTTTGTAAATTCGTAGAGTTGTGTTCTGAAATTCCGTTAATCTTTTTAAACACATAGAAACATAGATAATTCGGCACATAGAGCACATATGTGTTTGCAGAACATTTTTGAAAGAAGCACACCCATTTACCAGCTCACCAATTCTCAAATTTCCCAATTAATTAGGCATTGAATTCGCCGTTAATTCCAGGTATTCCCCATTTGCTCTGATCATGCGAACACTGTAAACCCGGTTTCTGCGAATATAGGGGCTGGTCAGTTTAAATGCATAATAGTTCTGGTTATCACCCAACGTCATGTTGTTTGCAATTACGCTTATTTGTTTGTTGTTTGCATCATACGCAATCACATTTACTTTTTCTCCGCAAAACTTATTACATACAAATTCACCACTAATGCAGTATTCATTAAAATCGGGAGTTGAGGAAATGCTATAAACAAAATCGCGCAGTTCGTTCATTTCTTTTTTACTTTCACTGACGATATTCTCTGGGCTGGCTTTATCGGTGATCACCCACACGGCAGCCTGCCCGGCTGATGTCTGGAAGCCTTTCTGTGCAATAAATTCCGACATATCGAGCAGCGGATACTGTGCATAGCCGTTTGTTTTAAAACGCAAACCCGCTGAAGGGCCGGCATCATTTTTTTCAATGCACATACCGCATACATCAAAATTTTTTGTCTGATTGGCTGCCATTGCGAAAATCTGATTCTCGGTGATGATCATGTCCTGCTTTCCGGGATCATCGCTTGCAAGCTTTAATCCTGCATTCATCTGAATGGTTTGGGATTTACTACTAAGGTTGCGAATTTGAAAATTGAGACATTTGCCATAATGGCTGTTGCCATTTTTACTCCCGTTGCCTTTAATGACCACTTCGATGTTTTTGTTTTTAATGGCCGTTAATAAGGGAGCGGCTGAGAAAACGGAATTTGCTGTAAAGAGGAATGCAATCAGCAACCAGCAATGCGGAGGAAATGTTTTTGTTTTCATGGCGTCAGGATTTAGGTTATTCAATTGAAATGCGGTTAATGAAATTATAACGATTGATAAAGATGATTTATTGTCTTTCATTTCAAAAAATTCAAAACTTTTTCCTAACATTGCATCACACAAAATCATCCCAATGAAAAAATTATCTTCCATCATTCTCGTCGCAATGATGCTTTTGCTCAGCACGAGCGTATTTGCACAAAAAAAGTATTCTTTTGTTACCGCCCCGAACGATCCGATGAAAGCGCGTATCTATACGCTGGACAACGGACTCAAGGTGTACATGTCGGTATACAAAGACGCACCCCGCATGCATGGCGCGATTGCCGTTCGCACGGGAAGTAAAAACGACCCTACCAACAACACAGGTCTTTCGCATTATCTCGAACACATGATGTTCAAGGGAACGGAAAAATACGGAAGTATGGATTACGCCAAAGAAGAAGTTCTTCTGAAGCAGATTGAAGATATGTTTGAAGTATATAAAAAGCAAACCGACACGGCTCAGCGGGCGCGCACGTACCGAAAAATCGACAGCCTTTCAGGAGTTGCCGCAAAGCTGGCGATTGCTAATGAATACGACAAGATGCTTGCATCAATCGGAGCCAAAGGAACCAATGCATTTACATCTTCAGAGCAAACGGTATATATCAACGACATTCCTGCAAACCAGCTGGAGACTTGGTTGATGATCGAATCGGAACGTTTCCGCAAACCCGTATTCAGAATCTTTCACACAGAGCTGGAAGCTGTGTATGAAGAAAAAAATATGAGCCTCGATGATGATAACGATAAACTGTGGGAAGCATTGTACGGCGCACTTTTCCAGAAGCACACCTATGGAACACAAACCACGCTGGGAACGGTTGAACATCTGAAAAACCCTTCTATCAAGGCGCTGCGCGATTATTTTGAAAGCCGTTATGTTCCCAACAACATGGCTATTTGTATTTCCGGTGATATTGATTTTGATAAAACCATTGCACTGGTGGATCAGTATTTTGGCGGATTCAAATCAAAAGAATTAAAGCCTTTTGTTCCGGGCGTGGAAGCTCCCATTACTTCTCCCGTTGTGAGAAATGTATACGGTCCCGAAGCAGAATATATGATGATGGCTTATCGCTTTCCCGGAGTTGGATCGAAAGAAGTGGATCTGATGAAAATAACCGATATGGTTCTTGCCAACAGCACGGCCGGTCTGATCGACCTCGATCTGAAACAGGCGCAGAAAGTGCTTGACGCTGGCAGCTATGCGGACGTAATGAAAGATTATTCCGCACATATTTTCTACGGTTATCCCAAAGAAGGGCAGAAGCTGGAAGATGTAACGGCATTGCTTCTTGCAGAAATCGAAAAAGTGAAAAAAGGGGAATTCCCCGACTGGATGATTCCCGCGATTATCAATGATTTTAAACTGAGTGATATTAAAAAACTCGAAAGCAACCAAAGCCGTAACTTCACCATGCTGGGTTCTTTCACCGACGAAATCCCTTGGGAAACGGCAGTTACAGAGATCGACCGTTTGCAGAAGATTACAAAACAGGATGTGATTGATTTCGCAAAAAAATATTACAGCAACAATTATGTGGTGGTATACAAACGCACCGGTAAGGATGAAAATGTGAAGAAGATGCAGAAGCCGCCTATCACGCCGGTAGAAGTAAATCGCAACGAGCAATCGGAATTCGTGAAGATGATTCTTGCACGCAAAGCATCGGATATTGAACCTGTGTTTGTGGATTACAAAAAAGATATTATTCAGCAGAATGTAAAAGACAACATCACGCTTTATTACAAGCAGAATATAGAATCACCCACTTTCGCCTTGTACTATGTGTTTGATATGGGCACCAACAACAACCGCATGCTGAGTGTTTCGCTGGAGTATCTGAGTTATCTGGGTACTTCCAAACTCACACCATCGCAGGTGAAGGAAGAGTTCTACAAGGCCGGTTGTACCTTTGGTGTGAATGCCAGTACCGAACAAATTTGGATCAGTCTTTCGGGCCTGAGCGAAAATATGGACAAGGGAATTCAGCTGATTGAAAATATTCTGAACGATTGCAAACCTAATGCAGATGCGCTTCCCAACCTTATTTCCGACATACTGAAACAACGAGGTGACAACAAACTTTCGAAGGATGCTATTTTGTGGAGTGCGATGCTGAACTATGGTAAATATGGCCCCAAATCAGCGTTTACGAATATTTATTCGGAAAAGGAACTGAACGAACTAAAGGCGGAAGATCTGGTTTCTACGATTAAAAGCCTGAGCTCATACAAGCACCACATGCTTTGCTACGGATCGCTCGATCAGGGCAAGGTGGCTGGAATGCTCGAAAAATATCACATTGCTGAAGCAACATTGAAAGATTATCCGGCCGAAAAGCAATTCCCGGAACTTGTCAACACCGAAAACAAAGTGTATGTGATCGACTATGACAAGAAGCAGGTGGATCTGATTATGATTTCGAAATCGGAAAATTATATGAAGGATAAAATTCCGATGGTTCGTATTTTCAATGAATATTTTGGCGGTGGTATGGGCTCGATCGTGTTCCAGGAACTGCGCGAATCGAAGGCGCTGGCGTATACGGCCTATGCAAATTTTTCTTCACCGAATAAAAAAGACCGTGCGCATTACATCTTTTCATACATAGGTACACAGGTGGATAAAATGCCGGAAGCCATGAAGGGAATGAGCGATCTGATCAACAATATGCCTGAAGCACCAAAGAATTTTGAGGCTGCAAAAAATGCAGTTATCAAAAAAATACGCACCGAACGCATCACAAAAGGACAGGTTTTGTTCAGTTATGAAAACGCACGTAAGCTGGGACTGGACTATGATATCAGAATGGATGTTTACAAAACAGTTCCTGCCATGACCTTTGCCCAACTGAAGGAATTCCAGTTGCAGTATTTAAAAGACAAGAAATTTACAACGCTTGTGCTTGGAAAAAAATCGGCGCTGGATATTAAAACGCTGGAGAAGTACGGAAAAATTGAATACCTCACGCTGGAAGATATTTTCGGGTATTGATTTAAAACATAAGAATGGAGAGCGGAATCTGAAGTGGGTTCCGCTTTTTTTTTGAATAGTATTTCTTTAGCAAAACTGTTTTTAAACTAAGAAACTGATTTGCAAATTTTAGCTTACCCGCACATCCCGTTTCGCGCCGGACCCGGCGGCGCGACTTACTTTTTTATTCACGAATCAATTTTTTTTATTTGTGTTCATGAGCGCGTCCGCCTTTTGGCGGACTTGGTTGGCAACCACCAAAAAAAGTAAGCAAAAAAAGTCTCCGCTGTCGGGTATTTTCTGTAAAAGCTACGAATGGTTTTTTCCTCCCGAAAAAGAACTCCTCACTTCGTTCGTCAAACACCTTTTTCTTAGCTCAATCCGGCACACAAAAACCATCCTTGTTTTACGACAAAAATTCCCGAATGCGGAATCTATGTTATAAAATCTTTAATTAATTTGATTGAAATGTATTTGGACATTTTGAAAACATAAAAAATGAAATCATTATATTGATTGGTAACACTGATAAACAAGAAGAAGACAGTTGATTCATAAAACAGGATGGAAACTTTCTCAAACGGACCAGGAGATTTCTCAATCGGGCCAGGAACTTTCCCGATCGGGCCAGGAGTTTTCCCAACCGGGGTGGGAGTTTCGTGAAAAAGTATCGAAACTTCGTGAAACAGGATGTGAGGTTTCTTAATTGGGGCGGGGGATTTTCCGAACGAGGCTGGAGTTTCTTAAAACAGGATGGGGACTTCGTGAATCGGGGTGGTAGGTTTCCTGATCGGGGTGGTAGGTTTCTCAAGGAACGCGTTACCACGCCTCTTCGAGTCGGACAGGCAAACGCGCTCCAACGGATAGAATGATATGAGGAGGCGGGGGTTCATTTTGATTTACGAACAAGGATTAACGATTTGCGATTTTAGAATTTTTTGGCTGGTTCAAATTTAAGGAATTTTTAGATTTCTTTGCTTGCGTTGGATCATTGTATGTCTAACCGCCCGTTCGTATGTTTTCTATTACCTTTAAGCGATGTAATGCAAATTTTGTATTTTTGAGAGATTAATATTGTTTGGTGATTATGAAAATGACAGATGCTGATATTCGAATTAAATTGCAGTTTGCTTTATTGGGTGAAGTTTATAATGAAATAGTAGCAATTGCTTATAAATATGAAAAAACAACAAAACTTTTTCTGCTTAGATATTATATGGAAAGAGAGCCGAATGATGAAGATCGTGAAAATTTAAGTTGCGTCATGTCTGAATTTATTGCAAATTATGACAATATAGTTTTTAATGAAATTAAAGAAGAATGTATAAAAATTGATTTAGCGCAATCAAAAGTTGATCCTTTGGATGGTTTAGTTTATTTAAAAAAGCAGTGAAATGAAATAACCCCCAAAGTGATGCTAACAAACATGAGAAATAGACTTGTAATATTGAAAGACCTAGTGTGCATGCAGGGGAATTTAGAAGGTTTAAATATTGAATTGGCTGCATATCCCTGGGATTGTGAAGAACTTTTGCTTCAAGTAAACAAAGCTGATGTTGTAAGTGTTTTAAAAAGGTGCCTTTCCGATGAAATTGACTTTGAGGAATTGGAGAATTGGACTAATGCAATTGAGTGCAGAGATGATTTAAATTTTGAAAATGATGATTTGCATGAAATCGTTTTTGAGCTTGCAAATCCTGCTATAAATGGTGAAATCACGAAAGAAAGAATAATTCAAATTGTAGATATTTTATCAAAGTAATTGCTGTTAAATGATTTTGAAAGTAACAACACATAAGAAGTTAGAAGGAATGCGGAGTAAAAATTGCAAACACGTGTATTCAAAAGTTGCCGAGGTTTTGATAACAAGACTATACAAATTTTACAGCATTATAATTGTTTTGTTAATTCTTTTCCTATTAGGATGCACAAAGAGTAGTGTTAAATGCACTTTTGTTCCTGCAACAGGTGAATTAAAGGTAGACTCACCTTACTATTTTAAAAGAATTGTTTTCAACTATGAAAACGATTCCAATAATGATGTACGAGTTAATGTGTTTTTCAAAGAGCATCTGAGGTTAAATGACATTAATATCTTTAATATTGACTCTTCTTATATTGAGAAGCAAAACAGGGCTCTAGATCCCGGAGAAAGTGCCTATGTTGTACCTCAAAGAAAGTCTTTTAAATATATGTTGATGTTTGTGTATGCAGTCAATCAAAATGATTCACCTTTTACGATTTATGGAGCAAAAAATAGTTCTGTTTATGGTGGCAGTTCTAAAAATGAAATAAGTTTAGAGGAAGTTTTATGAATGACTTTCTGAATACAGCCAACAGATAATTTAATTTGAATTTAACAACTATAATTCTTTACACGCGTTGCGCAATGCTGGCTAAATGCGCGCGAACGTTGGATATAATGTATTTACAGAATCTAAGAAGCGAATTTTTATTTTTCCAATTCAAGTTGAATTTACTTTTATCGTTTACCTTCCTCGGAGGAAATGCAACAGTGATATGAAATGGAGTAAAGGGAGAGTTTTTGTACATATAATCATCTTTTCTAAAACGACGGCTGATGAAAAGTTCTATATAGATATGCTTACGTGTAGCTCTGCTTATTGATAAGTTCACCCACACAGGAACCTTATCATTGATGCAAAGCCTCTCAACTACACAATCAATTTTCATGTATTTTTTTAACTCAGCGCATCGTTTCTGAAGCATCTCTCGCTCTTCCAGATTAAGATGTTCGTCTACTTCCAGGCTATTTGACAAAATGGTATAAAAAAAATCCTCGCTTTTCAGTTTGTTTAAAACAAACTCACGGGTATAAGGGATTAAATACTGTGTAGCCAGAAGAAGATTATTTTTAAATGTTTGCTTTGTCATTCTGAAAAAACAATTTTTATACCTGGTTATCAAATTAGAAATGAAGCATCTTCTATATAAACTGCTCCGGCTTAAATGATACAATATCAGGTTTTAGGTGTTTTTTCACATCAAACACTTCTGCCTGATTTAGCTGAAATGAAATTGTCATGTAGTAACCCAGTGCTATACCTGATTTCATTTCATCCTCGGTATTTTTGCATTCTAATGCAGCTTCTTTAAATCTTTCAATTAGTATTGAAAGAGTATCGTTGAAATAATGTATTAAGGATTCATATTCTTTCATGTAATTATTGTTTTTGGTGATGATATGATCAGGCGGAGGTTCATTATTCTTCCTTTATTATAATTGTAAAAGGAGGCAGTGAGCGAGCAGTTCCATCGGGCGCACCTGCTTTAATGTTTGAGAATGTAATCATATCGCCTGGCTCGAGCCTTTTAATATTTTTAATTAATTTTTTACTAAACAGTCCATCTGTTAAAACTTCACTATAGAATAAAGTATCGCCATTCTTTTTTTGTAAAGTTGCACTGCAGTATGTAACATAAATTGGAAGAAAGATGTAACAATCAGGATAAATAATTGAAATCTGATGATGCTTTAAAATCGTCTTTTTCCACATGACTGAGCCATCTCCACAACCCGCAATTGTTGGAACAGGATCAGGTACACTTTTGCTTTCAAAAACAGTTTCAAATAAAAACTCATTCCATCTATAAGCTTTAACCGTATCCGGTCCAATTCTCCATGGCATAAGTAAGAATGAAAAAGGATCTCCCTTAATTTTAAATATGGAGCCTTGTGTTACGGTAAACCTTAATCCTGTTGTATCTCTTAATGATTCGGCAATAATCTTATTTTCAAATCCAATGTAAATAATTTTCTTTTTAGAGAAAATCAAACTGCTATTGATAAACTCGTTCTGCCCAAACCCCTGCAGGCTGAGGAGGAGGAAGAGTGATATGAGGAGGCGGAAAGTCATTTTGATTTAAGAACAAGGATCAACGATTTGCGATTTTAGAAGTTATTAGACTGCTTCAAAAATAACGAAAATAATTGGGAAATAATGCGTTCATAAACTTTTGTGAAAAGCTCAGGTAATTCAACTACCCCGTCCGCATTATTCGCGCACAATTATTATCTATTTTAATGTGTGCTCATGAATCGCAGCAAGCTGCTCGGTTCGCGTCCACCCGTTAAAGCTTCTTTCAGAAGCTTTGAACCAGATGAATTCTCTATTGATTCGTTCGCTAATCCTGTCGGATGCGCTCACGGCGGTTTCTATCTCGAAGGGGAATTAAAAGGAAAACCCCGTATGTTGCGGCAGACGGGGTTTTATAATATATGAGACGAACAGGAAGATTAAGTTTATTTCTTTCTAGGACGGGTGAAGGGGATGTGACAGATTTGTTTGTACTGCGGGCTGGTAGCACTGAAGACGGACTTGACGTATTTTTTTACATCCATTGTAATATCGACGAGGCCTGTTTTCTTTGCATAAAGCATATTGTCGCGGTTGTTTAATGCAGTGCAGTAGTTGGCATAGGTGGTGATCACAGCAGAATTTGTTGTTTTGAGTGCATTGAGATAGGTATTGAGCTGTGCGGTTTTGAGATCGTTTTCGTTGGGCACATAAAGCGGTTCGGATGCGACGAGAATAACCAACTTATTGAAGTGATCGATCAGAGAATCGTAACTCTGTTGTGAAGCGGAGATGTGTTTTGCAGCGGGCATTTCGGGTGCTGCATTGTTGTCAACG
>JAZDMK010000232.1:0-4211 GCA_043800975.1 Bacteroidota bacterium | reverse complement strand
TATGATACTGCTATCGCTTACCCAACTTGAATAACCGGCAATTTTCACATCTTGAAAAACAGACAGAAACTTTTTTAAAGACTCTACCGACTCTGTTTTGTCACCCAGTATAAAAACCTTCCTCATTGCATTTTAATAATTAACACATTATGATTAAATTTATTTAAATTATTTTCATTTGATATAGTGAAACAGCAATGTTCTCATTCGATCATTACCTTTCTAGAATTAAATTGTTTACAATTTCATTAAATTTTACAATTTCAAATTGATATACAGAAGAACTTATACAAACCCTAACATGGCCTTTATCACTACCCAGATCAGTATTATTAAATGTCAATTTTTCATAATCTTTTTTTTATGAATAATGTAATTTAATAAATCATCCTTAATCACATCATCGACAATTATTGCTTGTTCTACTTAGGGACCCCTCTATACGCTATTTGTAATAAAATAACTATCTTTTTCATTTTCTAAGAGTTCTCTAAAACTAGGAAATAAGTTTTATACATATCCTGATTAAGATCAGTTTTTGATAAAACAGCCCTGTTTGATTCTGTTTGAGGAAATCACTGAAACATAATACAGACCTTTTTCCAAAAAACAAGTCTGTAATTCATATGGAAAATCGGAAACATACTTTCTAAATACAGTATTTCCAATAATATTAGTTATTATTACTTCTGCATCTTCAATCTCTGTACAAGCAATTGTAATAAAATCCTGAACAGGATTTGGGAAAACTTTAATACTTTCGGTGGAAATGTTTTCTGAACGAATTGATTTTGCTGGGAAATATTCCGTGTCTCCATTATAATCTGTTTGCTTTAATCTGTAATAGGAGACACCGGGAATTGGATTGTCATCAATAAAAGAATATGTGTGCACCGTGTTAGAATTACCTGCTCCCTTAATGGTGCCTACAGGCTCGAAATTTTGCATATCGGAGCTTCTTTCGATGGTAAAGTAATTACAGTTCGTTTCGGAGGCAGTTGACCACTCATTGATAACATTACCATTTTTGTAATACGCGTCAAAATCAATTAAACTGACTGGAAGCGGTGGTGCGGACGAAATGTAAATGTCTTCAATATAGTAGTAAGCCATAGACATACCGGAACCCAGATCGGTTCTGGTTGTAGACCCATTACTCCTGAAGTTCCCTATGGTAAAATGAGTATATGCATCCACCGGTGTGAATGTAAATGAAACGAGAGTCCATGAAGTTTTATCCGATATTACGGCTGTGTTTTCAAGTTGTGGTGTAGCGGAGTAAACACCGGAAATGGATGAATACCAGAAAGAGGTGCTGAAGTAGATTCCCAAATTATTACAGGCATATCTGACGTTATCCCCTAAAGAAACATGTAATTGGACGTAATACTGGGTGCCTGGCATAAGAGGAGTTGTTAAAGCACCTTGTAAATATTCTCTATAATCAGCCCCGGCATTTGAACCATACAGGATGGTCCCGATGTCGGAACTTCCTGTGCGGGGAGATTGATTGCCGATGGCACCACCAGATGATGATAATGGGTGACAGACGCAGGTTACAGCCAAGGAGTTATGATGAATATCCGGCGTGGCATCGGTTGGGTTTGTCCAGTTATTGATTGCAGGGTTAAACTGGCCTGCACCATACATCATGCATTGTAGACTCCCTGTGTTAACATTTTCAAAAGAAGGATTGACAACGAGATTCTGCGCGCATAATGAATGATTAAACACCATGTGACAGAAAATAACCCAAATAACAGAATATTTTTTCATATGCTGAATTTTAAAATTGGAATTGAAAAACCCTTATAAAATTACTGTGGATCACAACCCGGAAAAAGCCCCTTTTATCATTTGGGGTGGTTTGGTTATCTTTAAAGGACATGTTTTTATCATCCCGCGATAACCATCCTGCATATCGTTCAGAAGAAAAGGGTTTGGTGTTAAGATAAACTTTTCTCTTGCAGATATTACAAGCCTGATTGTTTTTCTTATAGAGCTGTTTTTGTGTCTGTCAACAACATTGGTTTATTGAAATCTAACCCCGACAAACAGTATGGTTCTACAATGCTAAAGACTGGGTTTGTTCTTATACAGGAAAGGACTCGGGTTGACGAACCTCAGGGCGATCTCGATGCCGCCAAGACCATTGCTGGCTGTCTTCAGTCCAGAAACGTTAATGTCGTAACTGATGCCGATGGAGTACTGAGAGAACTCATACATCAGCCGGGCGATGACGGCATCGCGGTTGCGGTAGTATCCCCCAAACGAAATGGCCGATGCTTTGATAAACCCCGTGTACCTCGAGTCTTCCTGAAATTGATACTTGTACAATAATCCTAAAAGGATCTCATTTGATTTACCCTGCATTGAAATAGCAAAAGCGGGCATCAGAGAGCTTTTTGTATTGCTTATTCCTATTAGCCCGTTAGCGTAGGCCACCTTTCTTATGTACAATCGCTCGTCAGTGCCGCAAAATGAATACCTGGGCCGTGTGAGATGAAACGCTGAAATGCCCGCGTTAAGGCTCAGCTGATCATTCCCGGTCATGTATTTTTCGTTCTTGTTATACCTCCAATGAATACCTCCTGCCACATCGAAGAACGAAAAACTGGGTGCACTGAGTGCTTCTCCACTTGGAGTTGAGGGATCGAAAGCCATACCGTCATACTGGCTTCCCCAGGTGAGCGCATCAGTGTTGATGCTCCGCTGGTTATAACTTCCGCCCACGCCCCCACCCAGCGTGCTTTTTTCTGAAAGAAAAACATGATACGAGTATGCCAGGCTAGCCATGAAAGTCTTCATCTTCGAATCACCCGAATTATCACTGAGGATGTTGGCCCCAATCGCCGAAAAGCCACGAATCCCCTTCCTTTTAGAAAGAATCATGTCGTACGAAAAGTTGTAGGATTTGTACGCATCCGCTACGCTGCTCCACTGGTTCTTGTAGTTCAGGATGGCGCGTAGATATTCGCGATCGCAGGTTTGTGCCGGGCTCATCAACATGGGTGTCATGTCGAACTGGGAAAAATGAACATCCTGTGCCTGTATGTATGTACTACATGCCAGTATAATTCCCAGGAATGTCATTTTATATCTTTTCTGTGGTTTCATTTTGATCTGGATTTTTAATGTGTGTTTTTTAATTTTTCCCTTACCGGAACAACGTAATGTTTCCTTTTTTCTCTACGGTTTCACCGTTTATCAGCCTCACACGCAGATAATACACAAAAACCGCCGTGTTCATCTCCGTTCCTCTGTACCGTCCATCCCAGCATACTTTCTTCGGATCGGTTGTCTCAAACGCTTTCTCTCCCCAACGGTCATAGATCGAAAACAAAATCTCTTCAACGCAGTTCCCATACACACACACCAGCTCATTCAGATTATCCCCATTGGGTGTAAAAGAATTGGGAACAAAAACATCACCGCATATCACATCCACTATGACCACTACGCTGTCTATGGCAAAACAGCCATTACTGTCTGTCACTGTCAGCGTGTAGGTAGTTGTCATCGTTGGTGTGGCTGTGGGGCTGGCGCAATTTGTACAGGACAATCCTGTAGCCGGACTCCAGACATATGTGACTCCTCCTATCCCTGTCAACTGGGCTGCCCCTCCTTGTATAATCGTGGTATCATTACCCGCACTAACCGTCGGAATCGGGTTTACTTGCACTATGCCCGTCCCTATTCCATCACAACCGTTTGTCGTCCCCGTCACTGAATAAGTCGTTGTGACAACCGGGCTTACCGTGATCGTGTTTGTTGTGGAGCCCGTGTTCCACTGGTAGTTTGTCGCTCCTGATGCTGTTAGTGTCGCCGTATGACCTGTGCAGATCGTTGAAGGGTTGGCCGTCACGGTCGGGTTCGGGTTCACCGTAACGACGGCTGTCGTACTACCCGTACAGCCTCCCGCATCTGTCCCGGTAACCGTATAGGTTGTCGTCGATACGGGTATGATAGTGTATGGATTGCTTGTGGAGCCCGTGTTCCACTGGAAACTCGACGCGCCTGATGCTGTCAGTATCGCCGTCTGGCCCGCGCAGATCGTCGGGTTGTTCACCGTGATCACCGCGTTCGGGGTAATTGTTACTGTTGCCGTGGCCGTGCCGGTACAACCCAGGCTCGTACCTGTAACCGTGTAGGTCGTGTTCACCGCCGGTGATACGGTGATCGGGTTGTTGGTGGAACCTGTACTCCAGTTA
>JAZDMK010000196.1:0-5750 GCA_043800975.1 Bacteroidota bacterium | reverse complement strand
GTAATTTTTCTGATACAATTCAATTGCACGCAACTGCTTTTCCAGTGCTTTATTGCTCAGGTCGTCCGCTTCGGAAAGTAAATCACTTTTCTTATTTATATCGGTCGTATTTTTTGCATCTGCGAGCAATGCATTTGCTTTTTGAACCAACTGATCCGATTCATTCACCAGTTGCTTTGCTTCGATAGCTTCAGGCTGGTTGCGGTTTCCGGCCTGCAATGTATTCAGAATTGTTTTGTTCCCGTTTTGCTTGTCAATGTTGCTGTTTACATTGGCTTCCAGCTTTGCTGTGTTGTCGGAAGTGGCTTCATTGATTCCTACATTGTTTGCCGCAGCTACATTCAGCACGCTGTCCTTTTGTTTGGCAATGCGGTTGCTCTGATAGGTATTCCGCAATGAATTTTTATCGTCTTCCGAAACTGTTTTGTTGTTGTTTTTAGCAGCGTTCCAATCCTTTTTAATATCGTAACCGGCTGCGTTTTCCATCAGGGCTGCATCGTTCTTCAAACGATCTGCCGTAATAACTGCTTCGTTCAGTTCTTTGGTTTTTGCCTGAATGTCGTTGCGAACACCTTCCATTTGTGTTTCCAGTTCGGTACGGCGTTTCTTTTTGGTGTTCGGATTCTTAGCCTCAGCCTGCATTTCATTCAGTCTGTTTTTCAGCGTTTGAATTTTCTGTTCGGTTGATTCTGCATTATTTTGCGCAGCAACTGCATTGTCTTTGGTGTCTTTAATTACTACCGGTGCCAGATCAATAATGCGAATTGAATTTTCAACCGAAGCAACGATGTTTTTTAATTCGTTCAGTTTTTCATTCACTTCATCGGCAGAAAGTTTATTGGATGAAAGATTATTTGAAATTTCTTCAGCCTGCGCCAGCGCATCGTCAGCATCTTTCACAGCACTGTCGAGTTTCTGCGCAATTTCAAAAACAATCCTTGATTCCCCTTGCAGGCGCTTTGCATCATCCAGCAAGCGGTTGATTGCATTCAGTTCTTTGCGTTTGTTTTCAGAGCCCGATAAATTATTGATACCACCCAGACGGCGATCAGCATCATCCGAATTCTTTTTTGATAATGCATCTTTTTCCAAAGCCAGTGCATAAGCAATATCACGCGCGTTGGCAAGAGAATCTCTTTTGGTACGAATCGTCTTTACACGAACATTCGCTTCTTTAACAGAATTATCGGTGCCTGCTGTGTTCTCCGGCTTATAGGCATTGTAAGCAACGGTAAGATGATTCTTATTTCTGAATTCATTATCCAGTGCATTTTTATCTGCATCCGAAACTTTCACCGTGCTGAGCTGTTTGCTGCTGTCGCTGATGTTTCTTAATACACCGGAAACAACTTTCAGTTCATTCAGCACACTGTCAGCTTCGCGGTTTGCTTTATTAACGCTTGCTACCAAGGGATTCAGACTCTCATTCAAATTCTTAGCCTGTTCATCCAGATCGTTTGCCTGCTTATTCAATGCGTCTTTTGTATCTTTCTTTTTTGTGCGGTTAGCATCATTGCGCAGGTTCTGTGCCTGTGATTCGAGATCGCCCACACTTTCTTTTATGCTCTTTAATTGATTCTGCAAATCATCCGCTTCTTTTTTCTTTAGGTTGTAATCATCTTTGGTAGGAGCAATGTCGGCGAGATCCATTGTTGCATATTTCTTCCCGGTGCTGTCGGATTTCTGCAGGTAATTAATATAATTAGTGAGTGCTTCATTCGATTTTTTAGGATCTTTCGAATCGTTTGCTTTTTGCAATGCAGCCACATATTTTCCCTGATCATCCGCGTCGGCAGATTTTTCATGCAATGCATTTTTGTATTTTACAGCAATGTTATAGGCAAGTGCACCTTCCTTTTTCTTTTGAACAGACTGGTTCTGAAGCCCTGCAGCTTGTTGTTCCAGCTCATCTTTCTGCACCGGGTCGGTTGTGTTCTGAGCCTGCTTCAGCAATTTATCGGCTTCGTTTTTTAAATCGTCTGCTTCTTTATTTTTTTGTGCAGAAAGTGCAACCGATGCATTGTATTTTTCGCGGAAAACTATTGCATCACCTTTTGCTTTATCGGCTTCTTTCTGGGCTATACTAATAATATCTGCATTGGAAAGATTACCGGAGTCAAGAAGGTGATCAATTTCGCTGGTCGTATCTACTGGCGTAGTATTATCGAAATACTGCGTTACAGCAGGCACAAACATTTCTTCGGTGGCATTTACATCCAGGCTGGCTTTGGCATTCAGCAAAGCGATGGTTTTCATCAGCTCGGCTGTATCCGAAGGAGAAGTGGAAATATTAGCCAGATCAATATTTTCTGTTTTATCAGGACGCTTGTCAATACGTACTTTGAAGAGCGTTACATTTCCGCGTGTGTTCAGGCGGTTTGAACTAAAAAAAGCATATTGCTCCAATGTATCAGGAACAAAAAGCATTTCATCGTAAGGTGTGTTGATGGCGAAGTCCATGTTAACGGGCTTCACCCATTTCTTTTCTTTTGTGTTATAAATTGTACGGAAGATGTCGTAACCGCCCATACTGTTGTGGCCTTTGGAAGAGAAGTATAATGTTTTTCCATCCGGCTGTAAATAGGGAAAATCTTCATCATAGATGGTGTTGATGGCATCGCTGAGTCTTTCGGGTTCTCCCCATTTGCCATCGGGTAATTTTGTGACATGATAAATATCTTTACCAGTTTCACCTTTTTTGCCAAAGCTGGCATAATAAATTTCTTTTTTTGAATTGAGAACAAACATAAGCGAGCCGCCGCTTTCCATCTTACGGTCGAGTTTTGTTTTCAGCTCATCGGATTTCGGATAAAAGCGTCCGCCAAAGCAGGCTGCATCAAAGGAGCGATAGAAGCCGGCTTCGCGTACTTCTCTTTTCTGAAAAACATAGATGTCATTGATTTTTGAAAGCAGGCTAATACCGTTTCTGCACATTTCAATACTATGTGCTACACCGACTTTTTTCACAAGCTGGGGTGCCATTGTCTGAAACTGGGTATACATCTGCATTGCCTCGGTGAAGCGATAATTGAGGTGATACACCCTGCCGAGGTAATAATAAATTTCCGCTTTCTGGGGAAGTTCTTTTTTAGCAAACATCAGATACTTGACGGGTGCTTCTGCATTTGCATTGGAATAAAAAAGACAAACTCCAAAGCGATAATTATATTCCGGGTCGCGTGGGTTTAGACTTAGTAACTGTGAATATTTGGGCATCGCACCCGCATAATCTCCTTTTTCAAAAAGCTTTGCAGCTTCAGCTTTTACGCCATCTTCCGAACCCTGACCGAAGGAAAAAGGAATGCTCCCAATTATAAGAAATCCCAATAAGAAAATCTGAAACAACTGCTTACGCAAGTTGACGATGGACATCTTTATTTTTTTTCTTCCCCGCAAAAGATCAACAGTTGTTACTTGTTAAAAGTGATTGAATAGACGTCCCAGTCGCTGAATCCGCCTTTCTTGGCAGTTGAGTAGTAGGCTCTTTTTTCGTTGAAGGTGGGTTTAAAATAAATGTCGTCGAAAGGAGTGTTGATTGGATATCCAATGTTTTCAGGCTCCGACCAGTATCCGTCGTCGGATGCAGTGCTGATAAAAATATCGAAGCCTCCCATTGTTTTATGACCTTCGGAACTGAAATAAAGTGTTCTGTCATCTTTGTCAAAAAACGGACTGTCTTCATCAAACTGTGTATTGATACCTGGTCCGAGGTTCAGCGGTGGTCCCCATTCACCATTTGACAATTTTTCTGAAACATAAATATCTTTACCACCATATCCACCGGGACGGTCACTTACAAAGAGAAGTTTATTTGCTTCCACGTTCAGGTATGCACTTGTTTCATCATATTTTGAATTGATATTGGGTCCCAGTTTGTATGGAGCGCCCCATTTACCTTTCTTTCCGGTTTCTACAGCAAAAATATCAGCCGACTTTTTGCTGTAGCGGTAAAACATCATGTATTTTCCATCAGGAGAAAGGTAAGAAATTCCTTCTGCTGCTTTCGTATTAATTTTTCCGCTGAGTTTTTTTGGTTTTTGCCATTTTTCGCCTTTCATGGCAGAAAAGAAAATATCACTGTTGTATTCACCGGAATAATCTTTTTCGCCACCAGTAACGCCTCTTCGTTTTGTATTAAAGTAAACTGTTTTTCCATCAAAGGAAGCAACTGGTGCATAGTCAGAAAAGCTAGAGTTTGCTAAAGGAATAGCAGTAATGGTAACATTAATGGGTTTCGCAATCAATTCTTTAGCAAGATTGCATTTATCAATCTGCCTGAGTACGTCAGCTTTCTTGTTTTCGTCAGCTGCTTTTCCAACAAGATACGATTCAAACTTTTTATAATTGGTAATTGCTTCGTCGATTTGGTAATTGTACAGATATGTTTCTGCGAGATAATAAAAAGCATGCACCGGGGCAGCAGTTTCCTTATAGTTTCCGCTGTAGTTCGGATCAACTTTTTTACTTGCTTTTTCAAAATAGGGGATGGCCTTTGTTTTTTCTTTCCCGACAATATTCAGCATACACATGCCCACATAAAAATTGATGTTACAGTTGTTCCGTTCCTGGGCAAGCAATCGCAAAAAGATAGGCATGGCATCCAGATAATATTCATAGCTATAATAATCCAGCGCCATGATATACGATTCCCTGAAATCTTTATTGGCAAGCGCAGGACCGTTCTTCGGAACTTTATCGCCCTGAGAAAAAACAGGAACAGCAATCGAAAGAAAGACAGAAAAAAGAATGATCTTTTTTAAATTCCTAAGCATGATGGATATTAAACAAAAACAAATATAATAAAATATCTCCGTCCTTAGACGGCAATTCTATTTCTTTTTACGCCGTTTTAAAATTTTTGTTTTGTTTTCTACGCCTTTTAATAAACGTTCAATATTTTTACTGTGGGTGAGAGGCACCAGAAATGCAATGAAAAAACAGAAGAGATCAAAGGGAACGCTTGATTCCGGGGTTACAAGAATGCAGATTAAAGGAAAAAAAAGTGCCGTTGTAACAGAACTCAGCGAAACATATTCTGTCAAAAATAGAAGAATTAAAAATAAACCAAGGCAAACAAGTCCCAGTTCATAATTCAAAGTAAATACAATGCCCGTCAGCGTAGCCATTCCTTTGCCACCTCTGAAATTCATGTAAACGGGATAAATGTGACCCATAACCGCACAAGTGGCCATTATAACGGTCATCAGGTCTAACAGATCCGGATCTCGGGTTATCCATGGGAACAGATAAACCAGTTGCAGCGCTGCCATTCCTTTAAAAATATCAATAGCAAGTACTGTCAGGCCGGTACGCAAACCCAGTATGCGAATCGTATTGGTTGCACCGCTGTTGCCGCTTCCATGATCCCTCACATCGGTTTTGAAAAATATTTTTCCGATGATAACGGCCGTAGGAAGTGTTCCTAAAGCATAAGCAAGCAAACCCAATATGATAAATTCAATCCGCATTTTATTTCTTTGGAATCTCTAGTTCATTATGATAATAAATATTTCCATTTGCAGTCCCGGCAAATACTTTTCCGTTTGCAATAATAAGGGAAACTACTTGAATATCCTGCAGGCCACTATTCATTTCTGACCAGTTTTCACCATGGTCGAGCGAAGAACACATTCCTAAACTACCTGCCAGATAGACGATTCCGAGTGGAGTTCCCACAACTTTTTTTAATTTATTTTTTCCATTCAAACCCTTATTGGCAGCATCCCATTTTTTTCCGTCATTGGATGAAC
>JAZDMK010000105.1:0-23041 GCA_043800975.1 Bacteroidota bacterium | reverse complement strand
AGAATCCAAAATCAACATCATAAACATCGAGAAACAAAATTACACTTACAAATAATGCTACAAGCAATAGCACAAAGCCAACCTGCCGGTTTCTTCTAAATACAAGTCTTTCAGTGTTCATCATATTCGTTTCAAATATAGGATTTATCTTAATATCTAAAATGTTTAATTGCAAAATGCTAATTAAGAATCTATTTGAATACTATTCGTTGCATCATTCCCTAATGCAAAATCTGGCTTTATTCTTGATAAATACAAATTTCTTTTTTGAACTAAATGAAAATTAAGTATTTTTACTTTCCTATTTGTGAAAACCTATGAAAAAATTCTACATCTCATCGCTGATCTCTTTCTCATTCATTTTCTTTTCAACTTCGCTGCAAGCTCAGAATAAGAAAGACGCATATAATTTCACATTTGAAAAACAAGTCAAAACATCCTGTGTTAAAGACCAGTCTCACACTGGCACCTGCTGGAGTTTTGCCACTTTGTCATTTCTGGAAGCTGAAATGCTAAGACTGAATAAAGGCGAATTTGATTTTTCCGAAATGTTTTTTGCCCATCAGGCTTATTTAAAAAAAGCCCAGCTTTACGTCCGATATCATGGTGAAAAAACAATGGGTCAAGGCGGTCAATCCCATGATATTCTTGATTTAATCAGGGAATTCGGAGTGATGACAGAAAGTGCATATTCAGGTTTATACCTCGGCGAAAAATCTCACAATCACAACGAGCTGGAAGAAATGATTAAATCTATGTTAGAGCCCCTAACAAAAAATGATCGCCTCACTCCGCGCTGGCTCGATGCAGTGGAAGGTGTTTTGAGCGCTTATCTGGGTGCTATTCCTGAATCCTTTGATTATACTGGAAAATTATACACACCTAAAACCTTCAATAAAGAAGTTCTTGGTATTAATCCTGATGATTATGTTGAAATTACTTCATTTACCCATCACCCTTTTTACAAAAAATTCATTCTTGAAATTCCTGATAACTGGTCAATGGCTGAATACTACAACCTTCCTATTGGTGAACTGATAGAAGTTTTTGATTATTCTCTTAACAATGGGTATTCAATCGCATGGGATGGTGATGTAAGCGAAAAAGAATTCCGTTTTTCCAGAGGTGTTGCCAATGATCTGACTCCTGAAATCACAATTACAAAACAAATGCGAGACCGCGCTACAACTGCTGCTCTTGACAATAAAAAGTATGTGAAAACACGCGGCATGCAGAGCGACGACCTGACTCCTGAGGATTCCATTCAAATCAACCGGCAGTTTATGTTCGACACCTACTTAACAACGGATGATCATATTATGCATATCAGTGGTCGGGCTAAAGATCAAAACGGAAATAAATTTTATTATGTAAAAAACTCCTGGGGTGAAGACAAAAACTCATACAATGGTTACGTTTTCATGTCAGAAAATTATATGCAATATAAGACCATTGCAATTATGGTTCACAGAAAAGCAATTCCTCCTGCGATAGCTGTAAAGCTTGGCATCAAGCAAGATTAATATGAAACATTATAGCAAAAAAAAGCCGGAAAATCCGGCTTTTTTTAATGTGTAAAATGCTTATGAAGCATCTCTGCCAGCTTTCAATGCTTTTAGATTAATATTTACTATCTCCTCCCCTTTTCTTCCAAACATAGACCGGATTGCTTCTTCCAGTTTTTCAAACGGAATAGAGAGATGTTTAGATGCAGCTCCAAGAATAACCATATTAGCTGATTTAGGTGAATTTAATTCTTTTGCAATAGCATCAGCATCAATCAGAATATGATTTTTTAATTTTTTAATTTCATCCAGAACTTTATCTATCGGTGGATAATTGGGAATATTTACAAATGGAGTTGTATTAGTAATTAGCCAGCCTAAGTTTGATAACCAGGGTAAATAGCGAAGTGATTCCATCGGTTCAACAGAAATAATTAAATCAGCTTTTCCTTGAGAAACAAGGTCAGACGCAATTTCACCATCCGATATACGCATATGGGATTGCACTTCTCCTCCGCGTTGACTCATGCCGTGTACTTCTGATTGTTTTAAGTTTAAGTTTGATTTTAATGCAGCCAGGCCAATGGTGGCAGCAATGGAAACAATACCTTGCCCACCTACACCTGCCAATATAATATCTATTTTCATGTGTTTGTTATTTAGCTTTGTTTTTAAACTTTTCGCGCATTTTTTTGTTGAGCGTTTGAATGCATTCTCTACGCGGAATAATTACAGATACACCCCGATAATTCAGTTCTTCTTCAACGACCTTAACATTTTCTGAATGTTGGTTTTTCAATGGTTTTAAAATTCTGATGTGTTCTTCTTCCACACCCAAACCTTTGCAAATCGCCTCAATTCTTCCCACAGCGTGTGATGCCTGACCTCCGGTCATTCCTGTTGTTCCGTTATCAAGAATAAAAACTGTGATCGGAGCTTTGTCAACTACTGCATCAAGTAGAGAAGTAATTCCTGAATGTGTAAATGTTGAATCGCCAATCACGGCAACAGCCGGAAAAAAACCAGCATCGGCTGCCCCTTTGGCCATCGTGATGGATGCACCCATATCTACGCAGGAATTGATTGCATTGAAAGGCGGCAATGCACCCAATGTATAGCAACCAATATCCGAGAAAACACCACCCTGTTCTTTTCCTTTCAGTGCTTCCAGTAATGCATTATAACTGTCAATATGCGGACAGCCGTTACACATAGAAGGCGGACGGTTAACAATGATCGATGGCACTTCCGGACCTTTGGTTTCGGTAAAACCAAGTGCTTTTCCTACAAGATTCGGATTCAATTCGCCATCGCGTGGAAGAGCACCGCTTAAACGACCTTTGACTTTTAAGTTTTTGGACAAATACCCCTGAAGCAATTCTTCATATATAGGCTGTCCTTCTTCGATTACCAATACTTCATCACATTCATTGAAAATCTTTTCCACCATTTTTCGGGGTAATGGATACTGCGAAATTTTCAACACAGGATGAGGAATATTTTTATCAGTATAATTTTCAATCAGATAATTGTATCCAAGACCAAAAGCAATAATTCCGAGTTTTTTATCCGGACCATCAATGTATTTATTGAAAGGTGATTTTTCAGATTCCGCTTCAAAGTGTTTTTGTTTTTCAAGAAGATCCTTGTATTGCTTACGTGCAATAGCAGGGAGTAAAACAAATTGCCTTGGGTTTTCTGGTAATTTTTTTTGATTCTGAGCACGAACATCTTTTTGAATAATTCCGGCACGTGAATGAGCCAGACGCGTTGTGATACGTACCATCACCGGGATTTTATACTTTTCTGAGAGATCAAATCCATAGTGCATCATTTCGTAAGCCTCTTGTTGATCGCAAGGTTCAAGCATTGGAATTAAAGCAAACTTTGCATAGAAGCGTGAATCCTGCTCATCCTGAGAAGAATGCATGGAAGGATCATCTGCCGCAACAACAATTAACCCACCGTTTGCTCCCGTAATGGCTGAATTAATAAAAGGGTCTGCAGCCACATTAAGACCTACATGTTTCATACAGGCGATTGTTCTTTTTCCTGCATATGACATTCCTATAGCTGCTTCCATTGCAGTTTTTTCATTTGCTGACCACGTGCAATGAATGCCACGCTCAGCAACTTCTTTCGAATGTTGCAGGTACTCCAGAATTTCTGTACTGGGAGTTCCTGGATAGGCATATGCTCCGGAAAGTCCTGCATCCAGTGCACCTTGCGCTATCGCCTCATCTCCTAATAATAACTTCTGCATTGTATGTTTTTTTTTAAATTTTTCAATATTATTATAGCGACAAATCTAATAAAAATAAATTCGAAATTACATGCTTAGATTTTTATTTTGAAAAATTTTAATGCGCGTAAAACTGCATCCCATAGCGTAAAAAATTTGTAATTTGCACTCCCGAAACTATAGAATTATGCGAATTCTTCGTCTAACCTTCTTTTTTATTCTCTTTTTTCCTTTAACATTCTTTGCTCAGGATGCAAAAACTATAGCAAAGATTGACAAATACATGACACAACTGTATAATGCCGGATGTTTCAACGGAAATATCCTTCTGGCCGACAGCAATCAGATTATCTATGAAAAAAGTTTTGGTTATGCTGATTACAAGAAGAAAGAAATGCTGGATGCCAACTGCCGCTTTGAAATTGCTTCACTAACGAAAGCCTTTACAGCCATTGCCATTCTACAACTTAAAGACAAAAGCAAACTTTTGCTTTCTGATTCCATAAATAAATTTATACCTGATTTTCCATATCATGGAATTACAATCCGGCACTTGTTGAATCACACTTCTGGTTTGCCTGATTATGTGGGTTTGTTTTTCAATTATTTCAACCAACAAAAACTGGCAACGAATCAGGACATTGTAACAATGTTGATCCGCTATAAACCAAAATTATTAAATGCACCAGGAAGCGCATGGAAATACAGCAACACCGGCTATTGCATGCTTGCGTTAACAATAGAAAAAATTAGCGGGATGAGTTATGCGGATTACATACAAAAATATATTTTTGACGCATGCGATTTAAGGCAGAGCTATCTCTTTTCTGATAAAGGTTATGCTGACAAATTCTTTCTGGCCAAACCCTATTTCTATTCCTACAAATACAAAGCTACGCTTACCACCGACAGTATGTCGCAGGCAAAACTGATCAAGGCTATGGCGGGAATCACAGGTGATGCACGTATTTTCTCCACGACAGGAGATCTTTATAAATTCAATAAAAACCTTTTTTCAGGAAATTTAATTTCGAGCGAATCACTACGGGAAGCCATTAGCACGGTACAAATCGAAAAAGCAAAAACACCAGCATACGGCATGGGATGGTATCTTGATAAAGAAACATCCAAACAGGATTGGATTTATCACCCAGGCATTTTCCCGGGATATCGTGCCTATTGGGGCAAAGATTTAAAGAAAGGAACCTTTCTTATTCTACTTGGAAATAACGAACAGGTGAATGACAAAATCACTGTTTATGCAGATAATATTCTTCGGATACTGAAAGGGAAGAAACCAAGGAAAATTAAAGAAAATGCAGAAGGAATTCATTTGTTAATGTTAAAATAATGAAAAACTATATACGCATATATCGATTCCTTTTTAAAACTTCAATCCCGGAATTAGTTGTTCTAATTATTCTGACATTCTTTCTTTTCAGAAACCTTGGAACTAATTCATTACAAGCCTGGGATGAATCAAGATACGCGATCAATGCTCTTGAAATGAATGAGCGCGGGGACTATATTAACTATTATTATGCGGGACAGCCAGATCAGTGGATTGGTAAGCCCCCGCTTTATATGTGGAGCGTTGCACTGTCTTATAAAATTTTTGGCACCAATGAATTTGCTCTGCGATTTCCGTCAGCTCTCTGTGCTTTGCTGATTTTTGTAACTCTATACTTCATACTTAGAAAATACAGGAGTCGCGCATTTGCTTTGACGGCATGTCTGTTACTAGGTTCTGTCACGGCTATAATTGGCCGACACGTTGGAAGAACTGGAGAAATGGATGCAATGCTTTCACTTTTTTTGCTGATTGCAGCTGGTTCGTTTCTGATGGCTGTTGATTTTGGAAAGAAAACCTTCCTAACACTTTGTGGCATTGCTCTGGGATTAGCTTTTTATGCCAAGGGTACACCCGCATTTATGCTTCTTCCAATATGGGCTATTTATGCATTATGGAGAAAAAAAACACGTTTCCTGTTAAAATCAATACATCTTTATGCAGGGCTCCTAATTTTTGCAGCATTTATCTTTTCGTGGTATTTTCTAATTATAAAATATGGCAATACCTTTCCGGATAGACAATACGGAGGCTCTAACGCTTGGGAAAACCTGTTCGGATATGATACAGTAACTAGAATTACTAATGCGCCGAACGACCTGTCTTCAACAAAACTTACATTTATTATGCATTATTTTGATGTACGGTTTAACATATGGAATTATTTATTTTATGCAGCCTTCATTTACTTTATTATTAGCAGCATTAGAAAAAAGCTATTAATACGAAACAGAAAATCACTCCAGTTGTTTTCGATTTCCTCTTGGATTTTTCTCGGAACATTACTTGTATTTTCAACTGACAAGCATGACTGGTATTTGGCGCCAGTCGCTTCATTCATTGCAATTAATGGCACTGCACTTATCTTCTTTGTATCAAAAAAAGAGAAATGGCTGCTAATCCCAATTACTCTCGTTTTAATTGTAACACTTACACGTCAGGCTGTACAAATTAACCAAGGAGATAAGTATAGCTCTTTTTATACAGAGTTTTTGGAGCCTGCTCTTCAAAAAGAGGAACTAATACTAGTAGGGCTTCCATCTCAGAATGACTTAGTTTATGCACGATTCAGAAATAATAAAATAAGAATTACTGACTCATTAATTTCTTCTGATATAGTTAAGAAAAATCAAAAGATATATACCAGAGATTTAAATGTAAAATCTAGTCCGTTGCTACAAAATGACTTTAATGTAATAGCCAGAAATGGAGAATGGCTCCTTCTGAAGTACTTGAAATAAAAAAACTAAGCTTTATCTACACTTCCCAGCACATTTACAACCTTGTGCTTATACAGTTCTTTCAGTGCATCACGGGCGGGGCCTAAGAATTTGCGTGGATCAAATTCTGTTGCCTGTGTGTATAAAACTTTTCTAACTGCGGCAGTCATTGCCAGACGGCCATCAGAATCAATATTCACTTTACACACGGCGGAACTTGCGGCTTTACGCAGCTGATCTTCTGGAACACCAGCCGTATTTTCAAGTTTACCACCGTATTTATTAATTTCCGCAACAATATTCTGAGGCACAGATGACGCACCATGCAGCACAATCGGGAAACCGGGAATTCGTTTTTCAATTTCTTCGAGAATATCAAAACGCAACGGGGGTACACTTTCGCCTGGTTTTAGTTTAAATTTAAATGCGCCATGTGAAGTTCCAATAGATATGGCAAGTGAATCCACACCGGTTTGTTTCACAAATTCTTCTACTTCGTCGGGTTGTGTATAATGCGAATGTTCGCTTTGCACTTCATCTTCAATGCCGGCAAGAACGCCCAGTTCACCTTCTACGGTCACATCAAAACCATGTGCAAATTCAACTACTTTTTTGGTCAGAGCTATATTTTCATCAAAAGGCAGATGAGATCCATCAATCATTACAGAAGAGAATCCTGTTTCAATGCAGGATTTACAAAGTTCGAAAGAATCACCATGATCGAGATGCAAAACAATCGGAATCGCACAGCCCATTTCTTTAGATACTTCTACAGCGCCCTGCGCCATATATTGCAACAAAGTCTGGTTGGCATACTGCCTCGCTCCTTTGGATACCTGAAGAATAACAGGGGATTTGGTTTCAACACAAGCTGCAATGATAGCCTGCAGTTGTTCCATATTATTAAAATTAAACGCAGGTATTGCGTAACCGCCGTCAACAGCCTTTTTGAAAATGTCGCGTGAATTGACAAGTCCTAATTCTTTGTAGTGAATCATAGTAATTTATTTTTGGTAAAATTAATTGTTTTTTCGAGTTCTTCGTGAAACATCAAACCCGTGGAGCGATTTTTGATTAAATTTACACCCAATCAAACGATTATGATCAAGCTTCCCGTCCTTCGCCTTCGGTTTTCTTTTCTCTCATTGATTTGCCACATCTTTCCGTCAAATGCATCTTTTAGAAAAATGAAAATTGCCTGCGGACTCCTCCTGATTTCAATGCTTTCAACATTATCATCCTGCGATAATCCGAATACAAATCAAATTTCAAATAAAAGATCACTGCGATCCATCTTTTCATTTCGCATCAACAAGTCAGAATTGCCCGCATCGGATACAAGCGACAAAATAAAAGCGAAGAGCAATCAACAAAAAATCAAAAAAACGCATCCGGCTTCCTGTTATGACCCTGTTATGCCTAATCAGGACTCAATATCTATCAACATCGATATTCAAAAACCATCCTGCTATGCTCCACCTATGGAGCAAGTCCCCAGACCGGATTGCTATAAACAGGTTAATCCAAATCCACCTAAGTGACATGAAACGCACACGTAATTTCAATATTACAAAAGCGTAAATTTGCACTCTCTAATCTCTGATCATGATTAAAAGAATTATTGCTGCATTCTCTATCCTTTTTGCACTGACATTCCTGATCATATTCAATGCCTGCAAAAAAGAGGAAGCCGACATTGATTATCAGGCTGCTATTGACAATGCTCAGGCTGAAACGATCTTCAATGATATTTATAAATATGTTTATTATGCTGCCAGCGACACATCACTTTACTTTTTCAAATCAGGATGTCCTGTATTGACAATATCTCCGGCAGGCGCTACCTATCCTAAAACATTCACTTTTGATTTTGGGACTGGCTGCCTGGGAACAGATAGCATTACACGCAGCGGTAAAATAATTGCTAACCTGACTTCCGCTTTCATTGATCCAGGATGCATTGCAACAATTACACTAGATAATTATCATGTGATTTCAAATAATATCAATTACACTGTTGAAGGCACAACCACTATTGTAAATTTAAATCGCAATTCACAAAGCAAACTTCATTATTCCGTTGAAATTCCAAATGGAAAAATCACAACCGCTACAGAAACATATACCTGGAATTCATCGAGGCAATATGAATGGATACAAGGTGAAGAAACCGGCTGGCCTGACGTTGCGGATGATGCATGGCGCGTTACAGGAAGCAACAGCGGAGTAGACTCGCATGGCAATGCCTACACTATAAATATTACTTCGCCGTTAATTGTTACCATGGGATGCAGCTGGATTGTACAGGGTTCTCTTGAAATCTCACAGGATGAAAAACCCACTTTAAGTATTGATTATGGCAGTGGTGATTATGATAACATTGCATCTGTAACTGCCAACGGACGCAGTTTTACTTTCGAAATTAATTAGCCAAAAAAAAAGCACTCAATTGAGTGCTTTAATATTTAGTGGCCTGCCATATTCTCCATCGCTTTGGGATCATGTTTGTGCCGGAATAAGAACAGAAATAATACGGCTACAACAACTGAGTATGCTGCAAAGGCGAGCCAGATGCTTTCCCAGTCTCTCAATCCATTCGCCGCAGTATAATATTTTTGAATAATGAATCCACTAACGCTGCTACCGATAATTGCTCCGAATCCGTTTGTCATCATCATAAACAATCCCTGCGCGCTTGAACGCATCGAAGATTTGGTAGTAGTTTCCACAAATAATGAACCTGAGATATTGAAAAAATCGAAAGCCATTCCATAAATAATACATGAAAGAATAATCATCCAGAGACCATCTGTAGGATTACCTAATCCAAACAATGCAAAACGGAGTACCCATGCGACCATGCTGATTAGCATCACCTTTTTGATTCCAAATTTTCGGAGGAAAAATGGTATTGCCAGAATAAACAATGTTTCTGACATTTGAGAAATCGACATGATGATGGTTGAATACCTTACAACAAAAGAATCTGCGTATTCTGCAACATTTTTAAATTCATCCAGAAAAACATCTCCATAAGCATTCGTAAGTTGCAACGAAGCTCCCAGAAACATTGAGAAAACAAAAAACAAAGTCATTTTAGTGGATTTAAACAATCCGAAAGCATCAAGCCCTAGCATTTGAGCAAATGATTTTGTTTCTTTGTTTTTGCCCAATGACGGGCATTTCGGTAAAGTAAAAGAGTATATCCCGAGAAGGATCGAAGTGACAGCAGCAACATAAAACTGGTTTTCAGAACTTTTGTTCCCAGTTAGGTTAATTAACCACATAGCTGCAATAAAGCCAATCGTTCCGAAGACCCTGATCGGCGGGAAGCTTTTAACAACATCAAAATTAGCATTTTTAAGTGCAGTATAAGCTATTGAATTGGTAAGGGCAATTGTGGGCATATAAAAAATCATGGCAATCAGAATGCCCCAGAAAAAACCTGTAGGAGTATCTATTTGTGGAAGATAAAACAAAGCAAGCCCTCCTAAAATATGCAAAATTGCATAGAGTTTCTCTGCATTAATCCACCGATCTGCAACAATACCCATCAGTGCTGGCATGAAAAGCGACGCAATTCCCATCGTTGAGAATATAATCCCGAATTCCGTACCCGACCATTGCTTGGTCTGAAACCAGTAGTTTCCAATTGTTATTAGCCAGGATCCCCAGATAAAAAACTGGAAGAAATTCATGATTGTAAGGCGCGTTTTAATACCCATAGTCGTTTCCTTTCTTTTACAGATCTAAATTTATAAAGCAAACCTAACGATTTTTATTTTAACTCCAGAAACCTCAGCAAAGATTTAACAGTAGCCTGAAATAGAAAGACTAACTACCTGCATTTTTGACATGTATAGGAACGATCTATATAAAAAAATTAGGAAGTGTAAGATTTTTTTCTTTTTTTTACGGCAGATTTCTAAAAAGATGTAACTAAATATAGAATACATCCGTACAAAGTCACAGTTTAACTTAATTATTCATTAAAATGGAAAACAATCAGGCAGCATTAAACCAGGAAAACGCTCCGGTTATCAAAGAAAAAAAATCATCGCCAATTATTTTGATTGTCCTTTGCATCGTGCTCTTTCTTGGACTTGGTGCGCTTGGCTATTTCTTTTATGACGCAAAAACAGCTAAAGACAAAATAGCTGCAACTGCTGAACTACTTGAAAAGGACAACATCAAACTGAAAGCACAGATTGACAGTTTGCTCAAAGTAATTGAACCAATAAAAATACAGAACGACTCGCTGAACGCTCAGTTGGAAACTTGCAGACAGGAACTGATTTCACTTCGCGAACAGGTTGGCAGACGTACATACGTTGTTAGCGGCGGTGGCGGTGGAAAATCTGCTTTCTATAAAAAACAATATGAAGACATCAAAGCGCAGTATGAAGATTTGAGAGGTCAGATCGACAAACTGGTAGCTGATAAACAAGCCCTTGAAAAAGACAAAGAAGCTCTTACAACTGAGTTAAATTCTTTAAAAGGCAAGAACTCCGAGTTGGAAACACAGAATCAGGAACTCAATAACAAAGTAACCTTAGGTTCTGCTCTTTCAGCATTCAATATTAAAGCTGCTGGAGTTGACTTAAAAGGTGGTTCTAAAAAAGAAGTGGTTACTGAAAAAGCAAAAAAATGCGAACGCATCATTGTTTCTTATAAAGTTGGAAAGAATGCCATTGCTACTCCGGGTATGAAGACGATGTATGTCCGCATTCTTGTAGGTGGTCAGTGTCTGGCTTCAGGAATGGAAGAAACTGTAACTTTCAATGGCGAACAACTTCCTTTCACTTTGAAACAGGATTTCACTTATGAAAACAGTGAAGTAAATATGATTTCCAAATACAACAAGAAACAGGAATTCAAACCTGGCAAATACATTATTGAACTTTATTGCGATAATGCTCAGTTAGGAACATCAACGTTTACATTAAAATAAACAATTTAAAAAAAATTGAAAAGCCCTGTATTTACGGGGCTTTTTTTTTGATCTTATTTTTGAATGACAATTAATCTTCTTTCTGAATAGACTCCAGACAAAACACTTAATAAATACGTCCCTGACGATATATTGTTTAAATCCAAATCCTGTGTAAATGTTGAGTTGATCAAAGTAAATGATTCAGAATTCACTACTCTTCCTGATAAATCCTGTATTACAAAAGTTGTATTCTTTTCATTTTGAGGAATGCGACCACTGACATTAAGTATTGAATTCGCAGGTACGGGATAAACGTTTAATCTAAAATCAAAAGATGTGTTTTCCTGAATAGCATTTAAGGTAATATTAATGGGTGTTAACGGAGCATTTCTTACCGAATCGGTTTTGATGAAATAGATAGCAGGTAAAGTGTTTCCAAAGCTTTGCGTTGAACCAACAATTGCAAAGCCATTATCTGTTGTTTGAATGAGTGATTGTCCCTCATCTTTTTCTGTTCCACCAAACGATTTCCCACCTGTATAAAAGCCCAGATTATGATAAAATATGAATCCGACATCACCTTGACCCAACCCGGTGGATTCCGTGTATTTAATATATGTAAGTACTGTGTCGGGTGTCTGAACACAACTCTGTATCCAATCCCTGTCCGTTGCATGAAAATTAACCCCCCAATGGATATTGCCTGCACTGTCACATAAAAATCCATATTCATCTTCTTTGTTGTCTATAGAAGAAACGCTGTATCCACCCACAAAAAAATCTTTCCCCATTGCCTTGACAATACAAAAAGCACCATCATCCAATGTATCAGCATATCGTTTCATCCAAAGTGAATCGCCTTGCATCGATGTTTTCAGAACAAACAAATCTTTTCTTAACGTATCATAACTGTTTGTTTCACCAGTCAACAGTAATGTTGAATCATAATCAACAAACATAATATCCCGAAAAACATCCACGCTATCACCACCATATGCATGCATCCACACAGTATCCAGCGTGTTTGGGTTGATCTTCATAAGCATTGCATTGTTCATTGCATTCCCAAAACTGAAAGTTTCACCCGCAACATATAAAGAAGAATCATACGCTTGAATCATGGAATACGCAAAATCCCACGAGACTCCTCCCTGAATGCTCTCATTCAAAAGGTTTCCCAGTGTATCGATTTCAATAAGGTAACCATTATAATCAAAGTTCAATGTATTGTTTGTATACCCGCAAACCATCATTGTTCCACGCAGCGTGCGAATTACTTCCGTTCCGTTTTCAACATACTGGCTCCCAAAAGTACGGAACCATTCAGGGTTTCCAATGCTATCCGTTTTAATCATGATGACATCTGTATTGCCCGCACCAAAGCTGCTTGTATTTCCAAAAATGAAATACCCTTTGGTAGCTTCAATAACACCAAATCCATTATCATAAGAATTTCCGCCATAGGTTCGTTGAAATGTAATGGGCTGTGATTTCGCATCGAATGAAAGCAATATCAATCCTAAAAAGAATATCAAAAAACTTTTTCTCATTTTTTTACTGCATTACTAATTGAAACCAGCGATGAAAGTAAACTTTCTACTTTTTGTAATGTAATCATATTCGCACCATCAGACAGAGCTTTGGATGGATCAGGATGTGTTTCAAAAAACAACCCATCCACACCCGCAGCTATTCCAGCTTTTGCCAGTGTTTCTATCAAATCGGGGTTTCCTCCGGTAACACCATCCGCTTGATTAGGCTGTTGAATGGAGTGCGTCACGTCAAGGATTACCGGAAATCCGATTTTTTTCATTTCATAAATATTTCTGAAATCAACAACCAGATCGTTATAGCCAAATGTAGTTCCTCGTTCAGTTAACATCACTTTCTGATTTCCTGTACTCAGAATTTTTTCAGCAGCAAATTTCATAGAAGCACCCGAAAGAAACTGACCTTTTTTAATATTAACAACCTTTCCGGTTTTTCCTGCAGCAAGCAGTAAATCTGTTTGACGGGATAAAAAAGCAGGTATCTGAAGCACATCAACATATTCGGCTGCAAGCGCTGCATCTTCGGGCAAATGAATATCGGTTAACACCGGTATTTTAAAAGAATCCGAAACATGCTTTAAAATTTTTAAAGACTCAATATCTCCCATGCCTGTGTATGAAGACAACCTGGAGCGGTTTGCTTTTTTGAAAGATGCTTTGAATATGAATGGTACTTTAAGTGCATCACATATTTGAGTTAATTTTTCAGCTACAGAAAAACAAATAGCTTCGCTTTCAACAACGCAAGGACCGGCAATCAGAAAAAAGCAACCGGAGTTGCTGTTTTTAATCTGAGGTATTTCAGAAATTATTTTCATTAAAAATATTTTAGTACTTTAAAATACAATCCTTGTGAAGATGTTTTTTTAGGATAATTGTACCCACTCAAGTAGGTACTTCCTATCATTCCAACCGTGCCTTTGCCAAAATTATACGCAGCTTCAAGCCCTGCAGAAAAAGTTGCATATCCACCATACGATATCATCACAGAAGCAGCTGCATTGGCAGAAGGAAAATATTGTGCTTTCAGGATTCCCTGTGGAATTGAATTACCCATAGCGCGATACCGAAGTATTGTTGTAAGGTTTAGTTTTTTTGAAAAAGTACGCGTGTAAGCAAGGGAAAAAAGTACTGGAAGATTCGTTGTATAGCCAAAACCGGAGGGATTGTAAAAAACATATTTATCGATAATTGTATCAGGCGCATATCCATCAAGGAATGTTGAGTCGATACCAAAAAGATCGGTTACTTTAATTCCTTCGAAATGATAAGTAGTGTCGCCTGAATTATGATAAGATCTGGGGCTCCATTTCATATTTCCAAAATCATCAACTGAGAAACGAATACGATTTCCGCTTTTGTCACTCCATGTATAAGCTAGGAATACAGAAGTTCCAATTCCTTTGATGTTAAACAAACCTGTATTCGAAGTATCAGAAGAAAAATACTGGTATGCAGAAGAAAAATCAAGATAACTGCCCATTGTATCTGTGTACAATGTTCCCTTGTCAAAAATCATTGCTTTGTGATCATATCCTGCATTAATTCCAAATCCGATTGAAAAGATGTGCGATGAAGATGGGAGATCATATCGCTTTATAAGTCCAAGTTGCAGCTGGTGATAGCGGATACTGTTGTATGCAGAACCACCAAAATCTGCCGTTTTGCCAGTAAAAGATTTGTTTCCTCCAAAAATAAGTTTAAATAAATCATCGGTAAAACCAATGTCTGTATGCATCACTGAACGCAAACCAATGTAATACCCCATGCTCTCTTGCCCCAGAAATGTATCGGGCATATGCGTAAACTGAAATCCCCCTTCCGTATGATTGCCAAAACGATTGTATGATTTCAGTTTGTTGTAAACCTGTTCTTTTAATGAACTATCTATAAAACCGCCCTGATAAAAGGTTTTGAAAAAATAATTTGTTATACAGTTAGAACCATTTTCATATTCAAAATTAAAGGATACAGAATATTTCTTTCTTGTGTACAGCGAATCAAAACAGTCTATCTGTTGCGAAAACAAAGGCGTGACAAACGACGTTGCCAGCAACAGAATTAAAGAGTATGTATGTTTTTTAAACAACAACATGCAGTACAAAATCTGCAGCCATCTTCAGGCTGAATTTATAATAACTGTAAATTTTCAAATACTGGTTTGGCGGAACTGTTAAAAAGCGAGTAACGATACGCACTTTTTTTGTTTTAAACACTTTATTTAAAAGTTCAGCTGAAGCAGGAACAGTTAAAATCGAGCGTCGTGGAGAAATAACTTTTAGGTTTCCATCAACAGGGGCAGCTGCTGCAAGGTTTTGAGCAAACAAAGAATCGGTTACCTGCAACTGATCATTTAATAAATACAACTGCACCTGCGCTTCAAAAGGAAACCCGTTATCAGCAATCAAATACAGATTTCCACTTTTAACATAAGTGCCTGTAGTGTCCTGATTGACATTCAGCGGAACTGTATCGGAAAGAGTAAGATTATTTGCAATAAGTGAAAGTGGAATATTCAGATTCATAAGTACCCTTAGACCTTTGCCATACCATGCAAAATCGTTCCCTCCGGAAAGATTACCCATGGGATTAATCATCATAGAAGCTGCGTATTCAATACGGTCCGGGAGATTTTCAAGAAAGCTTTTGGCAGCCGTATTTTCTACAGGAAAATGATAAACGGTTGGTGTTACATTTCCATTATTATCATAGGCTCTTCCAATGTTAAGTGAATTTCCTATCAAATTGGAAGATAATGGAACAACTTGTCCTGTATGCGTATTCACAGAATTAATCTTAGAAACAATTACCCGTGAATCAACACCAAAACTATTTTCAACAATCAGATCAAGGCTTATGTTTTCAAGCTGGAGTGTCCCTGAAATAATGTGATTAAAAATTCCGAATGCAGTGCTTTCTGGCCCTACCATAGAACTTTCATTTCCCAAATAACCCCTAATATATTCTGGAACAATATCAACAAAACCGTGACGCATCACAACACTATCGGAAGACTGCACCATTACAGAACTTCCATTAGGATCAATTCTGATTTTATAATTCGTTGCCAGTGTATTTGACGAAGTACCTGTGCTTCCCGTAAGGTCAAATGTATATCCTGAAATATCAATCATGCGGAAAATTTCACCGGTGGACGAAAATGTACCTGCCGGAACTAGTTCTTCAATGTGAAGAGGAACACCGTTTAGTGTAGCTTTTGGAAGATCATACGTGATCAGGATTTTTTCTTTCACAGAACTTTTCACATAAAATTTCACAAATCCGTGACGAATAATAACCTTATTTAATTTAGCTGTACCCGTTGAAAAGTTAAAGTTTTCAGATGCATTGACAATAGTTTGACCAGGAACAAGTGTAAGAGATATTGGTAATTGATAAGCTGTACGAATAACCGTATCGGGAATGTCTAACAATGAATCCAGCGCAACGGTATAAATTGGATTTTCATAAACAATACTAAGAGAACTATCTGCATTTTCCTCAAGTAAAGAATCTGCAACAATGTTGTCAATTCCCATCGTCGATGTTAAAAGAGGTCCTGTTAATTCAGTATCCCAACTGGTGCCTTCTTTCTTTTTGCAATCTGAAAATAAAACTGCAAGCAGAAATAAAACAAATAAAAATTTTATTCGCGGAATTCTGTCAACTATCATTTTGTAAAAGTAATGAAATTTTAGAATTATGTAATTAAGGCTTTTTGAAATATCATTCTACAATACAGACCAGAAAATTAATAAAAAGTTGCAGGGATCAATAGGAATATCGCGATTTCCAAATACTTTTGAGCCTCGCTCTAATTTCTTGCTCACGTGGATTATCCTGCGGCTCGTAAAACTTTTGATTCAAAATTTCTTTAGGCAGAAAACCTTGATCAACAAAATTACCATCAAAATCATGGGCATACTGGTATCCTTTTGAATAACCCAGGTTTTTCATTAATCCTGTTGGTGCATTACGTAAATGCAGAGGAACAGAAAGATCACCCTGATTTCTAACTGCATTCTGCGCTGCCATCAAAGCCAGATAAGTCGCATTACTTTTTGGAGAAGTAGCGAGATAAACGACAGTATGAGAAAGAATGATACTACATTCCGGATAACCTGTTTTATTAACTGCATCAAAGCAGGCATTGGCAAGCAACAGCGCATTTGGATTTGCATTTCCGATATCTTCTGATGCAAGAATAAGCATACGACGGGCAATAAAAAGTGGATCCTCTCCTGCCTCAATCATTCGCGCAAGCCAATATATAGATGCATTGGGATCACTACCGCGCATGGATTTAATAAACGCCGAAATAATATCGTAATGTTGTTCGCCCAGTTTATCATACAACGCCATATTTTGCTGAACAAACTTCAATACTTTTTCATTATCAATAATTATTTCTTTTCCTTTTTGCGAATTCACAGTCAATTCTATTGCATTCAGTAGCTTTCTTGCATCACCACCCGAAAGGCGCATCAGCGCTTCCGTTTCGCGAACATCAATGGAAGAACCCGTTCGCAGAGATTCTTCTTTAACTGCATGATTCATCAATGTTTTTAATTCATCTTCTGAAAGTGATTTCAGAACATACACCTGACACCGCGATAAAAGCGGTGCTATCACTTCAAAAGAAGGATTTTCAGTGGTTGCTCCTATTAAAGTAATAATTCCTTTTTCAACTGCACCCAGCAACGAATCCTGCTGTGATTTGTTGAAGCGATGAATTTCATCAATAAATAAAATGGATCTTCCTTCCGATTCTTTTGCCTTTGCAATCACTTCTCGTACATCCTTCACCCCCGATGAAATGGCACTAAGCGTGTAAAAAGGGCGGTCTAATGTTTTCGAAATGATAGAAGCAAGGGTGGTTTTGCCAACGCCCGGTGGCCCCCAGAAAATTAAAGAGGGAATATTTCCACTTTGTATAGATTGCTGCAAAATAGCCCCTTCACCCACCAGATGCTGCTGCCCGATAAAATCGGATAAGGATTGGGGACGAAGCCTTTCAGCTAAAGGAGCATTAGAATTCATGTCGTTTGAAATATCTACGAAGTTATAAAATTCAATTTTATAGTGATGGTTTTTATTAAAAATGATTGTGAAATTTTCATTTTTATGTACAAAATCAATAAAAGAGCATTATGATTATTTAACAAAAAATTAATACGGATGAAAATCTACTGAAATAAGGTCTTTCAGACACTCAACATCTATTTTTCAACAATCTACAGTTAAAAAAGTTTGGTAATTAATAAATACTTTTTAAATTTGACATGCTGAGTTATATGATTTATTTGTTACCGCATTTGATCTAATCCTTGATGGATAAAGCCTGAGACGGTTGCTTGGCAGCAAAATTTTATATTATGATGAAACTGGGAAGCGTAAGCCTGGGATTGTTTTTTTGTCTGTTTTTGGGAAATACTGTTTTTGCACAGTATGGATCAAGCTCATACGCTATGAACGGGTATCCGGAGCATAATGACACTTTGCACGCAGATACTAAAATCCCCAACGTAATCGATTCTGTTGAAATTCCTGCTAATTCAATCTATGGTGGCGAATGGAACAATGAACATGTAAGAGTTAACAAACTAGACCTCACAAAAATGAGAGACAGTGCCTTAATTCTGTTTAACCAATCCGATGAGGGTAAGTTTTCATATCCTTGTAAAACGACATCTATTCTCTGCTCTCAGTTTGGATGGCGCGGCCATCATCATTTTCATGCTGGCGTTGATTTAAGGCTGAACTTAAAAGATCCAATCTATGCAGCTTTTGATGGCGTTGTTCGTATTTCCAAATATTACTCAGGATATGGACGCATGGTTGTTATCCGCCACTACAACGGTCTTGAAACTTTATATGGTCACATGACCAAACTGAATGTAAAGGCAAATCAAAAAGTGAAAGCAGGCGAAGTAATCGGATTTGCAGGAAGCACAGGACGTTCTTCAGCAGTCCATCTGCATTTTGAAACACGTTATTTAAACGAAGCTTTCAATCCTATGCATATTATTGACTTTGATAAACAATCTCTGAAAAAAGATTCCTTAATGCTCACTGGAAGATTGTTTAAAGTCAAAAGCAACAGACTTCCTTACGAAAAAACACTGGAACCTGATCCCATTGTTGTTGTTGTTGATACAGCAAATACAACAACGGCATTGAATTCTGAAAACAAAAATACAAGCTCCAACTCACCTTCACTGAGCAGAGGCGCCAACACAAATGTTCCTGTTAAGAAAGTAGCGGTTTCAAACTCAACTCCAAAGCAGAATACCGGCGTTGCAGTAAAATCAGGCGGGAAAAAATATTATGTTGTGAAAGGTGGCGATACACTTTTTTCAATTGCACGCCGAAATGGCACTTCCGTTGATGAAATATGCAAAGTGAACAAAATCAATAAAGCTTCAATTCTTCCTGTTGGAAAGAAATTACTGATTCCCTAGTTTGAAATCAGTTCCCTTTGTTTGCATTCTTTTCTTTAATCTTCTTAAGAATTTCTTCTTGTGTAGCAGCAGGAACCGGCATGTACTTATAAAATTCCATGCTGTAATTCGCACGACCACTTGAAATATTTCTCAGGGTTGTGGCATATCCAAACATTTCACTTAAGGGAACAAAACCGTTTATCTTCTGAGATCCTTTTCTGTATCTGCGCATGCTTTCAATGCGACCGCGCCTTTTGCTGAAATCACCGGTTACATTACCAATATAATCATCGGGTGTATTGATTTCAATTTTCATAACTGGCTCCAGAAGAATAGGCTTAGCTTTCATAAAGCCTTGTCTGAAGCAAGCTGCAGCACAAAGCTGAAAAGCCATATCAGAAGAATCGACAGCATGAAATCCACCGTCCAGCAAAACTGCTTTCGTATCAACAACCGGAAAGCCGCCCAGAGGGCCTTTTTCCATTGCTTTTTTCAAACCTTTGTTGACAGACGAAATAAATTCAGCAGGAATAGAACCGCCTTTAATTTTATCTACAAACTCATAACCCTTGTCTTCATTGGTCTCAAAGCGAATGACAGTGTGCGCAAACTGACCTTTGCCCCCACTTTGTTTTACATGACGATGGTTATTTTCAACTTCAATCGTTAAAGTTTCACGAAATGATACTGCGGGTTCGCCAACATCGACTCCAAGACCAAATTCTTCTTTCAGACGATCAACAATAATCTCAAGATGCAATTCGCCCATTCCTGCAATAATTGTTTCTTCCGTTTCATCATCAAAACGAGCGCGGAAAGAAGGATCTTCATTACAGAGTTTCGCCAGCGATTCACCCATTTTTTCTCTGTCCTTACGCAATTGGGGTGTGATTTTCATTTCAATCACCGCGGGCGGGACATGGATCGATTCAAGCAATATTTTATGATCCGGATCACACAGTGTATCACCTGTTCGCGTGTATTTCATTCCGACAAGAGCAACAATTTCTCCGGGACCTGCTTCACTGATTTCTTCACGGTCCTTCGCTCTGATTCGGAAAATACGACCGGCTCTTTCGTTTTTAAATTTGCTTGCATTATAAAAAGGCATACCGCTTTTTAACTGTCCGGAAAAAATTCTGATAAAAGTTTGTTGCCCTACAAACGGATCATTGATAAGTTTAAATGCCAGCGCAGAAAAAGGTTCTTTCGAAGTTGGATTGCGCTGAAGCGCCTTGGCAGCATCATCCACATCAGAGCCGATAATAGCGCCAATATCATACGGAGATGGAAGATAATCAACAACAGCGTCGAGTAACATTTGTATCCCTTTATTCTTGTATGCTGCACCGCAAAACACAGGTGTGATGAGAAGTTTTAACACAGTTTCTCTTGCAGATTTTACAATAAGGTCTAAAGGCACTTCCTTTCCTTCAAGAAATAATTCAGCAATTTCATCATTGAAATCTGCTAATGATTCAAGCAATTTATTTCTCGCATCATTAGCTGCAACAATATATTCAGCAGGAATTTCTGCTTCAATTCTTTCATACTCCTGAAAGAAATATGCTTTCTGATGAATCAGATCGATCATGCCCAGAAAGTGCTCTTCAGCGCCCATTGGGATTTGGAAAGGAACTGCATTCGCATCAAGGTATTTATTCATCTGTCCAACGACTGCTGAAAAGTCAGCGCCGGTACGATCCATTTTATTAATAAATGCTATACGTGGCACGCGGTATCTTTCAGCCTGGTTCCATACAGTTTCACTTTGTGGCTCAACACCGCCAACAGCGCAGAACACAGCAATCATTCCATCGATCACACGAAGTGAGCGTTCTACTTCAATAGTAAAATCTACGTGCCCTGGAGTATCAATTAAATTAATCTGATGATCGCGCCAATGGGCAGTAATAGCAGCCGAAGCAATGGTAATGCCACGCTCCTGCTCCTGTTTCATAAAATCCATCGTAGCCTGGCCATCGTGCACCTCACCCATTTTACGGCTTTCACCTGTAAAGAATAAAATTCGTTCCGTTACTGTCGTTTTTCCCGCATCAATATGCGCAGCAATGCCAATGTTTCTAAGTCGTCGAAGTGACATAATCAATAAATAGTAAAATAATTTTTAGCTCAATAATCTTAATCTGTTTTGCTTTTCGTTGCGAGCTGATGGAGGAAATCCAATGAAAATCTGCACATCAATCTGTCTTCCTGCAATTCAAATAATGTGCAAAGGTAAGAAAATTTTTGATTCCTTGAATGTTGTATGCCTGCATTGCATTGTATTACATACCAATTCCCGATGCAGGATATTTTTTGTTTTCTGAACAGACTGATTGTTGCGACTAAAAAATGACAATTTATAATGCCTATTTACACTTCAAGAAAATTCAAAAATGACGATTTGAATTACAAGATCATATCCGATAGGGTATATTATCATTAATTTTTTAATATTTATCCCCGAAAGGGTATAGTTATCAGATCCCCATTTCTTTTTACCGCTTTAGCAGTATTATTAAACACTTTTTTATTCAAGCTTGTATTTTTAGTTCTTTTTTACTGCTTTAGCAGCTTATTATTAGAAATAACTTGACACAAGTTAACTATTGTTGTATATTTGCCGTTAAAACAGTAATAATGTTAAGCCCAGATGTATTATCGAAAGTGATCAGGAAGCATCGCAAAACTGCTGGCCTTAGTCAACTTCAGCTGGCCGAAATGGCCGGAGTAGGAAAAACAGTTGTCTTTGATCTTGAAAAAGGGAAAGAAACAATTCAACTGGATACGCTTCGTAAAATTCTATCGGTGCTGAATATTAAAGTTCAATTACAGAGCCATCTTATGAATCAGATAATGAACACCAATGAGAACAGCTAAAATATATGTATGCGGAAAAGAGGCAGGAACTCTTTTTGAAAAAGTTTTTGGAAAAGAATACCTGTTTGAATATAATGCTTACTACGCTGGAATACCTGTTTCACTTACAATGCCTGTAAGCCAGAAATCATTTTCATTTGATTACTTCCCTCCTTTTTTTGATGGTCTTTTACCTGAGGGACACCAACTGGAAGGACTATTAAAACAAGGCAAAGTGGATAGAAATGATTTTTTTTCACAACTAATGCTTGTAGGAAATGATACGGTTGGTGCGGTTAACGTGAAGGAAGTTACTTTATGAAACGTTGTCCAATCACCTACGAACTTTGCGGTAAATCATTGTACAGTAATAAAGGATTGAAACTTTTGTCACAAGGATTGAATGATTTGCAGTTGCTGTCATATACAGCTGAAGAACAAAGAGCAGAAGCCATGGCCAGGGCAACAAAAATATCAATTCAGGGTGTACAGCCGAAACTCAGCGCTATTCTGAATATCAAAGAATCAAAATTTGATTTGGTAGAAACCGGTGGCAAATACATTCTGAAACCACAGCATCAAATATATCATCAACTTCCGGAAAACGAAGATGTGACTATGCGGATGGCAAAGGTGGCTGGTATTAATGTTCCGTTACATGGAATGATTTGGTCGAAAGACAAATCGCTTACTAATTTTATCAAACGATTCGACCG
>JAZDMK010000095.1:0-3665 GCA_043800975.1 Bacteroidota bacterium | reverse complement strand
AATTGATAATACCGGAATGGAAGATGAATCTTGGATACAGACGAAAATATTTCCCAACCCTGCAACCAATCAGGTTTTTGTAATGTCTTCCTCTCAAATTCAGGAAATAACATTATCTAATATGATTGGTCAGACTATTCTGAAAGTACCGGTAAATAAAGAAAATACAGTTACATTACAAACGGGTGATATCCCAAAAGGCATGTATATAATTTCTGTACAAACATCCAAAAAGATACATACCCAGAAAATCGAAATTCAATAATTTCAAACTTTTTTACTGAAAATTCGCTCAAATTTAAATATTCAATATATTTGCATAAACTAACTTAACTTTACTAATATGAAAAAAATTACTCTTTTACTTGCTGCAATGATGATTTGCAGTCTTTCATTCTCTCAGCTTGCCATTACAGGTCAAACTGAACAAGGTCCTCTCAAATTTAAACCGAGTACAATTAAAAACTACACAGATACTCTTTTTGAGTATTACGACAGGGGAACTGCATTTTATACTTACACTGTAGGCTCTTATGGATATGTAAGTGTCTCCAATAGTTTTTCTTCTGAAACCGGACAGCATTTTACATTTTCTGGAAACGCTCAGGTTATTGAAGTATTGGCATGGTTTGGATCTAAAGAAATAATTGGCGCCCCTGATACACGCACTATAAATCTTTATAATGCAGACGCAGGCTATCTTCCAACAGGTGGTGCTTTAGGCTCAACAACCTATTCATCCAGTGATGTTGATACATCCGGTTATTTCACTTCAATTCTTTTTGGATCACCGGTTTCAATTTCAAACAGTTTTGTACTTGGCTTTGCTGGTAATGCCGTTTCTGTAGATGACACTCTTGTTCTTGTGTTCAACAGCTCTGCTGCAGGAAATGGAAATGCCGAAGGACGATATGTAGCTAATTTTGTAGCTCCTTTCGGATCAGGTTGGGCAAAATTTAATACTGTTCTTACAACTTTCGATGCAGATCCTATGATTTTCCCCGTATTAAATGTAATTACCGGTGTTAATTCCGCTTCGAACAACAACCTTACTTTAAACGGATGTTTTCCTAACCCCGCAACTACCAATGCTGCTATTGGGTTCTCATTAAAGAATGAAACTGAAGTTTCTATTCAGGTATTTGATCTCACAGGTCGCAATTCTTTTGAATTCAAAAAAGTATTGGCTGCCGGTTCACACAATGTTGATGTTGATGTTACAAACATGCCCGCTGGCAATTATTATTACAACATTTCAACTCAGGAAGGTCATATGACCAGCAAATTCCAGGTTGTGAAATAAAAAATCTTATTGGATAAAAAAAAGGCTGCCAGAAATGACAGCCTTTTTTTTGTGAATTATTTTCCCTGCAAATTAAAAGCATATTGAATCAGATTCGCTCCCATTTTAAGTGCCTTTTGACGGGTTGCATCCGAATCTTTATGCACCGATGGGTCTTCCCAGCCATCACCCAGATCACTTTCAAAAGAATAAAAACAAACCAGCTTTCCTTCGTAAATCAACCCAAAACCCTGAGGTGATTTGTTGTCATGCTCATGAATTTTAGGAAGGCCATTTGAAAAAGAAAACTTCTGTTTGTAAATTGGGTGATCGAAAGGTAATTCAACAAAATCCAATTCTGGAAAAACTTTTTTCATTTGGGGACGGATAAATTTATCCAATCCATAATTGTCGTCGATATGTAAAAAACCGCCACCGATCAGGTATTTCCTTAAGTTCCGAGCTTCCGCATCCGAGAAAACAACATTCCCGTGACCTGTCATGTGGATAAATGGATAATTAAAAATTTGCGGACTTCCCACATCAACCTGCGCCGGTTCAGGATTAATATTTGTCCCAAGATTATCATTTGAAAATTTTATGAGGTTTGAAAGTGATGTAGGATTCGCATACCAGTCGCCACCACCATTGTATTTAAGCAATGCTATCTGAAAAGTTCCTTGAGCAATGGATGTGCTTATCCACGACATGAAAAGAATCAGAATAAAAAGTTTTTTTATCATCGGCAATGTTTTTCAATTTGTTGAGCTGCGGGTTTAAAGCCTTTATTAACGGCCATCGTGAAATCCTCACACGCACCATTTTTATCATTTAGTTTTAATTTGGCAAGGCCACGGTTTTTATAAGCAAGGCCATCCTCAGGCTTTAACCTGATTGCTTCAGTATAATCATTAACGGCTCCGGAAAAATCGTTTTTCATATACCTAACAATTCCACGATTGTTATATGCATCCGCAAATAATGGGTCCAGTGCAATCGATTGATTGAAATCACGCAATGCATCATCCAACTTATTTAAGTTGGTTAACAAACTCCCTCTGTTGTACCATGCTGAAGCCAACTTGGGATCGAGTTGAATGCTTTTGTTGTAGTCATTCATAGCACTAACCGTGTCTCCAATCTTTTCTAACAAATCACCACGGGTAACATACAATGTAGCATCATCCTGTTTCAAAACGATTGCTTTAGTCATATCGGAAACAGCACCGTCAATATTATTCATATACATTTTTGCAAGTGCACGCTGGGAGTATGCATTATGAAATTTTGAATTTAATGAGATCGAAGTATTGAATTCGTCAAGCGCTTTATAGACATCATTTGCTGACATCAATGAACTGGCATAGGCAAAATGCGGATAAAAATGATCGGGATATTTCTGAACAACATCTTTCCACAAAGAAATATTATTCTTCCAAACGACAACTCTGTTCCATGAAATAACCGAAAATACAACAAGAACGAAGATGATTATGTATCGCATTGCTTCAGCGGAAATCAGTGCTTTTTTTATTCGGCTCAAATTTGGAACAGTAACAAATTCTCCCACAATAAATGCCAGCCCGAAAAAAGGCAGATAGCTATATCGATCAGCAAACATTGCTTTCCCAACGGGTAAAAGCTGAATAACGAGTATACTTCCGAAAAAGAAAAATAGCAACCCAAAAATTACTTCACGCTTTAACTGTTTAACTCGCAATAATAGAATAGCGAGTATAGCTAAAACGATTGGAGAAATGTAAAACAGCCAAGGCAAATTATTACCTGGCTCAATAGGATAAGGATGAAATGCTGAAAGCTGAAATGGAATAATAAATTTCACTATGTAGAGCAGCAAATTGTATGATGCAATAAAGAAACGATCCATCAAAGGAAAAACAGGCGTTGTATAATCCTCCATTACCTGTCCTTGCGATTGTATTGCCAACAAACCAAACAAAACAGATAACAGCAAAAATGGAATTTTTAGAAGTACCTTTTTTGTGATTATCCTTTCATTTTTGTAATAATCTATTAGAATAATGAGTAATGGTAAAACTACAGCTGCCGATTTCGATAACAATGCTAAAATGAAAAACAGAAATGAAAAAGCAAGAAATTTCCACTCATAATTTCGTATGTATTTAATGTATGCATTCAGAGAAAGCAAAGTGAAGAACAAGTATAGCACATCTTTTCTCTCAGAAATCCACGCAACCGATTCAACATGCATAGGGTGAACCGCAAAAAGAGCAGCTACAATCAAAGCAGAAATATTTTTCCCATTCAGAAGGATTACAAACCGATACACAAGATAAACACTGGCCAGATGAAAAAGAATATTGATCAGATGTAAGGAAATGGTTTGCTGACCAAAAACCCG
>JAZDMK010000089.1:0-21958 GCA_043800975.1 Bacteroidota bacterium | reverse complement strand
TCATTGAAAATATTGATATTGGAGGTATTTCACTGATCCGTGCCGAAGCCAAAAACTTCACTTATGAAATGATTGATCCTTCGCAGGCTCAGAATCCAGCATTACTGGAAGTACTGAATAACGGTGGTGAAACAGACCTTGCACAAAGAAATTATTTTGCAGCTTGCGCATTCAATGTTTCTTCACATTACGATTCGGCTATCTTCAATTACTTTAACCGCACGGCTTCTCTCCCTTCGTTCAAGCTCAGCCTGACAGATGGAAAAAAATTACGTTACGGTGAAAACCCGCATCAGGAAGGTGTTTTCTACGGTGACCTCGATGCATTTTTTGATATACTAAATGGAAAAGAACTTTCCTATAATAACATTCTGGATATTGATGCTGCTGTCCGCCTGATTGACGATTTTCAGGAAACAACTTTTGCCATTTTAAAACATAACAATGCCTGCGGAATCGCAACAAGGAAGACTCTTCCGGAAGCATGGAAAGATGCACTGTCCGGCGACCCAGTCTCCGCATTTGGTGGTGTTTTGATTTGCAATCGAAAGCTTGATAAAATAACGGCGGAAGAAATCAGCAAATTATTTTTTGAAGTAATCATTGCACCTGAATATGATGAGGATTCTCTTGCGATATTAAAAACAAAAAAGAACCGGATTATTTTAAAACGGAAAGACGGCGTTACCGAAAAAAGAATGTGCCGCACTGCATTGAACGGATTGCTGGTGCAGAAAGCAGACACCTTCGTTGAAACTACTGAACAGTTAAAGACAATTACAGATACTACACCCACAAAAGAAAATATTGATGATTTGTTGTTCGCTGCTATTCTGGTAAAGCACACAAAGTCGAATGCCATTGTGTTGGCAAAAAACAGGCAGTTGCTGGCCAGTGGTACGGGACAGACTTCACGTGTGGATGCTTTGCGGCAGGCAATAGCAAAAGCGGAAGCTTTTGGATTTGATCTGAAAGATGCCGTGATGGCCTCGGATGCATTTTTCCCGTTTCCTGACTGTGTTGAAATTGCCCATCAGGCCGGTATCACAGCTGTTGTGCAACCCGGAGGATCCGTAAATGATAAAACATCGATCGAGTATTGTAACCAGCATGGCATTGCCATGGTTATGACCGGAATACGTCATTTTAAGCATTAGAAAACCGTTGATAGAATAAACGTTATTTATTGACCGTCAATTTCAGACTTCGAACTACGGTCTTCCGTCATCAATCGGGCATCCGACATCCGAGTTTTCAAATCGAGCACCAAGCACCGGACATCCGTCTTAAAACAGCTAAATCTATTTAAGAAAATTTTTTCTATATAATATTCTTTTTTTCATACCTTTGCTCCCTCTTGAAATTATCAGGAGAAACAACCGCAAACAAAGGAAATGGGACTTTTTACATTTTTAACCAAAGAAATCGCTATCGACCTTGGCACGGCCAATACCGTTATTATTTTCAATGATAAGGTTGTTGTCGACGAACCCTCTATTGTAGCAATCGACCGCCTGACGGGCAAACTTGCGGCAGTTGGTAAAGCTGCACAGTTGATGCACGGAAAAACACACGATAATATTTATACTACTCGTCCTTTGAAAGACGGTGTTATTGCTGACTTCCACGCAGCTGAACAAATGATACGCGCGCTCATCAAAATGGTTGGCATCCACAACGGTATATTTGCTCCTTCTCTCCGCATGGTTATTGGCATTCCTTCCGGCATAACCGAAGTGGAAGAACGCGCCGTACGCGACTCCGCCGAACATTCCGGTGCTAAAGAAGTGCGCCTGATTCATGAGCCCATGGCTGCTGCCATTGGTATCGGCCTTGATGTTCTGGAGCCTAACGGCAACATGGTAGTTGACATTGGCGGTGGCACCAGTGAGATTGCGATCATATCGCTAGGTGGTATCGTTTGTAAAAAATCGGAAAAAGTAGCGGGTGATCAGTTTAACAGAGATATTGAAGAATACATGCGTCGTCAGCACAACATCCTGATTGGTGAACGCACTGCAGAAAAAATTAAAATTGAGGTGGGTGCTGCAATGACAGAAATTGAAAACCCTCCACCTGATTTCCCGGTTCACGGTCGTGACCTGATGACAGGGATTCCGAAAGAAATTTATGTCTCCTTTGCTGAGATTGCGCATTCGCTTGACAAATCGATTGCGCGCATTGAAACAGCTATTCTGAATGCACTTGAAATTACGCCACCTGAACTTTCGGCTGACATTTACCGGACAGGTATTTATATGGCTGGTGGTGGTTCTTTGCTGCGCGGACTCGACAGAAGAATTTCGCTGAAGACAAAGCTTCCCGTTCACATTGCCGATGATCCTCTTCGTGCTGTTGCTCGTGGTACAGCCATTGCCCTGAAGAACTTCGATAAGTTCCCATTCCTGATTAAATAAAAACTACGGAGTCATGCGATGAGAAATATTCTTCTTTTCCTGATCCGCTATCATTTTACAATTATTTTTATTTCGCTTATGCTGATTAGTTTTTCATTGCTGTTTCAGTATAACCGTTATCATCAGTCGAAGTTTATTAATTCATCCAATTTTTTTACGGGATTTTTTCTTGATGTTTATTCTGAGATCAGCGAGTATACCAATTTGAAAGAGGAAAACAGAGCTCTTGCTGAAGAGAATGCGAGGCTTAGAAAACAAAATCCAAATTCTTTTCTGATAACCGATGATAAGGTTTTCCATAAAGATGAAAAGTTGTACCGACTGCAATATGATTATGTTTCCGCTCATGTGATCAACAACACAACCCATCTGAAAGAAAATTATATTACGCTGAACAAGGGAAGCAAGCACGGCATCAAGCCTGATATGGCAGTGGTCACATCGAATGGCATTGTAGGAATTGTAAAGGATGTATCCTACAACTTCTCATCGGTTTATTCATTTTTACATACGGAAATAAAAATCAGTGCAAGGATAAAAAAAGTTGATCTTGTGGGATCACTTAGCTGGGGCGGGAAAGAACAGGGCATTGCCAATCTGGGAGATATCAGTAATCGTGCAAAAATTCAGATAGGAGATTCCATTTTTACTAGTGGCTACTCTACTATCTTTCCGGAAGGAATTTTTATAGGAACCATTGGTGATTACAATTCGAGTCCTACAGACGCATTCTACCGCATCTATGTAAAATTATCTACTGATTTTGATCGGTTGAACTATGTTTATGTGATCCGTAATCTATACAAAGAAGAACTCGACGAACTGGATAAAAAGAAAGAAAGTGACAAAGCAAATAAGTAGTAATATATTTCTTTTCATCCTGCTTTTATTGATGCAGGTTCTGGTAGCGGACAACATCCGGCTGTTCGGTTTTGGCAGCCCGTTGATTTATGTTTTATTTATTATCGCCCTTCCCGTTAACTCTCCACGATGGCTATTGCTGATTCTTGGATTTGCGATGGGTTTGTGCGTGGATATGTTTCATAATACTCCTGGCATGCATTCTACTGCGACGTTATTTATGGCTTTCATCCGTCCGTTCGTGCTGGGCAATGCATCTCCCCGTGAAGATTTCGAATATGGCGTTCGCCCAAGTATTCAAACGATGAAATTTGCTTCTTTCTTTTCGTATGCCAGCATTCTGATTGTGATTCATCATGTCAGCCTTTTCCTGATTGAAGCATTTAGTTGGAATGATTTTTTAAATAGCTTTTTAAGAACGCTGGTTCGTATAATTTTTACACTATTTTTGGTCTTGTTAAGCCAGTATCTGTTTGTCAAAAAGCAGGAACGATAAGCTTAGCTTTTTTCAACAATGAATACAGGTCATGAAAGCAGGCGTTTTGTTCTGAACACGGTATTTATCGTGGTAATAATTATTTTTACTGCCCGCCTTTTTTATCTGCAGATTATTGAAAGTGAATACAAGGCTGCTGCATATGAAAACGTTTTCCGTTTCATCACTGATTATCCTAACCGGGGACTGATTTACGACAGAACTGGAAAGTTGCTTGTTTACAATGAAGCATCCTATGACCTGATGGTTACCCCAACTCATATGGAAAACATTGATACCAATGAGTTATGTAAAATATTATCGATTGAAAAAATAGTATTTAAAGAAAGAATAGCACGCGCAAAAGCTTATTCATTCAACAAATCGTCAATCTTTCAAAAACGAATCGACGAAAAAATGTATGGCGTTATCCAAGAAAAGCTTTACAAATTTCCGGGGTTCTTTGTTCAAGCACGTACGCAACGCCGCTATCCACAGCCTATTGGCGCACATTTTCTTGGGTACATCGGAGAAGCCAATGATAAAATTCTCGAGAAAGATAAATACTATGAACCCGGTGATAATGTTGGTATAACAGGGATAGAGAAATCTTACGAAAAATTTCTCCGTGGAAAAAAAGGACACCGTATTGTCTTGGTGGATGTTTTAAATCGCGAACAAGGCCGTTTCCAGAACGGTGCTTATGACACAGCTGCCATAGCCGGAGATGATGTGTGGTCTTCCATTGATATGGAACTTCAAGCCTATGGCGAAAAATTAATGAATCTGAAAAAAGGAAGTATTGTTGCTATTGAACCTTCTTCCGGAGAAATTCTTTGTCTTATATCAAGCCCTACCTACGATCCGAATCTCCTTGCCGATGAGCAGCGCACGAAAAACTTCATCGCTTTGATGAAAGATACAATAAAGCCGCTCTTCAACAGAGCGCTGCTGGCAAGGTATCCGCCGGGCTCAACATTCAAATTGGCAAACGCTTTGGTTGCTCAGGAATTGGGTGTTGTAAATCCGGGAACCCGCTTCCCCTGCTCTAAAGGGTATCATCTTGGATCTTTAACAATCGGATGCCATTCACATGGATCTCCGTTAGACCTTCGTGGAGCTATTCAGCAATCATGCAATGCATACTTCTGCAGTACATTTATCAATATGTTGTTTAAGGATAAGCGAAGTATGAATATGGCACAACGTTATGATCGCTGGCGCGATTATATTATAAGTCTTGGCTTTGGCAAACGCTATGATGATGATTTACCCAGTGAATCAAACGGGCTTATCCCTTCTTCCAAATATTTTGATAAATCCAGAGGCGTCGGAAAGTGGAATCCGTATAATATACTTTCCATGTCAATCGGACAAGGTGAGGTGCTGGCCACACCCTTACAAATGGCTAATTTTACTGCTGTTGTTGCGAACCGCGGCTACTTTTTCATTCCCCATATTGTAAAAGGAATTGGTAAAAGTAAAGTGGTCGATAAAAAATTTACTGACCGCCATGTTTCAAAAGTTTCAAAAGAATACTTCAACATTGTTGTACAGGGAATGCGGGATGTAGTTGTTTCAGGAACCGGCAGATCGGCAGACATTCGTGAGATTCCTATTTGCGGAAAAACAGGAACTGCAGAAAATCCCCACGGTGCTGATCACTCCCTGTTTGTTGCTTTTGCACCCATGAACGATCCTAAAATTGCAATTTGTGTCATTATCGAAAATGCAGGTTTTGGTGCTACATGGGCTGCACCTATTGCAAGCTTGATGATAGAGAAATATATTAACCGCAAAGTGATGCGCCCTGGCCTTGAGCTGGAAATGATGAATAAAAATCTGATGAATGTTCCCTGGGTTCCCAAAAAGAAAAAGAAGAATAAGCACTAATGGAAGAAAGAAGCATTTTTAAAAAGCTTGACCTTTGGATGGTTCTGATATTTCTGGCCTTGCTGGCTATCGGGTGGATTAATATTTATGCATCTTCATACAGCGATAACAACCAGGGCATTTTTGACTTCTCACAGAAATACGGGAAACAACTCTTCTGGATCATAGGCTCCTTCGTCATTGCTCTTATGATTATGATTATTGACATCAAGTTTTTTTCAGCTTTTTCAAACATAATCTATGCTATTGTTCTGTTAATGCTTGTCTCGGTCCTTGTATATGGAAGTGCAGTAGCCGGCTCCCAGTCATGGTTTCAGATTGGTGATTTTAAATTACAACCGTCTGAATTCGCCAAGTTTGCCACGATGCTTGCACTTGCAAAATATCTTGGAAACATCAATCTTCGAATGGATGATCCTAAAACAAGACGAAATGCATTCTTTATTATACTCCTTCCTCTTGCACTCGTATTAATTCAGAACGATACCGGGTCTGCCATTGTTTTCGGCTCATTTCTTTTTGTTTTATATCGGGAAGGTTTATCCGGAAATATTTTAATTCTCGGCCTCATTCTTATTGCACTTTTTCTCGCTACTTTGCTTGTACAAAATCTTGTTCTCATCTGTTCGATTGCAGTAATTTATTTTTTCATCTGGTACATAATGCGTCGTCAAAAGAAAATCATCTATTATCTGGTCATTGCATTTTTTATAACGTCTGGATTTATCTTTTCAGTAGATTTTGTATTTAACCGTGTATTGGAAAAACATCAGCAGGACCGCGTCAATGTTCTGCTTAATAAAAGTACGGACAACAAGGGTATCGGTTATAATGTCAATCAATCGAAGATCGCTATTGGTTCGGGAGGCCTTTTCGGACGAGGCTTTCTGCAGGGTACTCAAACGAAATACAATTTTGTTCCCGAACAAAGCACCGACTTTATTTTTTGTACAATAGGTGAAGAGTGGGGCTTTGTGGGAAGTATCATTACTTTACTGCTTTTCCTTGCACTTCTCTTGCGGATTACATTTCTCGCCGAAAAACAGCGATCTCCGTTTGCCCGTGTCTTCGGATACGGGCTGGCTTCGGTATTGTTTTTCCATGTAATGGCTAATATTGGAATGACAATCGGTTTGGTTCCTGTAATTGGAATCCCGCTTCCATTCATTGGTTACGGAGGATCTTCCTTATTTGCTTTTACTATTATGCTTTTTACGTTTATTAAAATGAACTCCCAACGAACACTTCTTCTGTAATGCAAAAAATGGAAATCACAGCACCTGTTGGTTCTTTCGAGTCGCTATTGGCTGCAATACAAGGCGGAGCTGATTCCATTTATTTTGGTGCAGGAAATCTCAATATGCGTTCACGTTCCTCCTTTAATTTTTCACTGGACGATATCTCTGAAATCACCAAAATCTGTAAAGAAAAAAAACTTCGCACCTATCTTACATTAAACGCAATTATTTTCGATCAGGAACTGGAAGAAATGAAACGCATAGCTGATGCAGCAAAGCAAGCCGGTGTTGATGCCATCATTGCTTCGGATGTTGCTGTGCTGGAATATTTAAGTTCCATTGAAATGGAAACACATATTTCAACACAATGCAATATAACAAATATTGAAGCGGTTAAATTCTATTCCCGCTGGGCAAATGTGATGGTTACAGCTCGTGAATTATCACTCGGACAAATAAAAAAAATCACAGATTCTATTCGTGAACAGAATATTTGCGGGCCATCCGGCAAACCCGTTCAAATTGAAATCTTTGCCCATGGTGCACTATGCATGGCTGTTTCCGGAAAATGTTATTTAAGTCTGCATACACAAAAAAATTCAGCCAATCGAGGCGCATGTTATCAAACCTGCCGCAGATCATACATTGTAAAAGATAAAGATGATGGTACAGAACTGGAAATTGAAAATGAATATATCATGTCACCGAAAGATTTGTGTACCATTGGTTTTTTAGATCTGATCGCACAGGCTGGCGTTTCTGTTTTAAAAATTGAAGGTCGCGGCCGCTCTCCTGAATACGTAAAAGAAACAACAGCCTGCTACCACGAAGCTGTCAATGCCTTGAATGACGGGTCTTTCAATAAAGAAAAAACAGAAGAGTGGACGAAAAGATTGTCAACCGTTTTTAACCGTGGCTTCTGGGACGGATATTATCTGGGTCAAACGATGGGTGAATGGTCGGAACGTTACGGTAGCAGTGCAACACGAAGAAAAATATTTCTTGGTAAAGTCACCAACTATTTTTCAAAGCTGGGCGTTGCTGAAATTCAACTCGAAACTTTATTTCTTGAACCAGGGGAAACAGTCATGATTATTGGACCTTCCACAGGTGTTGTTGAAACAGAAGTAAAAGAAATCCGTCTGGATAAAGATGCTATTCCACGCGCAGTCAAAGGCGATCGCATGGCAATGCCCGTTTCGCAGATTGTAAGAAAATCAGATAAGGTTTATAAAATTGTTGACTGGTCGCCTTTTGATGATGAAGAATAACTAGCTTTCAACACCTTCTTTAAAAATAACATCCATCAAAGTAGCACCCACAGCCTGCAGCGTTGCTTTGTCGATATTTTGCATTGTATCATTGTGTGTATGCCAGTGCGCTGCAAAGCCCGTTTTTGTTGAGGGATCGAGATGCACAATATCAATACAGGGAATCTTTCCTAATTCATTTACAAAAATATGATCATCCGTAATTGCCATTTGCCCTTCACGATCAGTTAAGAAGAAGCTTCCATAACCAAGACGTGCTGCAGCACCCCATACTTTGTTCACAATACCGCCTGCATATTCCATCGAACGACCTTCCTTATAAAAAGTTGCATTCTTTGCTCCTACCATATCGAGCAATATTCCGTAAGAAGCGGTATATCCTTGTTTGTGCTTGTTGCGCGACCAGTATTGCGAACCCAGACACCAGAATTCATCTTTGCTTTCATATTTAGAATTGCGTGAAGGGCCATAATCCTCCGTATCAAAAAGAATAATATCGACACCCACAGAAGGCAATGTTTTACTAAGCACACGGGCAATTTCTATTAACACACCCACGCCACTTGCACCATCATCTGCGCCATCAATCGGACGGTTTTCATCTTTTGTATCCATGTCGGCATAGGGGCGGGTATCCCAATGCGCGCAGAGCAAAATGCGGTTTTGTGCATCCGGTTTAAAGGAAGCAATCAGATTACGAACGGGCAACATACGTCCGTCAAACGCAGGCATCTGGCCGGTTTGCTCAATCACATCTTTTGTATACATTTTAAATTTAGATACAATCCAGTCGCCACAAAGTTTATGGTTCTTTGTTCCTGAAACGCGCGGGCCGAATGACACCTGTTTCTCTGTAAATGCAAAGGCAGAATCAGCATTGAAATCAGGGACATTTACTTTAACTTTTTTTACAGTATCCTTCGTATCGTTTTTATCATTCTTATTTCCATTGCAGGAAACAAGAAACAAAATGCAGATGCTGATTGCGAAGATTTTTTTCATACATATGAATTTTTAAAATACTTTTGTTTAAGTCAGCAGTTTATTCAATGTTCCAGACTGCACCTTCTTTTGTATCCTTTATAACGATTCCGATTTTCTGAAGATCATCCCGGATGCGATCGCTGGTAGCAAAATCCTTATTTGTTTTGGCCTGTTTTCTCAGTTCAAGGATCAACTCCATAAGCCCCTCCGTTTGTCCGCTTCCTGCCGATTCTTCTTCCTTTATTAATCCAAGAATATCGAACGAAAACATATGCAGATTCTTTTTCAATTTGTCAATATCCGCTGCAGTTAATTTTTCTTTTCCGTCAAAGGCAGAATTAATTACGCGTACCGCTTCAAAAAGCTGTGCAATCAGAATGGGTGTATTCAGATCATCATTCATGGCATCGTTGCAAGCCTTGATCCAGACATCAACAGAGAATGTTGAGCTTGTTTCGGGTTTGATTTTATTCAACGTATCCAATGCCGTCATCAGTTTCTTTAAACCCTTCTCAGCAGCTTGTAATGCTTCATTCGAGAAATCAAGTGTACTGCGGTAATGCGCCTGCAGCATGAAAAACCTTACGACCATCGGAGAATATCCTCTTTCAAGCAAAGGATGATCTCCTGTAAATAATTCTCTTGGCAAAAAACCATTCCCTGCACTTTTCGACATTCTCACACCATTCACGGTAAGCATATTGGTATGCATCCAGTATTTGGCAGGAGCAACGTTATTGCATGCCTGCGATTGCGCTATTTCATTTGTATGATGAGTTGCCTGCAAATCCATTCCGCCGCCATGTATATCAAAAGTTTCACCCAGATATTTTGTACTCATTGCTGAGCATTCAATGTGCCATCCCGGAAAACCCCATCCCCATGGCGATGGCCACTGCATAAGTGTTTCTGGTTTTGCATTGATCCAAAGTGCAAAATCAAGTCTTCCTTTTTTCTCATCCTGCCCGCCTAATTCCCTTGTGCCTTCTATAAGGTCTTCGAGCTTTCTGTTTGTCAGCTGCCCATAAGGAAAAACCTGGTTGTATTTTTCTACATCGAAATAAACCGTTCCATTGATTTCATAGGCATATCCGGCAGCCAGAATTTTCTTAATCATTTCAATTTGTTCCGAAATATGACCTGTTGCTGTAGGTTCAATGCTTGGGGGCAGCGTATTAAAAGAAGATAAAACTTCACGAAAACCCAAAGTATACTTTTGAACAATTTCCATGGGTTCGAGTTGCTCGAGCCTGGCTTTTTTTGCAAACTTATCATCCCCTTCATCGCGATCACCTTCCAAGTGGCCGGCATCAGTGATGTTGCGCACGTAGCGCACTTTATAACCCAAATGTAAGAGATACCGGTAAATCAAATCGAAAGAAATAAATGTTCTGCAATTCCCTAAATGAATATCGCTATATACAGTAGGACCACAAACATAAATCCCAACAAAAGGAGGGTTGAGGGGTTGAAAAATTTCTTTTTTCCGGCTCAGCGTGTTGTACAAAGTAAGAACCGCTTCCATACTTCAGTTTTTTATTAAAAGACAAAGATAGTTTTTTTCAGGAAGAAGGTAAGATCCAAAAAGACAGATTCATTCCACTTCATCAGCAAATTTGCCGAACAACATACTCATTGAAAATACAGGACTGTTGAAATCGGAACTAGAAAATGCGGGATTATTAACACCGGTAACAATTCTGTATCCGACGCCCATATTAAATTTAATCCAGGGAGAAATTAAAAATTCTATTTCTAACTGTGGAGTAAAGACATATACCTGATCTTTTATCACCCTGAAATAATTCACACCATAGATTTTATCAATCAGCCCGATACTCCCCATTCCTGCACGGGCACTAACACTCCAGTGAATACTTTTTGTGGGTTTGTTGATATAACCAACCATCAAACCCGCATGCCCAAAAGAGAGTTTTAAATCCTGATAGGAGATTGAATCTGTATAATCATACTGCATTTTTGTTGCAAGACCAAGTCCGTATCCACCAACATAAAAACGTTTTTTAACCATCAAATAGGCATCACCACCTATTGAAATACCTAGTCTTTTATCAATCTGAGAAAATTCCATGAGCGGACAGCCAAATCCAAAGACATCCCCCGATTCGAAATCACTGATTTCATAATCATCCACGTTCTGCGCAACTACTGCAGTAGAGGCAAATGCAAGATAAAAGAAAAGAAAAATGACGAGAACCTTTTTAATCATACGTCAAAAATAAAAGTTAAAAATACATCAAACTACTGAAATGAGCAAAATTATTTTAAATCATTGCCTGAGTTATTATTATGGTTTCATAAAACACATAGCCACAATAGGGAACATAGGCACATATTAATTCATACTTTTTTAACCAGAAAATGATAAATGTATAAAAATATCAGACAATGATTTTATCTTTATAACGTATCAACACGTCCATTTATGATATCTTTACGGCAAATTATTTTAGGATGGAAATACGCAAAGTGTTACTGATAATTTTGGACGGATGGGGAATAGGTGATGGCTCTGAAGCGGATGCCATTGCATATGCTTCGACGCCTTTTATTGACGGTCTGAAGCAAGGTCCGCACGCTAAATTATTATGTGCCGGCGAAGATGTGGGTTTGCCTCACGGACAAATGGGTAATTCTGAAGTGGGTCACCTGAATATTGGTGCCGGACGTGTTGTGTATCAGGATCTGGTTAGAATTAACAAAGCCATTCGTGAGAATACGATACAGGATAATGCAGTTTTAAACGAAACTTTTCGCAAAGCTTCACTTGAAAATAAAACCATTCATTTTATTGGTCTTGTTTCTGACGGCGGCGTGCATTCGATGACGGCACATCTTGTAAAACTTTGTGAACTGGCAACAGAAAAGGGCGTTCAGAAACTTTTCATTCATGCCTGCACCGACGGACGCGATACAGATCCGCACAGTGGCCTGGGTTATGTTGAAACACTACTACACGATATTAAAAACACAAATGCAAAAATTGCAACACTCACCGGGCGCTACTATACGATGGATCGCGATAAAAGATGGGAAAGAGTTAAACGCGGTTATGATTTGATGGTTCATGGAACGGGTAAGAAACATACCGATATACTTTCTGCTATGCGCGAATCATACGATGCAGGCGTGACGGATGAATTCATTGAACCGATCGTTATTACTGATAATAATGATTTGCCTCTTGCAAAAATTCAGGAAGGCGATGTGGTTATTTGTTTTAATTACCGTACCGATCGCCTTCGGGAAATTACAACCGTGCTTACACAAAAAGACTTTCCAGAATTTGAAATGAAGACGATTCCGCTGGAATATCTGACGATGACTCGCTATGATGAATCCTTTCAACATGTAAAAGTAATTTTTGATCATACAGATTTGCACAACACCCTTGGCGAAGTTATTGCCCAACATGGCTTACAGCAAATCAGAATTGCAGAGACAGAAAAATATCCCCATGTTACCTTTTTCTTTTCCGGTGGAAGTGAAACAGAATTTAAAGGAGAAAAACGCATTCTGGTTCCTTCACCCAAAGTGGCTACATACGATATGAAACCCAGTATGAGTGCAGTTGAAGTTACTGACAAACTTATACCTGAGCTTGAAAAAGAAGAAGCTTCTTTCATTTGTTTGAACTTTGCAAATGCAGATATGGTGGGGCATACAGGCATTTATCCTGCAATCATTGAAGCTTTGGAAACCATTGATAAATGTGTTGAGCGCGTTATCACGACTGCTGTTGCACACAATTACTCTGTTCTTCTTACCGCAGATCATGGCAATGCAGACTTTGTAGAAAATGCTGATGAATCACCCAACACAGCACATTCAACCAATCCGGTGCCCATTTATTTATGTGATCCAAGATTTAAATCCATTCAAAATGGGAGGCTGTGTGATATTGCACCAACTGTTTTAACCATGATGGGGCTTGCTATTCCTGAGGAGATGACGGGTGAAAGTCTGGTTCACTAAAACAATTTGTACTTTTGCAAAATGAAAAAATGGATTTTAAAAGCGGTTATTCAGAAGACAATTTCATATCTTCCTTTTCGCAACCGTGTTAATTTCTTCTTTCAAAAATACGTTACCAAAGGTGTCAGGCTAACGGATGATTATTTCTACGATCGCCTTGAACATGCCGGAGAACATTTATCCTATTATAAAAAATATAATAACAAAGACTTTCCTGAAAGCAGCCTTGAAATTGGAACCGGCTGGTATCCGGTTGTTCCTACTGCCTTTTTTCTGGCAGGAACCGACAAAATATTTTCTGTTGATTTGTCTTTTTTAACTTCAAAAAAAAGAATAAAAATTACACTGGATAAATTTATTGAAAGCCAAGAGAACGGAAAGTTATCCGCTTTGATAAAAGTATTTCCTGAACGCTGGAGTTTATTGCTTAAATTAGTTTCAGAATATGATAAGCTGGATTTGCAAACCATTCTAAACCGTCTGAATATTACTTACCTCGTGGAAGATGCACGCAAGCTTTCGCTGCCAGATTGTTCGGTCGATCTTGTTCACTCCAACAATACGTTCGAACATATTTATCCATCTATTCTTAATTCAATTCTTTCGGATTTTATTCGTGTTGTTAAAAAAGAAAACGGACTGATGTCGCACAGCATTGACATGTCGGATCACTTTGCACACTTTGACAAATCTATTACGATTTATAATTTTTTAAAGTATTCTGAAAAGAAATGGCGCAGAATTGACAACTGCATTCAACCGCAAAACAGACTTCGTTATTACGATTATAAAAATATGTACCAGGCGCTTTCTATTCCTGTTACTGAGGAAACGTACAGACCGGGAAATTCGGAAGAATGCAAATCGGTTAATTTGAATTTCTCTTTTTCAGAAAAACTCATTGAAGAAACGGCAATCAGCCATTGTCATTTTGTATCAAAGATTTGAATTATGAAAATCCGGCACACAATCACAAAAAAACTGGTTGTTTATTATTTGCTTTTAAACATTATTGCTATTGCCGGAATGTCGCTCTATTCCTACTTCAGCGCGCGGGATGCTTTAATCAGCAGAACCATGGAGCAGCTTAATTCGGTGCGCTTCGAAAAGAAAACCATGGTGGAACGTTTCTTTGTTGACCGCCAGCATGACATCGAATTTTTTTCTGAATCAAAAGAAGCATCTTCCATACTGAATAAAATTTATTCTGATCAGATTTTTCAAAACAATTCGCAAGACTCTTTAACCAGCGGTGCTTTCTTTTCATTTTTTGATTCAACCCGATATTTTAAAAGCATCATTATTTCTGATACCGCAGGTAATATGCTTCGCCACGCGTTTCGAGAAAATCACAAATCTACCCTTTCCATTCCTGCAGATCAGGTTTCACAGCCTCTTCACGTGATGCTTCAAAAAATATCTTCTGCAAAAAAAACAATCCTTCAGGATTACACTATGGATCCTGGTAATGGAGAACCCGCAATTACAATTGGAACACCGATAGAAACATCCGACAAGAAACAAGGGTTCCTGATTATGGAAATTTCTATTGAAGCAATCAATGCAATCATGTTTAACACCAACCCACATAATGGTTTGGGCAAAACAGGTGAAGCCTATCTGGTAGGAAGTGATCATCTAATGCGAAGCAATTCTCGTTTTCATTCCAATTCCATTTTTAAAACAAAAGTGAATACAGAAGGCGTAACGCTGGCTTTCTCCGGTCAACCGGGAGTGAAAACAATTCGTGATTACAGAAACATTCGTGTTTTCAGTTCCTTCTGCAAACTGGATATTGCGGGTCTCGACTGGGCAATTCTCGCTGAAATTGACGAAGAAGAAGCAATGGTTTCTATCACTGAAATTCGCGACAATATTATATATCTGGGTATTCTGATTTCAATTTTAATGTTTGGTGTTGTGTACGCGATCAGTTTACGAATTTCCCTGCCCATTCGAAAACTAAGTGATGCAACCGAAAAAATTGCAGACGGCGACTACTCGCAACAACTTACCATTCCATCAAAAGATGAAGTAGGCACATTAACATCCTCCTTCAACCGGATGAGCCATGAACTGCATCAAAAATCTTTGGAGCTTGAAGAAGAAAGAGTAAAACGACTGAGTAGTATGATCGATGGACAGGAAATTGAAAGGCAGCGTTTGTCGCGCGAGTTGCACGACGGACTGGGACAATCATTGCTGGCTATCCGAATGAAGCTGGAAAGAATGGATTCGCCCTCCGAAGAAAAAATATCGATGCTGTTAAAAGAAACTCTTGCATTAACTTCAGAAACCATTCAGGAAGTACGGCATATCTCAAACGACTTGATGCCGGGCGTTTTGAGCGAGTTAAATATTTCGCAGGCACTTGCATTTCTTTGTCGCGATTTTGAAAAAAACAGTTCTATTAAAGTACAACTCGAAACAGAAAGTATACCTGAAAATCTTCCGAGTAAAATCAGAATTTATCTTTATCGTATTGCACAGGAAGCATTGAATAATATTGCCAAGCACAGTGGGGCGAAAAGCGCACAAATACGTCTTTACAAAGATGAAGAGGAAATAAGAATGACAATTTCTGACGCTGGAACTGGCTTTGATAAACTGCAAAAGAAATCAGGAAATGGCCTTGTCAACATCAACGAAAGAATCCGTATATTGAACGGTGAATTTTTTATTGAAAGCAGCCCTGAAAAAGGAACCCGATTAATGATACGCATCCCCGTAAATAATGAGCAAAATGAACCGGATTAAAATTATACTCGTTGACGATCACCGGATTTTCCGGGATGGAATGATGGCCCTTCTGAATGAAGTAGCGGATTTTGAAGTAATCGGTGATGCTTCTGATGCCGAAGAATTATTACAAATGATTCGTAAAAAAATGCCGGATATCGTCATTGCAGATGTTACGATGCCCGGAATTTCTGGTATAGAATTAACGCGTTATATAAGCCGGGAATATCCATGCATTAAAGTTTTAATTCTTTCGATGCATGAAAACGAAGAATTTATTTGCTCTGCTGTGCAAGCTGGTGCCATGGGTTACCTGCCCAAAGACATTTCAAAAAATGAGTTGATTGATGCGATAAAAACTATTTACAACGGCAAAGAATATTTCAGTTCAACTGTCTCTGAAATCTTACTTCGCACATTGGTTAAAGAAGCAAAATCCCGCTCTGAACGGGATGAAAAAGATTATATGCTCACTCCGCGCGAAATGGAGGTCTTACAATATGTAGCCAAAGGAATGAGCAACAAAGAAATTGCCGATCAGTTATTCATTAGTATTCGAACTGTTGACTGTCATAAAAATCATATGATTCAAAAATTAAAAGTTCGCAACAGCGCTGAATTGATAGCTTATGCCGTAAAAAACGGCTTAATTCAACTTTAATCCGAATAGGTAATTTACCTATCCTTCTAGGTATTTTTTTTTAATCGATTAAGCGGTTTGCTTTATTGTCTGGTTTTGCTTTGCTAAATAGTTTTGCCAAAGAATCAATCATTCAAATTTATGAGAAAACTGCTTGCTTTTATCGCTATTGTGATGCTTGTGAATTCTGCTTTTGCGCAGGATAAAAAAACAAAAGAAAAAAAATGGTCTGTAAACGCAACGGCAGACTTTATGAGTCGCTATGTATGGAGAGGAACTGATTTTGGTGCTTCACCCAGCATTCAGCCTACTCTTTCCTTTACAAATGGAAAATTTGAACTGGGTGCCTGGGGCGCATACGCAACATTTTCTAATTATACAGAAACGGATTTGTATGCGAAGTATTCATTCAAAGGTTTTACGGTAGCACTGACTGATTACTACATCCCTACTTCTGCAGGAGCCTTCAATGATTCGCGCTATTTGATTGTGAATGATGGAACCTCCATTGATTTCGACACGCTGGACGGAACCCCGAAAAATTATTTTACTACTCACTCAGCAGAGCTTTCTCTCCAGTATAAAGGTCCTGAGAAATTCCCCATAACAATTCTTGCCGGTACATTTTTGTATGGTAATGACAAATTACCTGTCGATACAACATTTACTCCCGGTCACCAGATTCAGAACATCGGTTTTAAAAATCAATATTCAACCTACTTTGAAGTGGGGTATACATTCACTTGTAAAAATTCAACCTATGATGTTTTTGCCGGAATGACTACAGGGAAGAGCGTTTACTCAACACCTTTGTATACGCCGGGATTTGCGGTAGTAAATTTAGGCATCACCGGATACCGCAAAATAAAAATGTCATCCGATTTTGAATTGCCCGTAAAGGCTTCACTGATCTGCAATCCGCAGGCATCAAGTATATTTTTCGTTTTTGGTTTTACACTTTAAATTTTAAAAAGGAGATTCAATTATGCTTTTAAATGTAACATTCGACACCGGCACAACCGGATTTATGCTGCTCGCTACAAGCCTTGTCATGCTTATGACACCGGGGCTTGCGTTTTTCTACGGAGGTCTTGCTCATAAGCGAAACATTCTTGGAATTATGATTCAGAGTTTCGTTTCTATGGGAATAACAACCATTCTCTGGTGGGCCTTTGGCTATTCTTTATGCTTCAGCGGCGATGGTGCCATCATTGGAAATTTCGACAAAGCATTTATGCAAGGCGTATCTTTTGAAACCCCATTTGCAGCTAATCCAGGCTTACCTGAATACGTGTTTATGGCTTACCAGATGATGTTTGCAATTATAACACCTGCGCTGATTACCGGTGCTTTTGCAAACCGTGTTACCTTTAAATCCTATTTGATTTTCCTTGTGGTATGGCAGATTTTTGTTTATTACCCCTTTGCACACATGATGTGGGGCGGTGGTTTATTGGCCGATTGGGGTGTTTATGATTTTGCTGGTGGTATTGTTGTTCACGCGATTGCCGGCTTTGCTGCGCTTGCTTCTGTTCTTTACGTCGGTAAACGAAACTTCAATAAAGACGCACAAGCGAACAGTATTCCATTGGTTGCTATTGGAACTGGTTTACTCTGGTTCGGTTGGTACGGTTTCAATGCAGGAAGTGAGTTGAATGTAGATTCTATTACCGGACTTGCATTCCTGAATACGGATGTGGCAGCTTCGTTTGCTACAATTACATGGTTAGTTATTGAGTGGATGCACATGCGCAAACCAAAGTTTGTCGGTTTGCTTACAGGTGCTGTTGCGGGTCTCGCAACCATTACACCCTGCGCAGGTTTTGTTCCGCTATGGGCATCACCCATCATTGGTATCGCTGCAGGTCTTGTTTGTTATTATGCTGTTCAATTAAAAAATAGACTTAAATGGGATGATGCGCTGGATGTATGGGGTGTCCATGGTGTTGGTGGTGTATTGGGAACAATATTACTGGGCGTTTTTGCTTCCGCTGCTGTTAACCCGGTTATTGCTGGCGGTGGACTTATTGATGGCAACTCATCCCTTATTATAAAGCAAACCGTTGCTGTTATCGGAGCATCGATTTATGCTTTTGTTTTTACTTATATTATGCTCATTATTATTAACCTGATCACACCCGTTAAAGTGAGTGATAAAGTTGAAGCTGAAGGTCTGGACAGTGGCCTCCACGGCGAAACTGCTTACGATGAAGGTGTTTTGTAACGACTGGCTTTTGTTCACAACCATTCGTTTGAAAAGCCGCTTAATGCGGCTTTTCTTTTTGTAATAAAAAAACCTGATCCAAATCCGGAACAGGTTTTTTTTGAATCTTAATTTGAAAATATATTATTCTTCTTCAGCATCCAGAAACTCTTCAGCATCATCGTAAGCTTCTTCTTTTCTACCAAAGAGCGGTAGAATTTTTCCTACAATCCAACCTGCAATTAATGCAAAGACAACTGTGATGACAATACCGAGTAACTGACTGCTCATATTGATTCCTTTGACAACTGCTAATGCAGCAACACCACCCATGAGGCCGGGAAGACCGTGAAGGTTGGTTACACCGCATGTGTCAATCAGTTTCATCCACTTCTGCTGACGTGACTGAATTACTGCAAAACCAAATGTGGAAAGAGCTCCGGCAAGAATACCGATAATCATAGCTGTCGTATGTGTTGCTGAATCGCATGTAGAACCAATCGCCACACCACCTGCCAGTGCTGCATTTGCTATGTCAGCGATACTGACTTTTTTGCGAAGTCTTAAAGACATTACATAGGTAACAAGCGTAGATCCGCAAAGTGCTAATATAACATTCACGATGGTATGCGGCATTTGCTCAGGTGTTACAAGGGCTGCACAGAAGCTGGGCCAGAAAATCCAGAGTACCATACTTCCCAGCATTGAATAACGATCACTGGTTGCGTCTGTTTCAATTGCCTTCTGTAATTCCTGTTTTGTTGTCATGGTTAAAGCAACGCCCAGTCCGAAGATCGCACCAAACGCATGAATGACAATAGAACCCCCGGTATCAATTACAGTTCCTTTTGGAATCAAACCAAGTCCGCCATCCAGCACAACCCACTCATTCAGCATATAAAGCGGAACAAACAATAATCCCAGCAACAAATATTGTGGCATCTTCAAACGTCCCAACACCGCACCGGCTGCAATAAGCAAACTGGCAGCTGCAAATTCAGCAAATAAAAGTCTGTCTATTTCCAACGCAGCTTCCGTCATGATACCTGTACTTTTTAAAAATAAATATACAGGCAAAGAAATACTCACTAACAGAAAAGTGGCAGTGAGTGCCGAACGTCCGTATTTGCGGACAAAAACCATAAGAAATCCAAAACCCAGCAGCAACATCGCCATGATGTGAATCGCCCGGTTGTAACGCTGATCATCAATAATAGCCTGAGGCAGGCCACTTCCTACTCCTTCCTGCGCCATGGCAGAAATACTTCCTCCAACCAACATCAATAACGTGATTGGGAGAAACTTCAACAGAAATTTACCATTCATACTTTAAGTGTTTTGTAACGAAAAAAAAAAATGCTTTTGTTCGGTGGCAAAATTATTTATTTTAAAACACTGCCATCGATAAAAATTAAAATACGTATTTCACTTATACGTATTATCTGAAATTAACTTAAAAAAAGAAAGACTGTTAGTTGGGATATTATTGAAATATCTTTACTTTTGGTGCTCTTAAAAAAATGGCACCGCATGAAGAAGAAATTTGATCCGGCACGGAACTATAAGGATACCCAGAAAGCCATCGGTTATGTGCCCCGTAAAAAAGCCACCCAAAAAACCTACGACTCCATTGGATTTATGTCCGGTCTCGAAGTTCACCAGCAGTTACTTACTACCAAAAAGCTGTTCTGTCGCTGTCCGGCCGGGGTCTTTCAAAAACCCGACGACTATGATGCAGAAGTGATCCGACACATGCGTCCCACCCTGAGTGAACTTGGCGAATATGACGGAACCGCACTCATGGAATTCAAAACCAAAAAGGAAATTGTTTATCGCATAAAGAACGAAACCACCTGTACCTACGAAGTGGATGATACGCCTCCTTTTCCGCTGAACCGCGAAGCACTTGGTATTGCCATACGTATCTCCCAGCTCAGCAAACTCAATATAGTTGGAGAAGTGCACATCACGCGCAAGCAATATCTTGACGGAAGTATCCCTACCGGCTTTCAGCGTACCGCGATTATCGGTGTGGAAGGTGAAATTCCTCTGAAGAATAAAAAGGTTCGCCTGATTCAGCTGAGTCTCGAAGAAGATTCCTGCCGCGAAGTTTCGGATATCGGTCACACACGCGTATACCGTACCGACCGCCTGGGTATGCCTTTGATCGAAACGGTTACGTATCCCGATATGAAAAATCCGGATGAAGTAAAAGAAGCCTGTGACTATATTCGTTTCCTCAACCGCTCAACCAACATGGTACGCACGGGTATTGGTGCCGGACGTGAAGATGTGAACGTGAGCTGCAAAGGAGGTACACGCGTTGAAATCAAAGGCGTTGCACACACACGCTGGATTCCTGAACTCACGCACAATGAATGTTTTCGCCAGTGGGCATTGCTGCATATTAAAAAACATCTGAACGAAAGAATCAAGGATACAAAAAAATGGAAAATGCATCACGAAACAATTGATGCATCCATCTTTCGCTTTTCTCATCTGCCGGAAGAAATTAAAAATAAAAAATATCAGATCGTTGCAATCAATCTTCCTGAATTTCAGGGATTGCTTTCTCATTTCACGCAGCCTACAAAAATGTTTGCCGATGAATTCAGCGAACGCCTGAAAGTTATTGCCTGCATTGAAAGACCCAACATGACGCACAGTGAAGAGATCACCACCATCGTCAGTGATGAGGACTTTGATAAAATCCGTGACCTGTTAAAATCAAAGGAAAACGATGCTCAGATTATTTTCTGGGGACCCGAAGATGATATTAAAACTGCATTGGATACTATCGAAGAGCGCTGCAGGATGGCCTTTGAAGGTGTTCCCAATGAAACACGCAAATCGTTTGCTGACGGAACCACCATTTTCGAACGTGTGCTTCCCGGCGCTGACCGCATGTATCCGGACACCGATTCGAAACCCATTCCGCTGGAAGAAGAATACATTAAAAAGATGGCGGAAGATCTTCCCGCTGATGTAATCAAACGTTATCAGCAGCTCAAGAAGTGGAACGTTCCGGAAGATACCTATACATACATTTTCAAAAGAAACCTTTACGCACTTATTGAGAAAATTATTACAGACTTGAAAATGGATGCCCGATTCGTTGGCTCATTCATTGGTCATCGTTTGAAATTTGTGGAAGGACATTACATTCGTCATTACGAATTCTCTTTCGAAAAAATTTATGAGCTTTTCAAATATCTGAAATCTAAAAAACTGGATGCAGCAC
>JAZDMK010000075.1:0-2132 GCA_043800975.1 Bacteroidota bacterium | reverse complement strand
GGAAAATAATACAGTTTTTTTGGAAGGGAAAACTGATAAAGATGCACGAATATTCATCAACAATCAAGCCGTTCTAGTTAATGATGAAGGAAAATTTGGGGAAAATATTTCTTTGCAAGCGGGAATTAATATAATCCATGTAAAAGCAGTGAATAGATTCCAAAAAGAAGCAATAGAAAATGTCACAGTAAAAGCGAATTATACAGATGGAAATTTTGATGATGCGGGAAAAGAAGAGAAGATTGAAGATTTTTCCGAAGAAAATAGCTTAGCTTCTAAGGAGGATACTTTGCAAATGGAATTGAGTGTGGATGCTGACCAGACTTGGATTAGTGTTGAAGTCGATGGTAACTTGATTTTCAGTGGAACAGTTTCTGCTGGAGTTGTGCAAAAATTTAGTGCGCGGGATAAAATAGTAGTTGATTCTGGACGAGCTAATGCGACGCATATTAAGCTTAATGACGAGGACATGGGAGTGTTAGGGAAAGAGAGTGGAGCGATTAAAGGCGTAATTTTTGCCAAAGAAGCAAAAAAGCAGTAGAATTGAATTAAACTAATTAATCTAATAATCAAAACATGAAAGATGAAGAAAAAAAAGACGGGAAAAACAAAGAGCAAGAAAAAGGTGTAAACAGCGTTGTATCTGAAATTCGAGAAAAATTTGGAGAAGGTATAATTATGAAACTTGGTGACGTTAAGCATGTTGATATTGCTTCGATTTCAACTGGTTCAATTTCCTTGGATTTGGCGTTGGGAATTGGAGGAATTCCCAGAGGTCGCGTAGTGGAAATTTATGGACCGGAATCTTCAGGAAAAACAACTCTAACTTTGCATATCATTGCCAACACGCAACGCGCTGGTGGAGTTGCCGCGTTTATTGATGCAGAACATGCGCTTGATCCGCTGTGGGCACAGATCTTAGGAGTTAAACTTGAGGACCTTCTTATTTCCCAGCCTGATTCAGGAGAACAAGCGCTTGAAATAGCAGAAACCTTGATCAGGAGTGGAGGCGTTGATGTTATTGTCATTGATTCAGTAGCGGCTCTCGTTCCGCGGGCAGAACTTGAGGGAGATATTGGCGATAGTATGATGGGTGTACAAGCCCGTCTTATGTCTCAAGCGCTTCGGCGTCTTACAACTGTTATATCCAAATCAAAAACAGTGGTAATGTTTACCAATCAGCTGCGGCAAAAGATCGGCATCATATTTGGCAATCCGGAAACTACTCCTGGCGGACTTGCAATGAAATTTTATGCATCTGTCCGGCTTGATTCACGAAAAATCGAGTCACTCAAAGACGGAGATAAAGTCATTGGGAGCAGGCACCGGGTACGCGTCGTTAAAAACAAAGTTGCACCGCCATTTCGCATTGCCGAGTTTGATGTGATGCATGACGGGATTTCCAAAGAAGGAGCGCTTATTGATGTCGGTATTGAATTTAATATTCTTTCCAAATCAGGAGCGTTTATTAAATATGGCAGCCAAATGCTCGGGCAGGGGAAAGAAGCAACGAAGATGTTTCTTAGGGAAACGCCAAAAGTTGCAAAAGAGGTCAGTGATGCCATATGGAAAATAGTGAAATCCGGATCCCTTCAAACGAAAGTTGTTATGGGAGAAGAAGAGAAAGAATAACGATCCATGGATGAAGAATTACTTCAGAAATTAATCGCTCGTGCGATTTCCTATGTTTCATTTCGCCCCCGTAGTGGTAAAGAGATTCATGATTATATAGTGAAACGGATAAAAGGTGATAATGAAGAGTATGTCAGTTTCGCTGAAGCGCGGCTCAAAGAACTGGGGTATATAGATGATGAGGCGTATGTCAAGATGTTTATTGAAAGCAGGAATAGAAGCCGGCCGAAAGGGAAAAAGTTAATACAGCTAGAGCTTCTTCAAAAAGGTGTTTCTCAAGAAATTATTGATTCTGTGAGTAATGATGGACCTACTGATATTGAGCTAGCCCGTGTAGTTGCGCAAAAAAAGCATTCACCATGGAGGAAATTGCCAATACTGGAGCAAAAAAAGAAGCTATTTGGACTCCTACAGCGCCGCGGATTTGCTTCATCTGTTATTTTCCGTATCATTGACGAAATGCTCGGGAACCAGTACAATGAGGACACCTGAAGAGGTCA
>JAZDMK010000070.1:0-3237 GCA_043800975.1 Bacteroidota bacterium | reverse complement strand
ATTCTTGGTAATTTCATGAAAAGCAATGCGTTTCACTTTTTTCTCATCCAGATGTAAGGCTTCAAGCAAATGCCAGGAAATGGCTTCCCCTTCCCGGTCCTCGTCAGTCGCGAGCCACACAATCTCTGCACCCTTGGCAGCTTTGGTGAGTTCAGCAACTACTTTTGCCTTGTCTTCAGGAACTTCATATTTTGGATTAAAATCTGTATCAACATCAATACCCAACTGATTTTTTGAAAGATCGCGAACGTGTCCGTAACTTGATTTTACCGTGAAGTCTTTTCCGAGGAATTTCTCAATGGTTTTGGCCTTTGCCGGAGACTCGACGATAACAAGATTGTTTCCCATGTGTTTTGATTAAATAATGTGTAAAAAAGTGCAAAGGAAATCATTTCTCGTTTTAAAAACCAAATTTTTTTTTGGAAGATTACCGTTTTGCCTGATTTGAAAGGCTTTCCGACTTACATTTACAATACAGCTATTTTTTTTACAAACAGAACTGCTTGCTTAAATTGGATCAGCGAATACAAATTCTGTTTTATACTCTATTTCAAACTCTTTAAGTAGTTTTAAATATTCTGATTTAAAATCAGCTTTTTTATGATGAATTTGCTGTTGTTCGATGTAATTCATCACTGAATGAATATCACATTTTGAATAGCTGAATGCTCCATATCCTTCCTGCCATTCGAAACGACCTTTTGTAAATCTGTTTTTGTTTATCCAACCTGATGAACCGGCTTTTGTTTCCTGAACCAGTTTTGATAAAGATTGAACAGGGTTCAAGCCTATCAGCATGTGCAAGTGATCCGGCATGCAGTTTATGCAAAGCATTTTATGTTTGTTATTCTGAATAATACCTGTAATGTATTTTTGCAAATCCTCTTGCCAAGAAGAAGTTATCAACGATGCTCTGTATTTCGGTGCAAATACAATTTGAACATGAAGTTGGGTATAAGTGTTTGCCATGTTTTTTATTGCTAAGATAAGTATTTTTTATCTACATGTCGTCCCTAGCGGGACTCAGTTTCTTTTTACTTTTCGTGTTACCGATATCCCGTCCCTAACGGGACCTTGCTTTGCGTTATCGACATGTCGTCCCTAGCGGGACTCAGTTTCTTTTTACCTTTCGTGTTACCGACATCCCGTCCCTAACGGGACTTTGCTTTGTGGTTTCAAACAAAAAAACGATAAGCTAAGTGCCAGCGGCACGGCTGGTGTGTAATAAATAAAAAACAGAAAAAACAAGTTCCGGAGGAACGGCATGTTGAACCTTTCTACTACTTTATTTTTTTACTACCTTTGCAAACTCTTTATTAACAAAGTATTCAGAAGAGCAAATGGAGCAGCCGAAAAATGTTTACATAGAAACTTACGGCTGTCAGATGAATGTAGCTGACAGCGAAATCGTAGCTTCGGTGATGCGCAGCGCGGGTTGTGTGCTGACGCAGGATATTTCGGTGGCGGATATTATTCTTGTAAACACCTGTTCTGTAAGAGATCACGCTGAGCAAAGGGTTCTGAACCGGCTGATGCATATGTATGCTATGCGAAGAAAAAGACCGAAACTGATTATCGGGCTGATTGGTTGTATGGCTGAACGCCTGAAAGATCAATTGCTGGAAGAAGATATCAGTGTGGACCTGATTGCCGGACCTGACGCCTATCGCGAGTTACCTCAGTTGGTGGCTGCCGTTTCACACGGGCAAAAAGCAGCGGGTGAGACGTTGCCGGGTAGTGAAACGTATTCTGATATATCACCGGTTCGCTATGATACCAATGGTGTGAGTGCTTTTATCACAATCATGCGCGGGTGTGAAAATTTTTGCACCTATTGCGTAGTGCCTTATACGCGCGGTGCAGAGCGCAGTCGTCCTCCCGAAACAATTTTGCGAGAAGTGAAAGAAGCCTTTGAACAGGGATACAAAGAAGTGACTCTTCTTGGTCAAAATGTAAACTCTTATCGTTTTTCTTCGGAAGGTGTGGAATGGAATTTTTCGAATATCATCGAAGAAGTGGCTCTTGTAAATCCATTGTTGCGTGTTCGCTTTTTTACTTCGCACCCGAAAGATTTATCCGACGGATTGCTGGAAGTGATGGCGAAGCATGCGAATATTTGCAGGCATGTTCATTTGCCATTACAATCGGGTAGTGACAAAATTCTGGAACGCATGAACCGTAAATATACACGTGCATGGTTTCTTGAAAGAGTTACTTCCATACGAAAATATTTACCCGATTGTGCCATTACGACTGATATCATATCGGGCTTCTGTGGCGAGACAGAGGAAGATCATCTGGATACGCTGAACATGATGGAGACCGTTAAATTCGATCATGGTTTCTTTTTTAAATATTCTGAAAGACCCGGCACAGCTGCTGCAGGAAATTTTAAAGACGATGTGGATGAGGAAACAAAAAACCGTCGTTTGAATGAAGTGATTTCGTTACAGCAGCGACTGGCGAGGGAATGCAACCAACCGGATGTTGGAAAAACTGTTGAAATTTTATTAGAAGGCAGTTCAAAAAAATCGGGCAAGCAATTGTTCGGGCGCACTTCTCAGAATAAAGCGGTTGTGTTTGAAGCGGCAGGAAGAGATTTGAAGGCGGGCGATTATGTGATGATAAAAGTTACGGATTGCAGTAGTTCTACGTTGAAGGGAAATTTGCAGTAAGTATTTTTATTTGAACATATTCTGTTGAAAAATAATTCCTTCATCTTATAAAATTTTATTTAATATTGCAACCATGAAGCTGTTGCAAAAATTAATTTTCGTTTCGCTACTCCTCTCCTGCTCAACATTATTTTCGCAGGAATTGGGCAGGCAGCTTCGCAAACAGGTAGAAAACTGTTACAAAAATTTTGAAGATATAGATGGCGACAGTCTGCTGGATGCCACGATTGACATTGATTCGGTTAATGGATACATGCATGTTTCGGGTATGTGGCCTACCTGCGGATGCGGTTGCAAAGCCACAGTGGGCGCGTATAAACAATCGAAAGGAAAATATATTTTTCTGATTGATGAAAACTGGAACTGCAACTGGAAAAGCGGGGTATCGTCGGATAAGCCCATGAATACAATACTTCCTCCGGGCTTTGGTCTTCATCTTTTTACTGAGAATTACAAATACACCAAAGGTGATGAGAGCGGATATTTTTATCTGAGCGCTGATATTCCCAGAACGGGAACGGAAACAAAATTCAATATTAACATTATTCCTTTTGGCATGAAA
>JAZDMK010000237.1:0-2756 GCA_043800975.1 Bacteroidota bacterium | reverse complement strand
TTAAAAAATCAGATAAAAATATCTTCCCATTTGCTGTGAATCCCCGCAAAGCGATTAAGGATACGATTGCTGCTGCCGGCTTTGAGAAGATGATTACTGTGAAAAGAACATTGGATCCGTTGTTATTAAAAATGAATACAGAAGGATTTCTGAACGGACATACTCCTTTCTCTGCGCTGCTTGCCTTTTATACATCCATGATTGCAGCCATGAGTGGGATCCGGAATATTGCTCTTTCCAACGAATCCAGTGCCAATGAGCCCACAGTAAAAGGTACAGAAATCAACCACCAGTATTCAAAATCATTTGCATTTGAAAAAGATTTCAGAGAATACATAAACAGCTGGATATGTAGTGATATCATTTACTTTAGTTTTTTACGACCCTTGAGTGAATTGCAGATTGCCTTGTTGTTTTCAAAATATGAAAATCATCATTCTGTGTTCAGAAGTTGCAATGCGGGAAGTAAAACAGACAGTTGGTGCGGAAATTGTCCGAAGTGTTTGTTTACTTTCATTATGCTGCATGCCTTTATGAATCCTGAAAAGGTTAGTGCGATCTGGGGTGAAAATCTGTTTATGAAACCTTCGATGAAAAAATATTTCGATGAGTTATCCGGTGCATCTGATGTAAAGCCCTTTGAATGTGTAGGCACTGTAGACGAAGTAAACTTAGCACTTTGTGAAACGATGAAGTTTTATACTGATGATTCACTTCCCTTGTTGTTAAAGGAATACAAAGAGACGTCTTTGTTTAGTAAATTTAAATCATTTTCATTAAATACTGAAATGTCTTCATTCAACAATGAGCATTTTTTAAGCGATGAATTTTTAAACCTGTTAATGAAAGAGTACAATGCTGCATTCAATCGCTGATTTTTTCAGAAATAAAAAAGTAGTGATACTCGGCTTTGGTAAGGAAGGGAAATCCACGTTCAGCCTGCTTCAGAATCTGCTCCCGGAAAATCTGCCATCAATTGCAGACAAGAACTCTAATGCATTGAAATGCGATGAAATTGAAAAACTTTCTGTACAACCTGAATTTTATTTTGGAGATAATTATCTTGACCACTTAGATCAGTTTGATGTCATTGTAAAGTCTCCGGGTATCTCTCTGGATAAGGCGCTCATTGAAAAGTTCAGAAATAAAATAACCTCACAATCCAGAATATTCCTGCAGCATTACAAGCAAAATGTTATTGGTGTTACAGGCACAAAAGGAAAAAGCACCACTTCAGCGCTGATTGCACACCTTTTAAATTCGGGAGGTGTGAAAACGATACTGGCCGGTAATATAGGCATTCCGGTGTTTGATACGTTGGCAAAACTAACGAATAACGAAAAAGTTGTATTCGAAATGTCGGCCCATCAGCTAGAGGATTGTCTTGACTCGCCTCATATTTCTGTGTATCTGAATTTATTTCAGGAGCATCTGGATCATTTCAAAAATATGCAAGATTATGGTTTTGCAAAAATGAATATTGCAAACTTTCAGACTTCTGACGATTACTTAATTTATAATTCTGAAAACACAGAACTAGCGACATTGCTTAATAAACTCAGTTCAAAACCCATCAGAATTCCCTTTGGAATGACTGATTCCGGTCAGAATCTGTATTTCATTCAAAACAATGAACTGGAAGAAAAAAAATTAGGTGTGAATGAAACACTCTTCCCGCTTAGTTTTTCCCATAAACTCAAAGGCGACCATAATGTAATGAATATGATGGCTGCCACAGCTGTTGCACGATTATTTGATATTCCCGGACATCTGATTGCCGGTTCTATTGCCACTTTCCGAACATTGCCCCATCGTTTGGAATATGTTGGTAAATTTGAAAATATTGATTTTTATAATGATTCCATTGCTACCATTCCAGAGGCAAGCATGCAGGCTGTGAAAGCACTTGGCAATGTTGGAACCCTTATTGCTGGCGGTTTTGACAGAGGAATAGATTATTCTGAATACGTTGATTTTTTATCGGAGTCGCACATTGATAATTTAATTTTAATGGATGCTGTTGGATTGCGTATTCAATCTATGCTGAATGAAAAGGAAAAAAATTATTCAAAAATATTTTTTGCAGAAGATATTCAAAAGGCGGTTGAAATGTCATTTCAGCATACTCCTTCCGGAAAAATGTGTCTGCTTTCCCCGGCTGCCGCCAGCTACGGTATGTTTAAGAACTTTGAGGAACGCGGTGATCAATACGTAGATTGTATAAAAAATCACAATAAAAAAACTCCGTAGGTCTTACGGAGTTTGAAAATCTTTTAATAAAAAAGAAATAAGTTATTCAGCTTTTGGCTCTTCAGTTCCTTCTTCGCTTTTCTTTTTGCGTGGAGCTTTAGGCTTTTCAGCTTTGGGTTCAGCATCGGCTTTAGGTTCAGCTTTTGCTTTAGTTTTTTTAGCAACAGGAACTTCAGCTGCAGCGGTTTCTTCAACAGCAACTTCAGTTTTTACTTTTTCCTTTTTAGCAACAGGAACTTCAACTGCAGCAGTTTCTTCAACAACGACTTCAGTTTTTACTTTTTCCTTTTTAACAACAGGAACTTCGACTGCAGCATTTTCTTCAATTACAACTTCAGCTTTTACTTTTTCCTTAACTTTTTCTACTTCTTTTTCTTTTTTTGCAGGGCGTATAATTGGCGCTGCTGCATTTTTGTCAAGTTTCCTGCGACGAGTGTTTCCAAAGCTGCCCATGAAAATTTTTCCGCGCCGGGTTTTTTTATCACCTTTTCCCATATTAGAGTCGA
>JAZDMK010000036.1:0-9092 GCA_043800975.1 Bacteroidota bacterium | reverse complement strand
TGTTGCAAGTGTAGGAACAAAAATTGCCGAAACTGCTTTGTAAAAATTCGCAAGAGGAAGTGCAGAGGAAGGATAAATCATATCCGTATTTACTGGATATCCGGGTTCCAGGTAACCAATCATATCAAAATTAAAATACCCCTGAATGTTCAGGTTGTTATTGTCGCACTGTGCAGCGTATTCCTCACTACCATATAAACCATACTCTTCGGCTGTAAAAGCACAATACACAATGGTGCGTTCGAAATTATAATTTCTCAAAATTCTGGCCAATTCAATAACGCCGGCAACTCCTGAAGCATCATCATCAGCTCCGGGAGAATTTCCGCTGAATGAATAAGTATCATAATGGGCTCCAACAACAACGTATTCGGTTGGATGAACCGTTCCCGTTTGAATTGCAATCACATTTGATTGCGCAGGCTGACCAATATTTACCGGCTGAAGCGTTGTTGTAAAACCAAGTGTCTGGAACTTATTATCAATTATGTTTTGAGCGGTTGCACATCCTGCGGTAATACATTCTCTTGAAGGTATAGCAGAAAGCGTAACTATTGTCGGCATAAACAATCCAGTATCTACCATACTCACCATAGTATACACGGATGGAAATGTATCAACAGGAATCACGAGTTTTTGATTGTCCGATAGCTTGAAATCATTATTCAGATTTAAGGCAACCAAACTGCTGTGTACGTCTGGCAATGGCTTTAGCGTTTCATTTTTATTCGTTGAAACGATTGCAATTTTTAAATCCGAATACAAAACGGTTGCTTGTTTTTTTAAGATTCCAACTGATTCTGCAGGATTAATATCTGAAAGATGGACCAGAAAATAGCGGTTGTCAGAAAAATCAATATTAGATGATATCAGCGTTGCATCATCATTCAGCTTGTCAGAAACAGAAATAAAAAAAGAACTTCCGTTATAGATAGTTCTGCTTTCTGGTTGAAATGATTTCGATAAAACGAGGTTTTGCGCATTCGAAGAAAAACAAAAGGCAAAAAACAATACGGATAAAACACTTTTCATGAAACTGGATTTTTTATAAGACAACAAAAAGCAAGAATGGCTGCTTCATAAGACATAAAAATTCTATGAAGCAAATATACCGAATTTGGCATTCAATAGGAAATTAAAATTGATTTAGTTATCCTATTAGAATATTCGCGTTAGAATACTTGTAATTGGCGTGGGTTTTGGCACGGGTAAGTGATAACACAAGCGTTAAAGGTCCAACCCTGCCTATAAACATCGACATAATTAAGATGTATTTGCTTGCATCGGTTAAAAAAGGAGTTATACCTGTTGATAAGCCTACTGTTGCAAAAGCTGACACTTCTTCAAAAAGCAATTTAATGAAATCCACACCGGGTTCCGTAATCGTAAGTAAAAAGGTTGAAAAGAGAACCAGCGTTAGTGCAAACAAAAGTACAGAGTATGCGCGGTCGATAAGATCAAAAGAAATTGTGTGTTTAAATATTTCCACATTTTTCTTTCCACGAATTGTAGCAATTGCCGATTTAAAAAGCATGGCAAAAGTTGTCGTTTTAATTCCACCTCCCGTCGATCCCGGAGATGCTCCTATGAACATCAGAACGATCATGATAAAAAGAATGGGCTGACCGAGCTGAGCAAAATCGACTGTATTAAAACCAGCGGTACGAGTAGTAACTGACTGGAATATACTCGAAGTAATCTGTCCAAAAAGGCTAGTGTTATCTACCGTATTGTCCTTTTCAAGAATATAGAAAAACACGGCACCAACAGCTACTAATATCAAAGATGTGTAAAGAGCTACTTTTGTATTGACCCTTAACTTTTTCCATGGAAACCGCATCCTGTCGCGAATGCTGCGCGGCCCGAACAGATCCTGCATAGCACCAAAACCAAGCCCGCCAAAAAATATTAATGCAGCAATTGTAAGATGAACACCATAACAATGCCTGACCACTTCCTCATAGAGGTTATTGGTAAACAAAGCAAATCCTGCATTGTTGAAAGCAGAAATAGTATGAAACATGGAAAAGAAAAAACGTTCGGCATCATCTTTAAAAGGGATCGCATCACCCCAGAAAAAGAAAAGCGAAACAGTGCCAATGGCTTCCATAATTAAACTGAAAACAATGATATCACGAAGAATATGCCGGGTGTCGGAAATCCGGTCTGCACTAAGCATATCTTTCATCAGCGACTGATATTTGATTCCGGATTTTCTGTAAAAAGTAGCAAAATAGGTTGCAAATGTGATGATGTTTAATCCACCAAATTGTATCAGTAACATTATTATAATCTTTCCTTTCAGCGTGAAGAAAGTTGCTGTATCAACAACAACAAGGCCTGTGACACAGCAAGCACTGCAGGAAGTAAATAAGGAATCAATAAAGCGTATGCTGTGATTGGTTGTCATTTCTGGAAGACAAAGCAGGCCTGCACCTGCAAGTATCAATATCACGAAAGAAGATGACAGCAATGCCGATGGACCCATGTTCAGGATACCAATATTCTGACTTGCTTTACCAATATCAATCATGAATATCACAAAGAAGTATACCTGAATTAATAATATTGAAAAGGAACTCATTCCATGCACATGAGCATCCCCATTTTCAGCAAACACATTTACACCAAAAATTTCAACAGCAATGCCGTTAATAATAAGAAAAACCATGAGCAGCGCTTCAAACCAATTTGATTTGATAAACTGACCCGGATTAAAATCGAAGAAAACTCTTACAAAAAATCGCAGAATGTAAAACGCAAAGCTGGCCTTTATAATGAATGAACAAATGAAAATTGATTCGGGGGTTTTGTGAAAGCCGTAGTAATAAATAATACTGCCCATCGCAACAATAGAAACCATCACAGAAAGTGTACGGAGAATAATCAGAACAAGCGGTTTGCTCCCATACAATTTCAGATTGATCCGTTCACGAATCCGGCTAATGGTTTTTAAGGGCATAAATCGTTATTGATTTATTTCAATAAAACGATCAATATCTCTGTTTTTTCCAAACACAACCAATGTGTCGGTATTCAGTACAATTGTACGGGAGTTGGGAACACCTTCAATATGCTGTTCAAAAACGATTTTATCATTTTTCTTAATTTCAAACTCACGTTTAATTGTAATCAAACTGAGCTTGTAATTATCACGAACGTCAATATCCCCCAGTGTTCTGTTCGCAATGCCACGCGGTGTTTTAATTTCAGCGATACGGTAATTATCGGGAAGCTGCAGATAAGAAAGCACATTGGGGTTGATCAGTCTTTCTGCAACAATAATACCTACTTCATCCTCGGGTGAGAGAATCTCTTCAATACCAATTTTTTCAAGGATGGATTTCTGGTTTGGTCCCATGGCGCGTGCAATGATACGCTTTACGCCCAGCTCCATCAGGGTAACACTGCAAAGCAGCAATTGCTCAAAATCCTGACCGATGGCCACAACTACCGCATCAAAATCTGTAATGTTTTGTGACATTAAAGCCTTCTGATCAGTAGCATCCAGCACAACGGCATAAGCAACATCATCAGCAATGCTATCGATAATTTCAGAGTTGGTGTCAATAGCCATTACTTCGCCCCCTTTTTCTGATAAGGCTTTCGCAATGGCAGATCCGAACTGTCCGATACCAATTACTGCATATTTTTCGGTTTTCATAAAAACATATTTTCCAATTTGGCAAAAATACTAAGGGTTTGCATACTTAATGTGATTTATTCCATATTTTTTTAACCTCTTAGGGTTGATAACCCTTTTAAAATCAAAATTGATTATGTAAAGCCATACGCACAGCGCTTTTTCCTATATTTGCCTGAAAACAATAAAACATGAAGGAACAGATTGCAGAATGGAATAAGATTTTTTCGGATCAATCACCGGAAGAAATACTAAGTTTTGCTGCAAATACAATTAAAGACAGGCTTGTCTTTGCAAGTAGTCTTGGCGCTGAAGATCAGGTGATCGTTTCGATGATCTCGCAGTTAAAACTAAAGATTCATGTTTTTACTTTAGATACAGGCCGATTGTTCCCCGAAACATTGCAGTTGCTCGACCGCACCATTACTTCGCTGAACATTCCGATTCAGGTGTATTTCCCCGATCAGGCCGAAGTAGAAGAAATGGTCAATAAAAAAGGTATTAATCTTTTCTACGACAGTGTTGAAAACAGAAAACTTTGTTGCCGTATCCGTAAAGTAAATTTATTAACCCGCGCTCTTAAAAATGCGGATGCATGGATTACCGGTATTCGTAGCGAACAATCCGAAAACCGCTCTGCAATGGAAGTTTTTGAGTGGGATGAAGGAAGTAAAAAAATCAAAGTGAATCCATTGCTGAACTGGCCCCTCGAAATGGTGTGGGATTATCTGAAAAAAAATGCAGTGCCTTACAATCCCCTTCACGACAAAGGTTTCCGGAGTATCGGTTGCAGCCCTTGCACCCGCGCTGTGAAAACTGGTCAGGATTTCCGCGCCGGAAGATGGTGGTGGGAAGACAGCAGCGCCAAGGAATGCGGACTTCACATAACGGATTCGCCTGCTGACTGAATCTTATAATTCAGTTTTCCTTTTTTCACATCATTACTTTTAGCAAGAAAGAATTTACTTCCACCCGCCTGCATTTCATTTGCTGCAAAAGAAGCAATTAATCTTGACTGCCTCATAAAGCCATTGGTTGGATTGCTAATGATCACAATCATTGCAGCATCCCGCGGATGACAATACATTTTAATATCCGTCAATTTCTTTTTTAAATGAAGTTTGGCCGAATTATATTGCTTACTCATTTCTTCAAGAAGCAGCGTATCGCTGCCATGAACCAGGCAAATCCAGTCGCCTTGGTTGCAGACAAACTTCTTCAGTTTAATATTCACTGATTTTATCTCAACATTCCACATCACCGGCATTTTAAAATCGAATGCCGTATTCTGTTTCCCGATACAGATTTTTCTTCCTGAATCAGGCTCCAGCATTACCTTTCTGGAAAGATTAACTGCTGCCTGAGTTCCCGGAACAAACTTCATTTTACTGTAAGGAAGAAAAAAACTTTTACTTGTTGAGAACAAAGTATCTGCCTGCGTTTTTCCAAAAATGGAAGGCGTTAATATGTATGAAAACTCAAATCGGTTGGGTGAAAAATTATTTGTATAAGCCTCCGGCAGTTTTTGCACAGCATCAACCCACAAACCGAACAAGCCATTCCTTGAGGTTTCACTTCCTTTCAATGCAGACCAGGTAACATCATCAAATTCGGGAATCGTAATGCTCTCTTTGTTTTGCGTTCGGTCGAACTCAACATCATATTGCCCAATATTAAACTTATAATTCGGTATTTCTCCACCTATTAACTTATAATAGGGATAAAAAACCTCTGTGGTACCCTGTGAATTTACAGAACCAATGCTATATCCGCCCATTTTATAATACTTAAGTTGATTTTCTGTTTTAAAATACTTTTCAGAAAAGTCATCATAGTTTCCTGTTGTGATAAATGGTTTGGCAATGATGGGAATTAATTCATTGGGCTGCTCCAATGAATAATCGAGCCGCACCCTGATGCCGGACACACCGTTCTGCTTCTGGTTGTGTTCAAGTTTTACATTCTTCTTTCTAATTTGCGGAACCGGTCTTTTGTAATAATCCAGGTTCATATTTTTAACTTCATCAAAAGACAAAGATGTGAAGTGTTTTTCCTCGCTGCTGCTGCCCTGCCCTATTTTATAGCGCCCGATATGATCATCTGAAAAAAACAAATCATAATCACTCGCATAAAATTCAACCGGATCTTTAATACCTGACTGAAAAACACAGGTGCCGTCAAACCCGATAAATGCATCCCAGCTAATTTCGGAAGAATAAACGGCATCATTGCCCACAATAATCTGCCATTGCACATCGGGATAACCGTAACCACGGTTGCTCCTTTTACCATAAAACAAATTCCAGAATGGAACATTACGGCCGGCATAGTCATAATTATCTTTGTACTTCACTTCAAGGTTCTTTAGGTTCAGCAAGGAAACGCTCATTTTTGGCTGAGAAACATGAATTGTATCTTTTGCCAGTTTTTCGAAAACAAGATCGCCGCTTCGATTGCATGCATGAATTGAAATTTTGCAGTTGTATTCTCCCTGCCCTATATAAAAACGATGATAGGGAATGAAAAACGAAAGATCAGCTTTCTTTCCGGGCTTATCCGCTTTCACAGAATTATAATAATTGGTTGTAGCGCTAAGCCATGTTGCTTCCGGTTTATCTTGCGGATGAAAAATCAATGAATTGTTAATTCGAATTTCAGGATAAACATAAAAGGTACTAAGAGCATCACTTGTATCCGCTCCCATAATTTGTTTTTTACCATATTTCAGCGAACAGGGGAACGTGATCAGAATACCTTCCACATTATCCCGATACTGATTATTGATGCATTTCATTTTCCCAATCGTAATTTCCTGCCTTGCATATTCAACCTTTTGGGCAGAAAGCTTAATACTAAAAAATAGTATGAGTAATAAAAGATACGACGTTTTACTTTTCATGTTTCATCCAATTTATGCAAAGTTAATTATTTACTGCATAGGTTCCTTTTGATTCTTTTTTCAAATGTGTATCTTCGCACATACGAATTCTGAATACATTGATTGTCATCCTTTATACTACAAAGTACAGGCTTGGCGGTGATAAGTTCACACGCATTGCAAATACACTGGCGGCAGAAAAAAAATCTTCCGCTGAAGTTTTATGCACTGCTGTTGAAAGTAAACGTGACGTGCTTTCTGTACTTTTTAAAATCAAACAGGAAAACAAATTTATTCAAGAGCTCCATTTCATAGGACATTCCGGAATGTACGGCCCCATGTTCGGAATGATTGAATATCCCGAGCAATTCAGTCCGCACGAATGGAGAACGATGGACATTCCTTTTGAAAAAAATGCAGCTGCTTACTTTCGTTGTTGCCGATCAGCACGGTGGTTTGCACGTTTCTTTGCAAATACATTCTACATTCCTGCTTACGGTTATTTCTGGTATACTACATTTTCGGGCAGCCCTGAAAAATATATAAAAGATGCCGGAGCAGAAAAGCCGCTCTACGCCATCGGTTGCAAAGGAATGAAATCGCACGGGATCACGGGCTCACTTAAAAAATATGCAGGAATGCAAGAGGCAGAACAAATGATCCGTTTTGACCCGGAGCCAGCCATGCCCGACCGATCGTACGACCGTGTAGCGGCTTTGTATGCAGATGTTTTTTCTGATATCAAAGTGCGCAAAGATGAATGGAAGTGGATGCACAAACATTTTCCCGACAATCTGAATCAGCTGACAATGCTCGATGTGGGCTGCGGGAATGGCGCTTTGCTGCAAAGTCTTTCCGGAAAAATCAAAGAAGGGATCGGTGTTGACAATTCTCCGGGAATGATTGATGTGGCGAATGCATCCAAAGACACATTTCCCAATCTTCAGTTTCACACCATCAGCGGACCTTCCCTCCCGCTGCCAGATCAGTCGGTGGATTTAATCATTTCTTTGTTGTCGTTCCGTTATCTCGACTGGGATCCAATTATGGCCGAATTCAGCCGTATCATGAAGCCCGGCGGGAAAATGCTGATTATCGATATGGTTGCTGCACCAGTGAAATACAGCGAACTTCCGCGTTTCTTCTTTTCAAAAATAAAATATTATTTCCAGCGCATACGCAATCCAAAGTATTACGGTGCTTTGAAGAAAATGGTGAACGACCCCGACTGGAAAAAAATGGTGCAGTACAATCCCATGCGCGCACAGCACGAATACCGCTGGTATCTCGAAAGCCGCTTCCCCGGAAGGAAAGCGCAGGTGATCAACATCGGCTGGTCGTCACGGATTTTAGCTTTTGATACGGGAGACTTTGAAAAAATAAAACCGCTTACACTCACCTATCCATGAACCGAATAGGCATCATCGACTGGGGCATAGGCGGGCTGGGCCTTTGCCGCTACCTCACAGAAAAGGGAGCACCTCCCCTTATTTATTTTTCGGATTCGGGTTTCACGCCCTACGGTAAAGTAGAGAAAACGGAACTGAAGAAAAGAGTGGAAAAAGTAATAGGCTGGATGCTTGCGCAGGGATGCACACATGTGGCCGTGGCCTGCAATGCCGCTTCCACCGTGACGTACAGAGACAATCCCAAAATCATCGATATCATTACCCACGGACTTGCACTTTTAAATAAAATGAAAGATAAAAAAGTAGCCTTGCTGGGCGGCCGACGCACCGTGCTTTCGCGCTGTTACGCGCTCGGTGCTCCTGAAATAAATATCCGGCAGCGTATTGCACAGCCCTTGTCTGCATTGGTAGAAGCGGGAGAATTAAATTCTAAAAAACTACACGACACAATCGAAAAAATTGTAAAACCCGTTCGCAACTGTGATGTAATCTTTCTGGCCTGCACGCACTATCCTGCGGTGGTAGCACAGATACGGGAGCATCTGCCCGAGCAAATCATGATTTCCGACCCCGCCGAAAGTATGGGAAAATGGATTTTGGAACATTGGAAACCTTTTGATAAAAAATGCATCACACAGTTTTACACTTCAGGCAATGCAGAGACAATGAGAGTTTCGGGCAGAAAGGCATTTGGGGTGGAGATGCGTGATGTGAGCAGGATTAAAGTATAGATTAGAATGGATTAATGGGGCTTATGTTGCAAGCGCACTCAAACGAATATCTTAGCACTTTTATTTCTTTAATTTTTCAATATCTTTAAAAACTGCCTGTCGCAATAAGTCGTCAGGTATCAAATTATAATCTTTCCAAAACTCAGGATCATATTGTGATTTTAATGTATAAATTGAATGGAGAAAATCATTATAAATTTGATCTTCCGGAATTTCTTTCACGCTATCAGTTATAATTTCATTGACAAAAAATTCTGAATATTGCATGTTAGTAAGGCGTAATTCTTTTGTTGACTCATCGTAATATTGCCACTTTGTATTATAGAAAAAATGCTTCGGATACCATAAATTGCCTATTTGTTGAAACTCAATTAAAGAATGCTCACTTGTAATTTCCGAAAAATATTCTTTGTCATTGATAATAGCAGTGT